>SVED01000010.1 GCA_015057515.1 Lachnospiraceae bacterium
AACTATCATGCTTTTCAGCAGTAACATTTGTCATAGGTTGGAACCAATGGGTATAGTGAGTTGCTCCATTTTCAATAGCCCACTCCTTCATAGCAACAGCTACAGAGTTTGCCACATCAAGTTGGAGGTGTGTCTCGTTTTGAATTGTCTTTCTAAGAGCCTTATAAACATCCTTTGGAAGCTTATAACGCATTATCTTATCGTTAAATACGTGACACCCATATAATTCTGGTATGTTTGATTCCATTGTAGGTTCCTCCTGATTTCAATAAAATATATAGCGATATACACAAATCCATAAACACTCTATGAATATTTTGCCACTTATGTAAGTATACTCGATTTTTTAAAATTTACAATATTTTTTTATTCAAAGACTTTTTATGTTAAACATTTAACACATTTGATTAATTCAAAGTACTATGAATAATCTCTTTCAGTGCCAGTGGCAAGAATGGTTTGGTCAAATAATCATCAACACCATACTTGGATGCCCTCTCAATTGTTTCGATATTTCTGTCTCCAGTCATAAATACAATTGGCATATCATACTTTTCTCTAATCAGCGAAATTATTTCAAATCCATCCATTTCTGGCATCATAACATCAAGAAGCACCATATCAACTTGTTGTTCTTCAAGCTTTTCTATGGCCTCGTTACCACTTGTTGCACCAAGCACCTCATACATAGGAGAATCTTTTAAAATAATACTAACCATTTTGATATTCATAGGTTCATCATCAACAACCAATATTTTCTTTTGATGAGAATTGCTTTCTTTCAATGCATAATCTTTGTCTTCATCAATCATTTTAAGCATAATGTCCGCTATCTCGGGATCAAATTGGACACTCTTCCCTTTTTCAATTTCGTTTCTGATAACATTCTGTGGCAATGCTTTTCTATAGCTTCTGTTACTAGCCATTGCATCGTAGGCGTCTGCCACACCAATAATTCTTGCTATTTCTGGGATATTTTCCCCTTTAAGGCCATTTGGATAACCTGTTCCATCGTATCTTTCGTGATGGAATTTTGCACCATTTTTTACTTTTACATCATCAAAAATATCCTTTAGGATATGGTAACTTGTAACCGGGTGAATCTTAATCTGCTCGTACTCTTCATCAGTAAGTTTTCCCGGCTTATTTATTACATCTACAGGAATACGTATTTTACCAACATCGTGCAAAAGACCTGCATAGTATATTGTTTCCTGTTCCTTTTCCGTTTTGTTCATCCGTCTGGCAATTTCCTTAGAATATTCTGCAACTCTAAGAGAATGCCCATTAGTGTATCTATCTTTTGCATCTATTGTTCTAACCAGCGCACGAATAATCTTTTTATTCATGTCCTCTACTTTTTCGTTACTTTGTTTTTCTAACTTAATTGATTCATTTGTCTTTACAAATGCAAAGGAAAACATAGAAACAATAAGTATAGAAATCACCAAAGACACAACAATATCGCGGCGAAGAATCTTTGTAGCATCTGCGAACAGCTCAGCATCCTTAATAAACAACACGACTGTCCATGAATCCATGACCCTATCTGTAAAAACAGTATAGGACTCACCCTTCATTTTGGTTCTAAAACAATTATCAGTTGTTTCACAGACATCAAGCAATAATGCATTCATCTCTTCATTATCAATGGAATAATTCTCATCTGCCTCTTCTGGCATACCAGCAGCTACAACCATTCCATTTTCGTCTATCACAATTCCATATCCCATGCCGTCTATAGCTATATTATCAGCTATTTCCTGAACAGCATCCATTTCAATATCTAAAGAAATAATACTCTCCCCATCAGAAAGACTTTTACTCATAGACATCATAACATTTCCTGTCTGCGCATCTACATAAGGAGAGACCAAAATCGGCTGTCCATTTGCTTCCACAGCTTCTTTGTACCAGTTTCTTGTTGTAGGGTCATAATTTTCATCTGGAACCCAACCTGCACCATCAATATAAACTCCATAAAAAACTCCGTAAATTCCTGTAAAATTGTCATCAATTTCCTCTACATATCTTTCTGATTCGTAGGACAAAAATTTACCAATATCCTCTAATGATGCATTATTCTCCATCATAAATTCTACTGATGACGCAGTAGTTCTAAGAACTTCAACTCGTCTCACAAAATATCCATCTAATTGTTCTTTACTATGTGCCAGACTACTAGTCCCCAACTCTTCAAGACTTGTTTCAAGACTTGATTTGAACACCTTATAGTTATATGCAACCATAACAAAGAGAGCTACTATAGTACACAAAATAAATATCATGTACCATTTTCTATTTATTTTCTTCAAAGATATTCACCTCTCTCCAATACCATAACACACTGCTACAAAGACTTCATAAGCTTTATCGCTTCTTCCATCGTGGCATCGTATATTCTCATAAGTTCATTATGATTTTCCTTAACAAAGGTTATTGCATTTTCATCTCCAGCCAAGTACTCTTTGCCATATTTCTCTATGTCTGCTGCTATTTTGCTTAAATTTACACCACCAATATTAAGAGATGTAGACTTAACTGAATGAACATATGTAACATAATCCTTCCAGTTGTTTGTTGAATAGCTATCTTCAACCTGACATTTCTTTTCAACACCATATTCACAATAAACTTCAAGGAAAGACTTGTACATTTCTGTACTCTGAGCACTATATTTCATTCCAACCTTTTGATCAATATATTCCTGACGAAAAACATTTTCCTTATTGTTTTCCTCTTCAACATCTATTGTATTATTTTGTTTAACCCTTGTAACCTTATTTTCAGGAATATAGCGTTGAAGCATCTTTTCCATCTTCCTAGTATCAATAGGCTTACTCAAATAGTCATCAAAGCCATTTGAAAGATACATTTCCTTGACTCCAACAATAGCGTTAGCTGTCAATGCAATAAAAGTTGTTTCCCGTTTTAGATCCTTATCAATTATCGTTTGCAAGGTTTCAATGCCATCCATTTCAGGCATCATATGGTCTAATAAAACTACATCATAGGTTTCTTTTATAATATGGTCAATACACTCTTCACCGCTTGTACAGGTAGTCACCTGTATCTTTGTTGACTTGAGCAAATTCTTTATTACAAGCAAATTCATTTCATGGTCATCAACAACAAGCACCTTTGCTTCTGGAGCCACAAATCTCTCAGTATACTTTGCATCATTTCCCAAGTCATAACTAGCATTAAATTCACCTATACATTTTGCATCAGCAATGCCCTGAGATATGAGAATAGTAAACGTAGTTCCCTTCCCATATTCACTGGCAACTTTAATTTCACCACCCATATTTAGAAGTAATTTGTGAACTATGGCAAGTCCAAGACCCGTACCTTCAATATTACGATTTTCCTCATAATCAACTCTCTCAAAATCAATAAAAAGTTTATTTAGGTTAGCCTCTTTTATTCCAATTCCTGTGTCTTTTACTTGAATATTCAAATTCACCCTGTCGTTACATACATTACCATTCACAATCAAGGAAATACTTCCTTGCTTTGTGTACTTAACTGCATTGTTTAAAATGTTAATCATAATCTGACGAACTTTACCAACATCTCCAATCAATACACTAGGTAACTTTTCATCAATCCGAAGCAAAAACTCTAATTTTTTTTCCTTTGTCATAGGCTGGATTATGTTGTTTAAATCGGCCAGCAAGCCTCCCAAAGAATATTCATGTTGCTCTATCTCAACTTTTCCTGCCTCAACCTTAGAAAAATCCAAAATACCATTTATTATTTCTAAAAGGTTTTCGCTGGCACTTTTAATATTGTTTGCATATACACGGATATCTTCATCCTTAGCCTCACGTAAAACCATTTCATTCATGCCCATAATAGCGTGAATAGGTGTTCTTATCTCATGAGACATATTGGCCAAAAATTGACTTTTTGCTCTGTTGGCATTTTCTGCTTCTTCTTTTGCTTCTCTTAACTCATCTCTATCCTTTGCTTTTTCAGCCGTAATAAATAAATATGTTGCACCAATTATAAAAAGGATAAGTAACAAACCAAACACCCACAAAACTAAGGTTGTGATATATGTTATCCCCTCTGACAAGGCTTTCTCAGGTACAACACCGACCGCAAATATTCCATACTGAGCAACTTCTGATACAAACAAGAAATTTCTTCCACTATGCGATTTTACATATGTACTTGCACAGGTAGATACATTCATCTTCTTCTTTATATCTTCAAATCCTTTTTTAACATCCTCCGACTCAAGAAATGCCATATCATATTCTTCTGTTGCAAAAGGGATAACAACATTAAAATCCTCATCTGCCCAGAGTACCTGTCCCTCGCCCTTATAACAATCTATACCAAAAGTATCAACCAAAACATCCTTTTCATATATCTTGTACAGTACATATTTTACATTTTCGCCATTGTAAATAGGAACTGAAAACATTACACCGCCATCTTCAGAATAAGATACTGCTTCCTCACCACGAAAAGAATCTCTTATCCCCTCATACTTAGAGGAATCAATTTCTTGTCCTAAAACGACTTTACCATCAAGGGACATTACACCTACTATAATACCCTCCTGCTCCTGTTTCACTATCTGTAACACTCTTTCAGATGAATCAATATTATTTGTAACTGCATTTGCAATATTGTTAAGCTGCTCAAACTGTATAACAATAACCTGCTCCATCTGTTCTGAAATGAGATAGCCTTGTTCAGCAACCTGATTTTCCATATGCTCAATCAACAGCTGATTCATTTTCATTCCCAGAAGACTGCCAACAACCAGCATAATACCAACTAAAGCTGCGACACCTAACACAGTTCTTATATTGTTCTTAGCTTTCCTATTCTTCATAGAATTCCACACCTTCTACATACCAATCCATACTTTTCATAAGTATATCATCACTAATAGCTTCACCATAATTACATCTAATTTTTCCTTCTGTATCATATATAACTCCAGAAAATATTGCCATACCATTAATTATATCCTGCTTTGCACTTTCTACCCGAGATAACGTATCTTGAGTTACAACTGCTGATATATCTGATAATCCTATTGCATCTTTATCCAAACCAAACCAGTAAGAATTCACCTCATTCGACTTACCTTTTTTATAGTCTAATATCAATTCTTTGTATGTGAAATCCCAATGAAACTCCACTGTAGCTAAATACTTTTCCGAAACTCCTTCAGGCATTTCATGATATCCAATAGAGTATACGTTATTACTCTCTGCCACTTCCACCACATTTGGCTGATTCTGGTGATATGTAAGAACATCCACATCACACCCGTCTATTAGCGCTTGTGCTAATCTTTTTTCCTCCTCAGCATCATCCCAAGAATTGCTCCAAGCCACAATTACTCTTGCATTAGGATTCACACTTTGAACTCCCAACGTAAAAGCATTTATACCACGATTAACCTCGCTGTTTGGCATAGCTGCAACATATCCAATAATACCTGTCTCTGATTGCATACCAGCTATAATACCAGACAAATATCTTGCCTGATATATTCTCGCAAAATAACAATTCAGATTGTCTCCATAATATTCAAAGTTTTCGGAGTAAAAAGTAATATCCGGATATTCTTCTACAACATCTACTACCTCCTCAGCATATCCATAACTGGACAAAATAGTAATATCTATATCTTCTTCTGCGAGTTCGCGTATAGCTATCTCACACTGACCAGAATTTTCTTTCACATTCTCTTTTACAATTAATTCTACTTCTAATTCCTTACAAGCGGCATCTATTCCCTGATAATGCAGACCATTCCAACCTTGCTCATCAGTACTTCCCGACATAATAAAGCCTACTTTTAATTTATCTGCCTTCTTTTCACCTGTAAATACAAACATACTTACCATCGTAGATATGATAATAAGCATAACTATCAGCAGGGAAAAACCCAAAAACTTCTTACTCTTCATATATGCATACGCCCTCCACATACCAGTCAAAAGAATTAAGCATAACTTCATCAGGCATATTTTCACCCTCACCGATTCTTAAGTTTCCTTCTGTATCAACGATGGGGCCATAAAACACATCAAAAGTACCTTCGTCCAACATGGTTCTTTTCTCAGCCACAACATCTCCAATACCAGCCTTTACATTATCAGTTAAAGGAGATAAATTGACTAATCCTGTCTCAGAACCTTCCCAGTAATTTCCAGAGTGATACTTCCCCTGTAAATATTTAGTTATCTCATGAATATAAAAAGTATCCCAATCCCAAACAGCAGCTGTCAAAAAGCTATTTGGATATAAATCGCTATTGTCCATATTATATCCTATAGACCATATGCCACTTTCCTCTGCCACATCTAATGGAGCCACGCTATCACAATGCATAGCCAGAATATCAACATCACATTCATCAACTAAAGTTTGTGCAGCCTGTCTATTTACCTCGTAATCTGTCCACGATTCACTCCAAACTACATAAACAGTAGCATCAGGATTCACAGATTTAACACCAATTGTAAATGCATTTATGCCACGATTCACCTCAGATATAGGATATGCAGCTACATATCCTATAGAATCTGTCTCAGTCTGCATTCCGGCTACTATACCACTTAAATATCTCATCTGATACATTCTCCCAAAATATGTAGTGATATTGTTTCCCTCTTCTGTACCTGTAGCATGCAAAAACACTATCTCTGGATTTCGTTCCGCAACCTGCACCATCCACTCACCATAATTAAAAGAATTACATATAATTATCTCGCAACCATCATCAATCATTGTCTGCATAATATCCATACAGTTTTTATCAAAAGGTACATTTTCCTCATATATTATTTGGAGATTAAGTTCTTCCGCCGTAATGGAAATACCCTCATAGTGAGACTGTCCCCAACCCTTATCATCTATCTCACCATTGTAAATAAAACCTACCTTTGTAGTCTTATCTGTTATATCTGTATCAGACTTATTTCCAGTTATAAAGAAAATTCCTATAATTATGATAGTCAATATACTGACAGTGATAATAATCAGTTTCTTCATACTCATACCCTCTTAATGAAAAATAATCATAAATAATGTATAGACACTTTACCATATCAAAGGAAAAGTGTCTATTTTGTAAATATTTTTTCTGTTATGTCTCCTGAAAACATATCGCATCTATGCCCTATTATGCTTTAATACAAATGCAATAAAATCATCCCTTGGAATAGGCTTTGAAAAGTAATATCCCTGTATATATTCACATTGCATATCAGCGAATTTGTTAAGAAGCTGTTCTGTTTCAATACCTTCAGCCACAATCTCCATCTCCATGTCCTTAAGCATCTTAATAGTATTCTCTAAGACTATAAACATCTTAGGATTATCCTCAGCGTTAACAAAGGTTCTATCAAGCTTTACAATCTTAAGAGGGAGAGTAGAAACTCTCTGGATATTTGAATAGCCTGTTCCATAATCATCCAATGAAAATTCAATTCCTGCATCATTCAGTTTACCTATATTTTCAGCCATAATATTCTGAGAATATGACGCCGCCGTCTCAGTTATCTCAAGATTAATCTTATCAGGCGATACATCATAACGCTTAAGTGTTTCTAAAACGAGCTCTGGTAATTCTTTATGCATACATTGCGCTACGGAAAGATTAATCTCAATATAATCTATTCCCAGCTTGCCAAACCCATCACTTGCAATAAAGCTACAAACCTCGTCCAACACATATGCACCAATCTTGTGAATGGCACCACTTTTTTCCGCCGCCGGAATAAATATGTCAGGTGAAATAAATCCAAACTTATCATCTACAAGTCTAAGCAGAGCCTCTGCAGAATTAAATCTCTGCTCTTTAATTGAATAAATCGGCTGATAGTACACGTGAAACTTTTTGTTTGTTATAGCATTTTCTATGATTCCATCCAGATTACTATGTAAGTCGTACTGTTCCTTTTTAAATATATATTTGGCATAAACTATCTCACCAGTATAATCATTGTCAACAGAAAAACGTTCGCCAAAGTACATAAGCGTTTCATAATTATCAAAATCTTCCGGGCATCTGGCTATACATATGTGGGCAATAAGATTTACATCCATATGTTTGATGTTTACACCCCTCTTTAATGCTTTATTAATAACAGACGCTGTTGCTTCTATGTCATTGGCATAATAGGAATCAATAACAAACCTAAAACGTCCTTTATCTAAGTAATAAAGATCTGCGTGTAACTTATTTTTCTTGTTTAACTCAGCAAGCTTACCAGCAATCAAACGTAGTAAATCATTAGTTGTGTCAAAACCTAACATATCCCTTATTGAATTGAAATTAGCTATGTTTATAAGTATGATGTGAACGTGTTTTCCATTTGAAAAGCCCTTTTTTATATCTGCTGTATATCCAGTAAGCTTGTGAAGACCAGTTATTATATCAACATTTTCCTCAGGACGTTGAATAAGCATAGTTATAAAAAGAAGCCCTACTGTTGTAGCAAACATTTCTACCGGATACCGAGGATAAAACATCTGAAACACTGTTGCCAATGTCACAAGTCCAAAAACGGACATAAGGGCCCAAAAACGACTTTTTCTAAATAGTTTTTTGTAGTAACAAATGTATGAAATACCATAAACGGCGTACATAAATCCCGCTACATAAACCAGCGGAAACCATTCACCTCTTGTGTACACAAAGTTATCATTAAGATAAAATGTCTTATGATTAAATGCATTTATAACAATCAACACACTTATTATAATGAGTGGTAATGGTAAAACAATAGTATTAAATAAATGATTTCTAATAACATGCCATGTATCGGTAAGTGCTACTAAATATGTTATGTATAATGGGATTGTAAGGCTATGAAAGAACAGATATCCACTATGAACAATGTATTTTAGTGTTTCATTGTGCGCTGAAAGGTTATCTAAAGTAATAGCCCATATATCAAAGATAATTGTCAGAAATGTAATAATAACAGTTGCGAGATAATAGCGATTGACCCTTCCATGTGTCATTCTACGAGAAATAACAGACGCAAGAATAAGGATACATATAACCAAAGCACAATAGTCAAAATATGCAACTTTTTCCATGCAACAGCCTCCCCTCGCTAAAAATCCCATATATATTATATTATGTCACATTTTACAAGTATTTACAAGCAAAACTCCTATCAAAAGTTTTTGCTTGTAAATACTATAACACTCCCACCTAATCATCATATGTATGTGATAATATTACACGTTCACCTATATCAGCGGCCTCTCCACGAACACCACAGAGCTTACAAAACTGCACTTCCTGGGTTATTTCATACTCGATACGTTCTCCTTCTCCATCTCCGGCGCAGTTAGCCCAGCCGTGACAGCACGCATAAAAATCAACTTCTCCAGTATAGTCAGGCGATACTGATGTAACTCCATTCGAGCCATCATTCAAGTACACCATACCATGAACATTTGGAATATCCATATGAACTCGAAGTTCTTCATAGGTATCAAAATACCATCCACTATGACAGCAAAAGTCTTCATCAGGAGTACACTCTACACCAGTATTAGTTTGAACAACGATTTTCCAGTCATGGGTGTGTGGTGCTCCACAAAGCATACAATTGATTTCACCATATCCATATGCATGACTACATGTAGATTGTGTCCCCTCTGAATCAGATGGCACCGTATAATCAGATGGGGTATATGTTTCATTAACCCCAGTATCCACTTGTGATATTTCCATACCAGTTTCTGATGTTGTAACTGTTTCAGTAACAGGCGCTTCATTTGAGGCCTGGTTAGATTCTTCATTAACCCCAAATGAAGAAACATCAGTATTATTACTTACAATTACTTCTACCTCTTCCGAGTCTACTACAATAAACAAATCTTCTTCTGTGCGATAAAAGTTTAATATTTCTTCGTGTTCTTCAGGTAACTCACCATTCTCTAATAAGTCTGGTGTACCAAGAAATCCATCAATGCAAATTAGTATTGCCGAACCATCATCTAACGAATAGTATAATGCATGCAATGTAGTTTTAGAACCGCCATCATAAACCGCATCAACTTTATATTCAACAATACCATTGTCCAAATTTTCAGGTTCGCTTACATCATAGTACCAACCATCTTGCCACTCCATACACCAATTAATGAAATAATATTCACCATTATCCATTTCATATGTAACAACTGCTCCTGAATCAGCAGAAAGATTAGTAATTAAACGATTTTGTGTAGTATAAACTTCAGAGTTCGATACACCACCCGTATGCACTACTTCAGGATAAAAACTTGTAAGTGGTGCAATTTTTACATAAACCTGTCTTCCATCATCTAAGCTAAGAGGATAATCCACGTAGTATTCCTCTGCGGATAATTCAATAATTTCTTTTTCAGGCTCTATTGCTTCTGTAGACTCCGTTGTAAGTTCTTCAGTAGTTTCAGTATCAGAAACAATTTCTTCTGTTGTGGTAGTTTCCTTTTTACTTCCACATCCGCCAAATGTTAAAAGTGTTATAAGCATCATAATTAGAAAAGTATATCTTTTTTTATTAAGTATATTCTTTCTCATATTGTTCACCTCGTATTATTCTTTAATATTATTGGTTAACCACTGTTGACATATCTATGAACTGGATATCAAGTGGTTTGCTACCTCCTGTAAGTTCAGAGATTTTTGCTTCTAATTCGGCATTGTCATAAAAAATCACATCGGAGACCATATAGTTTTCATCAACTATTTCCTCGTAATATATAGTTCCATCTCCGTCCTTATCATATAAAGCAAGATATTCACTCTCAGTCTCACTGTCCATTCCATAAGGAGATTGATACCAACTTATACTCCAATTATCATTACAATTCCAAATAAACTCACTTTCACCTGATACAGCATCCCACTTTCTTATTCCAATACCATCATAGTTGAATATATAATATCCATTTTCATAAAATTCTATGGCATTTACAGTGGTAACCTCTGCTGTCCAGCTATATTCTTCCTTAACCTGCATATTGTTACTATCATACTCATAAATCTTTATGTATGCACCATATCTTATTATCAATTCCTCAACACCATCTCCATCCATATCACAGATGGCATAATCGTAGGTTTCACTCCAGCCTTGACGTTCCTGATGCTCATAGTAGTTCCCAAATGGGTCAGTTTGATACAGATAAAAATCTTCTACAATCTTCATATACTGGGCATTATCAACATCTGCAATATCTATATTTTCTGCAACAGTACTGATATCAACAAACTCTAATTCTATCTTCTTACCACCTAATACAACCTGATTAATCTTTGCCTCTAATTCTGCATTGTCATAAAATGCCACAGCATTTCGTTCATAATTTTCATTGTACTCAACCTCAATCCAAATCAAACCATCTTTATCCGTATCATAGGTATTCAACAACTCTTCTTCCTGGGCTATGTATTCAGGATTATTTATATTTTCCAAATAGGCATATCCACCTACTTCCCCATACACATAGTATTTGAGTCCTATACAACTCCAAATAACTGTGTCCTTATTATATACATCACTAGTTTCGTCCCTTTTGATTACGTCAGTAATGTTAAGATATTCCTGCACTATAAATCCACTGTCGTAGTATCCGCATACACCGAAAAATGTACCTCCTGCACATCTATACTCTTCAACAACTACCTGAGTATCCGGATTATAGCCATATGCTATCTCGCCCTGTGTTCCCTGGTTTAGTCTCACAATTAATTCAACTAAACCATCACCATCTATGTCACAAATAGCATATTCTGTAGCTTCTACTGTTGTTTCCTCCGCATAATTACCTACATACTCAAGTTTATTACCAAATGGGTCTTTACCATAAAGATAGAAATTTTGTAAAACCCCCATAAAATACTCTCGTACAAGTTCATTTTTTGCGTCCAACTCAGCCTGAATAGCTGTAGCTTCCGCTATTAATTCAGCCAGTTTTTCTTCATATGCAATATGATATTTCTCATAAATCTCTTTTGCATTTTTTGGTGTCTCACAGTCGCCTGTAATAGTGATTGTCGTGATGTTTTCTTCTTCATCATACTTTACTTCTACATCATTCACATGAAGTACGAATTTTTCACCATCTATGGTAAATTCTATTTTTTTATCAAAAACGGCATCTACATCTTCACCTTCTGCATTCACTGCATTATCATACTCTCCTTGGTGAATTTCCTCTAATTCAGGAGATAATGTCTCATGTGAATCGTACCCATATTGGTATATCTCACTATCAAATCCAACAGTTATCTCTTCATCGTTATATGTGACATTTATATATTCATAAGAAAATCTGTCATCCGGATTATCTATTGTTTCATAATTAGGTGTTGACTCCATATTAACAACCATAGGTGTTGTTTTTGGCATATCATCTTTTGTAACAGCATTGTGAATTGCCACTCCACCAGCCACTATCAAGCCTGTAGACAAAAGTCCTGCCGCTATCTTACCACCCAAGGTTGCTCCCACTTTTCCCAGAATACCTTTTCCAACTCCTGCTGCCACTGCATTTCCTGCAGATGAGACACCACTTACTGCAGCATCTTTACTTATCTCAGCAGACATTCCCATAGGTGACATTCCTTCGCTAGCATTTTCTAATACAGATCCGAGCATTAAAGAAGCTCCTTCGTCAAAAGCTGTAGCTCCCACCATAGCGGTAGCTCCTTCACCTACACCTGCTGTGGTTGCTGCAGTTCCTACCATAGTCGTTCCAACAGCTGTTGCTCCTACAAACATAAACTCTTCCACTGCATATCTAAATACAATATGGAATAATGGAATAGCGCTCAAGCTGTAGAGTCTTGTGCCCTTATTCTCAGCTAAGTCAACAACTGCAGCCTTTATGGCTTTTCTAGCGTAATTAAGGCGGCTCATAACTGTTCCTCTTGAGCACTCCATAACCTCAGCTATATCAGTTACCGACATTTCTTCATAGTAGAAATACTGCACTGTAATCTTCTGCTCTACAGATAATCCATCTACTATCTCTGCAATAAGACGTTGTTTTTCTCTGTCCATTAAAATATTTTCTGGTATAAACTCCTCGTTATCCTGAGTTGCAACCTCGAATGCAAATTCGGCTGCACCATCCTCAGAATCAAGCATGAGTAATTCTCTATTATTTTTCTGAATATAACGCAATGTAAGGTTAGTGGCTATTCTACCTGCCCAGGAATAAAACTTAGTTACATCCTGTAACCCATTGATTTTGTTATAAATAGTAAGATATGTTTCCTGAACCAAATCCTCTGTTGTATGATAATCCTTAACTATGTCGTATACTATCTTGTATATGTACTTTATTGACAGGTCATACATAACATAGTAGCTGCCCATATCACCTGCCATAAGATTAGCAACAGCGTTGAATAATTTTTGGTCTTCTTCGTAATAGCGATTCATTCTCTCATCCTCCATATGATTATAAATTAGTAATTGTTATTCTTTTCATCAATTTTTTCTTTTATTCGTAATTTTATTCGTTCAATAATTTTAGTAGGGATAAATATATACCCTGTTTCATGCCTAAACACCTGCCACAAAATTGGGATCTTTTCATTATTTTTTTCTTCGAGCTCATTTATCATATATCCACATCCTTTTTTTATTTTACTATATAAATGCAATTTTGGAGCATTTAACTTTATCTATTTTAATTTTTTTATTATGCTTCCAACTGATTAATCTTTCTTCTCACTTCTTTTGCTCTTCGCTCTGTTCCATTTATATCAACATGAAAATAGCCAACTTCTTTTTTACGTGCTCCTTCTAAGCCTCTTTCTAATCTTTTAAGCTCATTTTTATATTTGTTAATATCAGAAGATTTCTTATTAACCACTTTTGGCTGTTTTACTCCTCTATCCAAAACATTTTGAACACCAGCTAAAGGTGTCGAAACCATTCCACCAAAAGGTAAAATAATTTTCATTGCACCAAATATAACAATAAGAACACCTACAAACAACGCTACCTTTACCAGGTAAACAATAATCTGGATTAACATCAAATAAATAGGTAATCCAATTACATGAGTTCCAAATACCTTAAGAGGTTCCTTTATACTATTATACTCATTATCTATTGATGACATTTTTGTCAATTCACTAAATACAAAAATCAAACCTGATATAACTGCTATAGGCAGACACACTAATTTAACTAAACCAAAAATACCTACAGCAATATTTCTAGCCTCAAAACTAACTAGACATATAATATTTACAACAACTGCAAACATCAATCTCTTTACCTTGCCATTTCTATTTTCCTTTTGAAATCTGTCCATAGCATTAAGCACTGCAGAAACAATAAATATCCACATAATTACTTTTAATGGAAATGTTCTATACATAGTATCAGTTGTATAGTCAAATTTACTTGTAAAAAATCCAATCACACCTATAATAGCTGTAATTAAAGATATTGTAACTGATATCATCTCCAATGAACACACCAGCTTCATATATTTACTTTTTTCTGTTCCATTCCCGGTTAATTTACTGTTTAACTTAAATGCTCCAAATCCCTTTTTATAAATTTCTCCAATAAATTTTAATGTTTTCATATATTTCTTCCTTCCTTCATCTTAAATATTTTTTTACTTATTACACTATGCAACGAATAGTCTTTTTCTTTTTGCCATTTTATCTTCCAAACAAATCACTTCCTTTCGACTTATACTATATAGATACAAGTTTTTTGGATTTGATTTTATAAATTTTAAATTTTTTTAAATTTTTTTAAAAATAAAAAAAGCACTCTACTTATTTCCTAAGTAAAGTGCTTTTTTATCGCTTGCTTATTCTATTTACACATATCAAGAAGATATGGTATAGCAGTTTCAAAGTTTACTCCGTACCAGCAACCATTCTCATCTTCCATAGTAATACGGATACACTCAGCAGTATAATCAGCCGCAACCTTAAGAGCATCCTTCCAGCTCTTACCTCTCATAAGACCACCTACAAATGTGCTTGCAAATACATCGCCTGTTCCATGGTAGCTCTTTGCATGCTTCTTATGTGAATAGTAGAAATATTCATCATTTTCCTTGTCATAGCCCATAACACCAGTTGTTCCCTCTTCAAAACTTACGCCTGTAAGAACCGCTATCTTTGCACCAAGACCAGCTAACTTCTGAAGCATTTCTTTTACATAGGCCTCATCATATACTTCCTTATACTCCATTCCTGTCATAAAAGATGCTTCTGTTATATTTGGAAGAATAACATCTGCCTTTGCACAAAGTGTTGCCATCTTGGCTGCAAAAGCCTCGTCAAATGCTGGATAAAGCTTACCATTGTCAGCCATAACAGGGTCAACAACTGTAACATTATCATCGGTTTTAAACTCGTCAAACATATTTGCAATAATATCTATCTGCTCAAAGGAACCAAGATATCCGGTATAGATAGCATCAAAGCCTAACTTCTCATCCTTCCAGTGCTTAGTTATAGGAACTATCTCATCTGTTAAATCCTTACAAGTAAAATTAGAAAACATAGTATGAGTTGACAAAACTGCTGTTGGTATAATGGCAGTCTCAACGCCCATAGCTGATATAATTGGTAATGCTACTGTAAGAGAGCACTTACCTACACATGATATATCCTGAACTGTTACTATTCTTTTCATAATAATTCCTCCTAAAACACAATATCAATCCTGTTTACAAATCTTATCAAACATATTATACTTATTTTGACCATATCAAAATACCCAAAATAAACTTTATAAATATGGTCAGATTGGAGTTTTATGCTAACATATTCTTTTGAAAACAAAGGGTCAGATAGCTTATATGAGTATTTATATAAGCAGATCAAAAATGATATACTTTCATTTAATCTATCCTCTGGGGAAAAGTTACCTTCCAAACGTGCTTTGGCAAAGCATCTTAATATCAGCACCATCACTGTTGAGAATGCTTACGCACAGCTTATGGCAGAGGGATATATATATTCTGTTCCAAAAAGTGGGTTTTATGTCAGCGATATCACCAACAGAAAAACCGAAAGCTCAGTTCCACGCTCAAAGAAAGAATCTAAAGATAGCTCCAAGCCTACATACTTCGCAGATTTTGTAAACAACTCCACCAAAAAAGAGAACTTTCCTTTTTCCACTTGGAACAAGCTTATGAGGGAAATAATGTCAGATTACTCTGAAAAGCTTATGGTCAGATCTCCTTCCTCAGGAGTTATAGAGCTAAGAGAAGCAATTTCCGATTATCTATATCAGTTTCGTGGCATTGATGTGGAACCGGAACAGATTATAGTGGGAGCTGGAACAGAATACCTTTACGGATTAATCATTCAATTGCTAGGTAGAGATAAGGTATATGCCATAGAAGAACCTGGTTATCAGAAGATTTCTAAGATATATGATGCAAATAGGATTTCATCTGTTCATATTGGATTGGACAATTCTGGTATAGATGTTTATGCTCTGGAAAAGTCGGGTGCAGATATTCTTCACATATCACCATCCCATCATTTTCCAACAGGTATCGTAACCCCTATAAGTCGTCGTTACGAATTACTTTCCTGGGCAGCAAAATCACAGGATAGATATATAATCGAAGATGATTATGATAGTGAATTCAGACTTTTAGGAAAACCTATTCCATCTCTACAAAGTATTGATGCGTTAGACAAGGTTATATATATGAACACTTTTTCTAAAAGCCTTACATCAACTATCCGAATCAGCTATATGGTTTTACCAAAAACCTTAATACAAAAATATAACAGAGAATTGAATTTTTATTCATGTACAGTTTCTAATTTTGAGCAATACACATTAGCAAAATTTATTCAATCCGGATATCTTGAAAAGCATATTAACCGCATGAGAAATTATTATCGTACTCAACGTGACACAGTTCTTGGTTGCATAAAGGCACAACCAGATTTTTCAAAAACCACAATTAAAGAAGAAAACTCTGGTTTACATTTCCTGTTAGAGGTTAAAACCAACCTATCAGACCAAATCTTGATTGAAAACGCTAAGAAAAATGGCATACATATATCCTGTCTTAGCGAGTATTATTATCACAAGGAATATGCAAAGGAACACACTATAATAATAAATTACTCAGGTCTTGATAAAGAGGATATCCCCAAAGCCATATCAAGACTATATAGCAGTCTTTGGTAATTAAAAAACCTATAATATGCATAAACACAAAAAGAGATTAGCCAACCTAATGACTAATCTCTTTTTTTTATTTCCAAACTATAAAATTGTAGCTTTCTAAAATCTGAAAATATTTAGCTAATCTCTCGTAAAGAGGTTCTGCTTTTTCTCCAAAATGCTCTTTCACCAGCTCGCCCAAAGCAACAATGTCCTTGTCTCCATTTAAGTGTGGCCATAGGAAGCTTCCTATTTCCTCCATATAAACGTGACTCACTTCAGGTTTCTTGAAGAGCTTCTGGGCAATCTTATTCATAACACCCTTGTTTTTAATGTGGAGTGTTACAGCTCCTTCTTCGTCTGAAGTCCAGTCTATATCCGGATTGCGAAGAGGGATTTGCTCTAAGTAATTTTTAGAAATAACATTTTTCTTTTTCATACTATATCTCTTTATAAATTACTCAGGCTTCTTTTCTCTCTTCTTCCAAAGTGTAAACTTAAGAAGTGTGAGAATAATAAGACCAAATACTACTAAGCTACCTACATTAGCAACTGTCTCTGAAAGGCCAAGCTTTCCTGATATGTCAATAACCTCGCCAACGCCGAATACAGCAAGTACAGCAAGTACAATACCAACTAAACCTTCACCTGCAATCATACCTGAACAGAAAAGGATACCATCGTTAACGATAGCTTTCTTTTTCTCCTCATCCTTCTTCATCTTATCGAAGAAGAGTCTTATGATACCACCTACCATAATACATGCATTGAGCTGTACAGGAAGGTATACACCGATTGCAAATGGAAGAACAGGAATTCCTAAAATCTCAACGATAACTGCAATAACCGCACCAACTGCAACAAGTGACCATGGAAGCTTACTATCCATAACTCCCTCGATAATCATCTTCATAAGAGTTGCCTGTGGAGCACCAAGTTCCTTTGAACCAAAGCCCCAAGCTGAATCGAGAAGATAAAGTGTACCACCAATAGCAAATGCTGATGCAACAACACCAATAACCTCACCAATCTGCTGTTTCTTAGGAGTAGAACCAAGAAGATAACCAGTCTTTAAATCCTGTGATGTATCACCTGAAATAGCTGCTACGATACATATGATAGAACCTATTGCTATGGCTCCCTGCATACCAGAAACGCCATCATCACCAGTAAGCTTAAGAATAACAGTTGTGAATAAAAGTGTTGCAATAGCCATACCTGATACCGGGTTATTACTACTTCCAACAAGACCAACCATTCTAGATGAAACAGTTGCGAAGAAGAAACCAAATACAACTACGATAACTGCTCCAAGCGGTGAAACCGGAACTGCAGGCACTAACCATATAAGGAGTGTAAGTACGATAATAGCTCCTATAACTAACTTCATACTAAGATCCTGCGCTGTACGTGGAAGTTTCATCTTCTTAGCATCCTTTTCGTCAGCCTCGAAAATCATACCCGCTGAATCAACAACTGCTCCGCCCTTCATACCCTTTATAGCATCTCTGAATGTTGTAACAATAAGAGGAAGTGACTTAACAAGGCTTATAACGCCTCCTGCAGCAAGAGCTCCTGCTCCAATATAACGGATATATGAACCCCAGATACCACTAGCACCCTCAGCTGCAAATATTGCGCCGATAGTCTCTGTACCAGGATTTAAAATTGTGTCTGCACCAAGGAGTACAAAAAGTGGAATAAGAACCATCCAGCTAAGTACACCACCAGCGAACATATATGAAGAAATACGTGGACCACAGATATAACCAACACTCATTACAGCTGGATAAATCTGAGTACCAATTTCTCCTGCAAAATTCTTAAACTTAAGTGATACTTCACTTGGAACTGCCTTAAGACCATCAATGATGAACTTAAATATTGCAGCAAATCCCATACCTGCAAATACAGTACCTGCATTTGCTCCACCTTCTTCACCAGCAAGAAGTACCTCTGCACAAGCAGTTCCTTCTGGATAAGGAAGAGTGTTGTGCTCCTTAACAATAAGAGCATTACGAAGTGGAACCATAAAAAATACACCAAGCAAACCACCCAAAAGTGCAATAAGTGTAATCTCAATAATACCTGGCTTGTCCATAACTCCATCCTTTGCCCAAAGGAAAAGTGCAGGAATTGTAAAGATTGCACCTGCAGCAAGGGACTCACCTGCTGAACCAATGGTCTGAACAATATTACTCTCTAATATTGAATTCTTACGCATAATAACACGTATAACACCCATAGAAATAACAGCTGCCGGAATTGAAGCTGAAACTGTCATACCAACACGAAGTCCAAGGTATGCGTTTGCAGCACCAAATATTACAGCGAGCATGATACCCATGATAATGGATGTAACAGTAATCTCAGGGGTAACCTTATCCGCTGGAATATAAGGTTTAAACTCTTTGTTGTCGTTCATAAAATATCTCCTTTTTTGTATTTCACATCTTTTTAATAATATACGATAATTCGCCATAATGCAAGGAAATCTGGCATTTTTCTAGGTTTTTCTATACAATTTATACAATTTTTTAATTTTTCATCATAAAAATGGTTTTGAGGCAATAAATTTTTGTCCAATAATAAAAAAGTATATCCACAAATCTATACAAATTTGCAGATATACTCAATCTTTATACTATTAAATTTAATTTTTCCGGAACACACTCATACATTATGTCAACTACATCTCCGCAATATTCTCCGTCGGCGTGCATTACCACCGGTTCACTTATTTTCATATGACATTTCTTGCAATTAACTATGTCAAATCCCTTAATATTCTCATGTTTTGCAGCAACTAAAAATGGCAAACAGAAAAAGGTTCTCCACTTTGGTATACTATGAACCATACATACAGAAAGTAATCCATCTCGTGCATCTGCTCTAGGAGCCATAGGCACTCCTCCACCTTCTGCTCTAAAATTCATAGCCGCCACAAATATCACCTTGCTAAGTTCTCTTTTTTCACCATCTATCCAAGCTTCAATATCTGCTGTGGTCATACTAAATAGTGTCTCCACAGTTAAAATAATATAGGTGAGCTTTCCAAGATGTAACTTATTTAAGAAAGTTTTTAACTTAGAAGTAAGTGCCTTCTTACAAACTATGGCATCAAGACCTACACCAGAGCTTATAGCAAAATATCTAGGAGTGGCTTCCCCTGCAATTTCTGCCTTTCCTATATCAATAGCTTCAGTGCGCTGGCTATCTACTATGGTTTTTAACTGTTCTATAGGATTACCCTTAATCCCTAAGCCTCTGGCAAAATCATTTCCCGAACCTGTTGGTATAATGCCAAAATTAATCTTAGAGAAATCCGTTATACCATTTATAACCTCATTGATAGTTCCATCTCCACCTATAACAACTAAATTAATCTTGCTCTGTGGCAAAGTACAAAGCTCTTCTGCAAGCTCTGTGGCATGTCCTTCATACTTGGTATCCACAGCCTTGAATGGAATATTATGTTCTTTTAAATATTGTTTTACACTTTTCCAAATCTCTAAACCCTTGCCTGTTCTAGAGGTTGGATTGACTATAAAATATAACATACCGTATCCCTTTAAATTTATCTGTTGTCTGCTACCTATACAGTATATCAGTTATATATATTACTTTTCAATGGTAATTCTCTCTTTTTTTCTTAAGCATATAATGCCAATCATGCACATAATAGCAAGTCCTGATACTGGAACTAATGGCATATTATCTCCTGTCTTCACACTATCATCCAGATTTGCATCCAAAATATCTACCATTTTGCTGAAATCCCAATATGATGTTCCATCAGTCTTAAAAAGCTTGTATGCGTTTAATGCCTGCATTATCTGAATTGTTGCGAGGTTATTTACCTTTTCACCATATTTGTAGGCAAATCCATTTGCACCGGCTACAGAAAAAGTATCAATTCGTTTTATCATATTGGCACTTGCATCACCAAAACCATTTGCTGCTACAGTAGGATCAATTCCTAAAATAGAAAGTGCCATAAGTACCTGGGCAGTTGAGTTACTATTATTGTCAAAAGCATACTCTGATGACATTGAATTTTTAAGATAATTAACTCCATTTTCCATAGCTGTAGCTACTGCCGGGTTACTGGACTTGTAAGGTGCAAGAGCCTGAAGCGCCATAGCTGTTACATCTACACTCGTTGTCACATTATCAAAAAGACCGAAACCTCCATTAGTTGTGTTTTGCATAGCAAGGAGCTTGTTTACAATAGCATCTCTTGTCCATTTAGCATCTGCCGGAATCTCAATATCTCTTGCATCAAGAGCAAGCAACGCATAAATGAGCTCATTTGATCCACTATCGAGAGATGGATGATTGTATAGCATAGCTGCAAGGTTCACGCCACCAACGTCTGTAATATCCTGTCCCATAGCAGAAAGTGCAAGAGCAACTCGAGCAATCTCAGTAGGTTTCTCGTCTGTTGTCCAGTTCTTTACTTCTTCTACTACTGAGTCATAATAGTTTTCTAAAGTTACTCCACCAAGCTCTTTTCCTGCTCTAAGCATATTAATCACATACCACTCATAGCCATACACCAGCTCGTCACCAAAAGTTCCTTCAAGATAGGCAGCACCACTGTCAATACCAGTTGCTACAATATCATCCACACTGTCTGTTGATAGAGCAGGTGCTACAGGAGTTGGTTCTGGAATTGGCTCCGGAGTTGGCTCTGGAATTGGCTCCGGAGTTGGCTCTGGGGTTGGTTCAGTCTGTGCATCTGACACTGTAATTACACACTGAGCTGCTGTTATAGCTGTTTTTCCAGCATTGTTTGTCTTTTTTGCTGTTATAACATATTCTCCTGCAGCATCAAAAGTAAGGGATACCTTTCCTTCTGCATCTGTCACTTTTCCATCTGCAAGAGTGCCATTTATATAAATATTGGCTCCCTCATATCCTGTGGCTATAGGATTCCAGCTTGCATCATATGTATAGTAATTTAAGGTCAAAGCTGTTTCCTCGTTTACTTCACTTGTAACATTATACTCTGAGAAAAATACATATGTATCTGAGTAATCAGAATTTCCATAAACAAAGGCGTGTATCATGTCACCATCTTCAACAGTATCCTCAAGCGACCAGGCGGAAGCATTGTTAACATAATACCCGAACAAACCAGACACATCTCCCCAAAGCTTTGTAAGGCTAAGCCCATATGACCCATATGCATCTCCATACCCCGATTCACCATCTGGATGAAGATCCTTGTGAGCCTGTCTCAATGCATCAGAAATATAATATTCATCTCCAGCCTCACCAGACTTTCCTGACAAAGTTACTTCTACATAATCAACCTTATCTCCATTCTTGTCCGTAACAAAGTCTCCATTATAGCTTATGGCAACCAATACTGTAATATCTTTAGCCTCAGCCTTCGCAATATTGGCTGGCATAAAAGTAAGGCATAATACAAGACACATAAGCACAGCAAAAATTCTTTGTCTTAATTTTCTTTGTTTCATCTTTTTATCCTCCTTATTTGTTTAACTACAATTTATCTGCATATTATTTATTCATAAAATTTTCTACGAATAAAAAAACCGCAACAGAAAAAATCTGTCGCGGCCATATTTTCACGTCCAGTCACACACAAATAAACAAGCATATAATCGCCTTATTATACGCTTATCAATGTGATTATGCTCTTGCATCATAGGTCTTCCGACTTATGCAATGTGTGACTTAAGTCACGCGTTTGCCCCTCAGCCTTCTCAGGTATTCACCCAATGACCGACTCACGTCACGAAGGACATCCTCTTGCACATACGGCAACTGGCTATGTTCCGGACTCCCACCGGATTCTCTCATCCCCGAGCCTGCCAAGGCAGTCTTAACTCGGAGTCACGATGCAGTTTATGTAGTTTTATGAAACATATTCTAACTTCGCGCATACATTTTGTCAAGATAAGTATGTAACCCAGCTGGCAAAAAAACCAATCCCCCATAAGCCATCACAAACAACACATCCAACCAGCCCAAATTCTCAATTATTATCTCTGGGTCATAGAGTATCTTTGTATATCCAAGTTCTGCTGCCACAACAGTAATCATAATAAGAGCGGTCATAACAAGCAGCACTAATCTATCTCTATTATCAAATCTGTATGTTGAAAAAGCTGTTCTGCCTTTTAATGAATAGCCTCTCGCTTTCATTGACGCAGAACTATCTATATAGCTATCCAAGGTAGCTGTCGTAACAATTGACGCCACAGAAAATCTATTTTTTACGCGACGTAATATATTTCCATCTGATTTACCTCTTCCTATACCTTGCCTTCCAAGAGATACTTCCCTTTCTCTTTCACCAATAAGAGGAACACTTCTAAATAGTATTGACACATAAAGAGAAAGCTTTGGAGATATTCTCCCCAACAAATAAACTACCTTATCTATGGACATAACCTCTAACACGCAAGCAAAAAGCACAATCAAAGTAGCACCCTTAATGCCTAACACACCACCATAAACTATAGCCTCTGTAGTCATATTATTTCCAATGCTATTCTGCCATAATACTGTAACTCCAAAATGATTGTATGACGCATAAATCATTACATAAAATATAACAAAAGGAATTAGAACAAGGTTAAATGCAAGTCCTTTTTTCCCTTTTAAAATGCTATAAAAAGCAAATCCACCCACATACGAAATCAAAACATATATAGGGTGATTTACGCAAAATACAAATATTATTGTAACAAAAAAATATATGAAGTTTATAAAAGGATGAAAACTTCCAAATCCCATATTATTCCTCACTCATTACTCCATACTTTACCTTAATTCTATCCAGCTTCTCACACATAGGCTTTGCCAATAAAAATAGCGTAATAGTCGTTGCCACAGCATGAACAGCGTTGAGAGGCAAGCCATACATATAAGTAGTTTTTACAAAATCCATGTTTATCTCTATACCCATAGTAAACAAGGAACTAGTATCCAGTATTGGCCCTACCAGACAAAGTATCACCAATCCTCCAACTATTGCCACCGGAATTCTTTTTCCTGGCTTTAACACTCCCGTTTTTCCTAAAAACCCTATTACAAATCCTCCTATGCCGTAGGCAAACATCTGCCAAGGTGTCCAGACACCCTGCATAAATACAAAGTTGCTGACAAAGGCACTTATTGCCCCTGTAAAAAAACCAACCTCTGAACCAAAAGCAAGTCCTGCAATCATTATAATTCCTGCCATAGGTTTAAAATGGGGAACCATTATAAATGCCACTCTAGATATAACAGCTATAGCGCAAAGTACAGCCAAAGTAACAAGTTCTCTTGCCTGAGGTTTTCTTTTTTCAAATCTTAAGAAAAAAGGCACCATAGATAATATTATTAAAATCACGCTTGTAATATAATACTTCTTGCTATCCAAGCGCCATGTTAAATACAAAAGAACTGGAATTATTATAAACACAACTAGAAAAGTTATCATTTTTTTTAAAAATGCACTCTTTGCCTTTACTGATTTTTCTTGCATAATTCAATCACATCCTCATTTGTTATCGCATTACTAAACACTTCTCGACTCATTCTATTGGCTGCTGTTGTATAAAAGTTATTATGCGAGAAGAAACGATGAGTCGTGTTAGTAGTCACAACACCGCCGTCGAAAAACATACTCACATAATCCGCATATTTTGCACAAAACTCCACATCGTGAGAAACCATCACAACAGTTACTCCCTGATGTTTCAGTTTTTCTAATATGTTACCAAACTGTTTTTTGAAAAAGTTATCCATGCCCTTTGTGGGTTCATCCAATAAAAGTATCTTAGGATTGGTGAGCAGAACCTTTGCAAGGGCTGTTCTTTGCTGTTCTCCCCCCGATAAATCGTATGGATGACTTTCAAAAAGCTCCTCTATCTCACATAACTTTGCAACCTCTGAAAGTCTTGCATCGTCCACCTTGCCATCAAACATTTCTTCCAATTCCTCTTTAACAGTCTTTTTCACAAAAAGACTCTGAGGATCCTGCGGAAGCATTACCAACAAATTCTTAAACAACTCACCATTCTTATACTTAGTTACATTCTTTCCGTTTACATATACCTTTCCTCTGTAAGGTTTACATATGTTACATATAGCCTTGAGTGTGGTTGACTTTCCAGTTCCATTACCACCTACTATGGCATATATAGAGCCTGACGGAACCTTGAGAGATGTCCCTCTTAAAACATCAGGGTTATTCTTTTCGTATCTAAACCAAACTTCCTTTAAAGAAATTGCAGGTTCATCTATGTCTTCTATATCATAGTTTTCCTCTTCAACTGTTGTAATTACTGGAATACTATCCACAAACTTATTCATAAGCCAGTCTCTGCCCTGTCTTACCGTCAGAGGACAAGTCTTATCATCTCCTACACCATAATACACCTGAACCGGAGTTGGAAGTGCCTCACACATAGGACTAGATATGTTGTAAAGATATGCACCTATATTTTCTGGCTTATCATCAGCTATAATTTTACCTGACTCCATAACAATAACTCTATCTGATGCACTAAATATATCCTCTAATCTATGTTCAGTAATTATTATAGTAGTACCCAATTCCCTGTTAATCTTCTTCATTGTATTTAAAAAATCAGCCGCCGCTATAGGATCTAGCTGACTTGTAGGCTCATCTAATATAAGTACTTTGGGTTGCATAGCCATAATGGATGCCAAATTGAGGAGTTGCTTCTGTCCTCCAGAAAGCTCTGACACCTCCCTATGAAACCAATCCTGAATTCCAAAATAGCTTGCCATTTCCGCCACTCGAAGTCTCATTACCTTTTGGTCTGTGCCAAGACTTTCTAACCCAAAGGCAAGTTCATGCCAAACCTTATCTGTGACAATCTGACTATCTGGATTTTGCATTACATATCCAATCTTAGAGGACTGTAACCTAAGGTCAGCATCCTGAAGAGGCCTACCCATGAAAAATATGTCTCCCGACTTGACACCATGAGGAGTAAGTACGGATTTCAAATGCTTAAGTAAGGTGGTTTTTCCACTTCCACTTCTACCACAAAGAGTTATAAACTCTCCCTGGTCTATAGTAAGATTTATAGAGTCCAGCACTCGCTTATCCTTTTTTGTAGGATAGACAAAGCTTAAATTTTGGATTTTGAAAAGTTCCATACAATATCCTCCGTAACATTAAGTATCGTTGGCACAAAAAGCATTGTACCGTATAAAAGAGCACCTGCAAAAGTATAGCTATTCCACTGCAAGGAAACCTGAGGAATAAAGCTTGCATCCATTCCGCCTTTAATTCCGCATCCCGCTAATAAAATTATAATTAGTATAAAAACGACAATGAAAATAACATCTCTCTTTTTAATGGTGTATAGTGAAAAGCTTTTACGTTCTCCACTGCCAAAGCCCCTGCTTTTCATACTATCAGCTGTAACTATACCATTTTCCAAGGCTTGAGAGGTAAGGGCAGAAATCTCTGTAAGACCATTAGCAATCCTCTCCTTCTTTTTTCCACTGTCCTTAGATTTGCCTATGCACTGCCTTGCTGTGCTTATTCCTCTAAGCTTTCTTTTGTAAGTGGGTAAAAATCTAAGCACCATGGTAAATACCATTGATATATTAGGTATCCAAGCTCCAAATAAATATATGAGCTTATCGCTAGTCATTATATAATTAAATGTGGCAAACCATATGACAACTGCCCCAAAGGTTGCTCCACCAATTGCCCCATATATAATTGCCTCCAAAGTATAAGGTCTATCCCACAAATAAAAAAGTACTGTATTTCCTCCTGTGCTAAAAATAGGATTTATACAGGCTATAAGAATAACTAGAGGAAACATTAAGAATATAAGCTTGAAAGCCTTTTTCTGTTGTATGGTTAGATAGTAGGATGTAGCTCCCAAAAAGGAAATCGCAAGAAAAAGAGGGTGCATATATATCATACTATATACCAACGCCCCCAGATAAAAAATCAAGTTCACTATAGGATTATACTCTGAAAATCTATCTCTTTTATCCATACTTTTATCTTTCATCTAAAACAGTTTCACTATTCACAGTAGTAGTACCATACTATACTATCATTTTCATTTACTATGTAATCTGAGCATCCCACATTAGGAGATGTGCCATTTACACTGTATTTCCATCCAGATGTGCCCCCACAATCAAACTCGTACAATTGATTAATACCCTCAATATAATAAGTTCCATACATTGGCGTGTAAGCATATTCTATCTGTATACCATAGCTAGAACAAGCTCGTGTAAGTACATCAAAAACTGTTTCTCCATCAGTGTAAGTCATTGTGGTCGAGAGAATATATCCACTTGAAGGCACATAACTCTCTTTACCCTCTTTTAACTTGTCCATGTTATCAAGTATTGAAGTACACTGAATTGTTATCGTACAAGATTTACCAGCCTCTGTTGGCTGTTCTGTAGTAGCCTCTGTGGAAGATAATTCTGTTGTATCAAGCTCTGTAGTAGTTTCTGTTGTAGTGCTCTCATTTTCCTCAAGGGAAGCTTCATTCTCCGTAGTTGAAATTGAATTATCTGGTTCAGTTGTCTCAAACTCAGTATCCTCTTCTACGTAGTCTTCCGTTACATCCAAATCTTCTATTGCAGCTTGATTGGATATTTCCTCCTCTGCTTCACTATCAGTTGCAACCTCCACTTGTCCATCTGTATCTGACGCTATAATCTCAATAGCAGTATCCTCAGCACCACTTCCTTCATCCTTTTCAAACCATCCCTTATGCTCGCCAATTATCACTATGGCTACAACAGCCATAATAACAATAGCAACCAACATCGCAATATTTAAAACCCTCTTTTTAGTCTTCTCTCTCATAGCAAAATCTAGAATTCTATTCCCTTTCTAGCCTCCACTCCCATATCAAATGGGTGCTTCACCTTTTTTATCTCAGTTATATAATCCCCTCGTGTAACAAGTTCTTCAGAAGGATTTGTACCTGTCAACACTATTTCACAAGTTTCTGAGTATTCATCTAAAAACTCACACAGCATATCCTGGGATAAAAGTGAGTTATTTACTGCGTGCAGAACTTCATCAAGAACAATCAGCAATTTCTTGCTTGCATTCTCCTTAGCATACTCTTCCACCCTTTTTAATAGCTTTTCGTTTGCATCCTTTTGAAGTAACTTTTCTTCTTCTGACATCTCCCAAACAAAACCATAAAACTCATCCGCGTGAAATATCTTGACATGCTCAAGTTCCCTCAAAACAACAAACTCCGACGAAATATCATCTTTCAAAAACTGAGAGAATATAATATCAATTCCACTCCCCATAGCCCTTATAGCAAGGCCTAATGCTGCTGTAGTTTTTCCTTTTCCATCTCCATGATATATATGTATCATACTGTTCTCCCTAAATCTAATTCTAATGTAACTTATGTCCTATTAATAATCGCGAAATTAAAAAACACCACTACCTGAGGCAATGGTGGTAATCAGCAAAACAAATAGTACAGCTACAAATATACCTGCCCTATCTATAAAAACTACTACTCTCTAACTATTTCGCCTCAACAAAACAAACTATATAATCTGTGGCAGGTCTCCTGGCTTACAGACTTCATAGCTTGCGCCTTCTCAGATTACTCCAATGACGTTGTATGCACCACGATACAAAAATAAGCTATGAATATGTCTAATTACAGTAGTAGAGGCTGCTACGGATTTACACCGTATTCCCTTTTCACTTTCCACTACGAAAGCACCACAAGGGTAGTTTAGCATTTTTAAATATTTCTGTAAATATTTAAAGACAAAAAGAAAACCGCCATCAATAGAATGGCGGTTAAAATCCTAAAGCATCTTTTTCTTTTTAAGAATAAATATAACAACAATACAAACTAAAAGTGTGATACCACATATAATTGCAAAACCATATGGGGTCTGGGCAAAAGGCATCCACTCTGGGCTAACATTCATACCAAAAAGTCCTGATATGATGGTTGGTATAGCCATGATAATAGTGATACCAGCAAGAAGCTTCATGATGTTATTCAAACGGTTATCAATAACTGTAGACATAAGCTCTCTAGTACCTTTTAAGATGTCACGATATATCTGGGTCATCTCAATAGCCTGCAAATTCTCGACTATAACATCATCTAAAAGTTCCTGATCCTCAGGAAATTTTCTAATACCGCTGTATCTGGTAAGTCTATCAACAATCATGCGGTTTGCACGAAGTGATGTATCAAAGTAAACCAAGTTAGACTCCAATTCATGAAGATTAATTATATCTGAATTCTCTGTTGCACCACCCATACGCTCTTCCATCTCAAGACGTTTTCTATCGATAATACGCAGATATGACTGATACAGTGCACAGGTTCTATAAAGAATCTGATAAGTAAAACGCACTTGCTTTTTGGTAGTAAAATCCTTTAGATGACCACCCAAAAAATATTTTAATACAGGCGTCTCTACTGAACATATGGTAATAATGGCTTCATCAGTCCATATAACGCCAAGAGGAATAGTTGTATACGCCTCTTGGTTATGACGAATCTCAACTGTAGGTATATCGAAAATAACCATTACATAATCGTCCTGAACGTCAACTCGAGATGCCTCCTCATCATCCAAGGCAGCACGAACATCTGCAATATCGATGTTGTATCTGTTGGCAATCTCCAAACTTTCATCTTGGCTCGGGGCAGTCAGATTAATCCATATTCCCTGCATATATTCGTCAACTTCTCTTAATTTACCGTTATCGGTGATATACTTGCTAATCATGACTTTCTTCCTTTCCCCTAATATTTTACTTTTTGAGTATATCACATAAAATAAATAAAAAAAACATTTTTAAATATTTTACGTAAAGTACTCTTATATATACTGCTGGAGATATATGTACATTCTGCCTTTTCTAGTCTCTCCACCACTGGACAAATACTTATATTTGCCAAAGCCCCTTATTGAAAAAATATCATTTTCCTTAAGGATAGTACTATTTTTCTCACAAAGTCTTCCGTTTAATGTAACCTTTTTAGCCTTAAACAAAGATGCTGCCTCATTTCGAGAAAGCTTTGCTACACCAGCAACTATGGCATCAAATCTAGGTGCTGAAACTATTAGGCTAATATCCTTGAGTGTGGGTGCCAGTTCAGACAACTCCTCCTGTGACGAAATTAGACTACACATCACAGTGGTGTGTTTTATTTTGGTTAAGCTTTCCAAAATATAATCACTTATGCTATCCAGACAAAATATATATGCCCGCTTATTGTCCTTTACTAAAATATCCCCCACTACGTCTCTTTCTATGCCAAGATTCATAATGGTTCCCAGAAAATCTCTGTGATTTAAGGCATCGGAAAACTTCTCTATCAATGGTTCCACCTTAATTATGCTAATGGGGAATGTAGGCGGATATCCAAACATTTCTTCATTTCCAAAGCATACAATCTGTCTTTCACAGTTCTCATTTCCACCAAATATACTATAACCCACATATGAAAGCTCCTGCCTAAGCTCATCAACTATACCAAGCATGGCAGGAGTCATAAAATTACTGAATGTGTATGCATTCTGTTTGTAAGCCCGTTCAGCCAAATCCTTGATACGGGATCTTATAATCTGTTCTTCATTCATAGTTATACTCCCTATATCTGGCTAATAACAAACTGATTACGGCCTCGTCTCTTAGCCTCATATAAAGCCTTATCAGCAGTTGAAAATAGTTGCTCGTATCGCACTGATGCATCAGCACAATAAGCAGCTCCAATACTACCTGTAAGCTTAACTCTTACGCCATTGTATGTATATACGTCTGCAAGCTTGTCCACCGCAAATCTAAGCTTATCTAAAAGGGTCTCCAATGGTATATCTTTTACAAATATACAAAACTCATCCCCACCGAATCTAGATACCAAATCACAGTTAGCAAAAATAACCTGTAACTTGATAGCAGTGTTTTTAATAACCTGATCGCCCATATTATGTCCAAGACTGTCATTGATGTTTTTGAAGAAATCCATATCCACAAAAATGAAGGCTGAGCTTACAGCGGTGTTAGCCATTATATATTTTACTGTTTCCTCTTCAAAGGTCTGTTTATTCAAAAGACCTGTCAACCCATCTGTTCTTGACTGAAGCTGAAGTTGCATTTTTTCCTTAATTGAGCTATCTACATCTACAATCTTTCCAACTATGGACGCAACATTGTTTGAATCATCCAAAACGGGGAAGTATATTACATTACACCATATGTATGTTCCATCCATTTTACCCAAACGAATAAGTATTTCCTTACTACTCTTATCTGCCACAAGCCCTTCTGTTGAACTATAAAACAAATCTTCATCATCAGGATGAACGTGGAGAATTTCACTTAATTTTCTGATAGAGAGATTGTCTACTCGTTTAGGGATAAACCAACCGAATTTCTCCATAATCTTGTCTGAAGATATGCAGGCATCTCCCTGCATACTAATCTCATATAACATCTCATCAGAGTTATCAATAATCATCTGATAGCGTTTCTGTTGAAGAACCATTATACGTTCCTCTTGTTGTCTAATAACATTGTATTTTTTCTTGAAACTTCTTACTGCCATAACAGCGACAACTACCACAATAGCAACAACAATAACCAGCGCTAAAATAAGCTCTAGCTTATACATATCTAAAAAGTCCCAAAAAGTATGGTTACACTCATAAATATCTTCTTTAATTGTAGAATCAATTTCCATATTTTCCATAGTAATACTCCCTCGCTTACGCGTATTAGAAAATAAAAACCTACACCTATGTAAATTTTAACATATATTGTCGAAAAGTAAAAGGAGGAACTTTTCAGTTCCTCCTTTTGTTATCAGCAATTAGACTACCTCAACCACCTTGTAATCCTGGTCTTCTATAATCTTCTTTAACTCATCATTAGTAATATCAGCATTAAGCTTTAATACTGCCGTTCCTTCAACATGGCTTACTATTGCTTCATCCACCTGTGGAAGTGCCTCGAGTACTTTCTTTACTCTAGCTTCACAATGTCCACACATCATTCCTTCAATCTTCATTGTCTTTTCCATAGCATTATCTCCTTTAATTTCTATTATATTGTTATCTGTGTTTTCCTGGTTAGAACTATTAACTTGCCCCTTTGTCTTAAAGTAGTTAAGCCTTAAAGCGTTAGTTACAACGCAGAAGCTTGATAAACTCATAGCCGCTGCACCAAACATAGGATTAAGCTGCCAGCCAAACAGTGGAATCCAAACACCTGCCGCCAGAGGAATTCCAATCACATTATAACAAAATGCCCAAAACAGGTTCTGATGAATATTTTTTAAAACCGCCCTGCTGAGTGCTACCGCCACTGCTACATCCTTAATGCTGTTCTTCATAAGTACAACATCTGCTGCATCTATTGCTACATCTGTGCCTGCTCCTATGGCTATACCTATATCTGCCCTTGTGAGAGCTGGCGCGTCATTTATACCATCTCCCACCATGGCAACCAATTTATATTTACTCTTTAACTGTCCTATGGCTTCTTCCTTGCCATCGGGCTTAACACCGGCAATAATCTGGTCAACCTTAACCTGCTCACCGATTGCTTTTGCAGTCTGCTCATTGTCACCAGTTAACATAACTACATGAATACCCATATTTTTTAGAAGTTCTATGGCTTCTATGCTATCTGGTTTTATAACGTCTGCCACAGCAATAAGTCCAAGTAATTCCCCATCACGTGCAAAAAGCAAAGGGGTCTTTCCATTTAAGGAAAGCTCTTTAGCCTGCTTCTTTACTACATCTGTAACATCAGTCTTAGATATTATGAATTCAAGATTGCCACCTATAATCTGCTTTCCATCTATTGTACCTATGAGTCCATTGCCAGGAAGCACCTGAAAGTCCTCCACACCGTAACTGGAAATCTGCTCCGCATTACAAGATTTTTCTATATTCTCTTTATGTTCATTCCAATATTCTACAATTGCTTTTCCTAAAGGGTGCTCACTTTGTTTCTCAATGCCGTACGCCCAGGCAATAAGTGCTTCTTTAGAAATATCTCCCACTGGAATAATATCTGTCACCACAGGCTTACCCATGGTTATGGTACCGGTCTTATCAAGAGCTATTGCATTTACTTTTCCTGTAGCTTCCAAGGACGCCGCAGTCTTAAATAGTATGCCTTTCTTTGCTCCAACACCGTTTCCCACCATAATGGCAACTGGTGTAGCAAGTCCTAAGGCACAAGGACAGCTTATAACTAAAACTGAAATAGCTCTCGCAAGGGCAAAGCCCAGTTCTTTGCCAACTAACATCCACACCGCACAGGTTATAAGGGCTAGTAAAATGACTATTGGTACAAATACTCCTGACACCTTATCTGCTACCTTGGCAATAGGTGCCTTAGTGGTTGCCGCATCCTTTACCATTTGTATAATCTGCGAAAGGGTGGTATCCTGACCCACATGGGTGGCACGACATTTTATATATCCGGACTGATTGATAGTTGCAGCGTATACACTTGCTCCAGCTTCTTTATCTACTGGAATACTCTCCCCAGTCAATGCGGATTCATCTATGGCACTGTGTCCTTCAATCACCACTCCATCTACCGGTATGCTTTCTCCCGGCTTAACCACAAAAATATCATTTATAACTACCTGCTCAATGCTAAGTTGTTGCTCAACCCCATCTCGAATAACTGTGGCACTCTTTGGAGCAAGCTTCATCAGCCCCTTTAAAGCATCTGTAGTTTTGCCTTTAGAATAGGCCTCTAGTGTTTTGCCTAATGTAATAAGGGCAAGTATCATAGCCGCAGACTCAAAATACAGGTCATGTAAATGACTGTGCGCAAGGTCCAGGTTGCCCTCTAACACCGCATCTGATATAGCAAATAATCCATATACACTGTATATAAATGATGCACCCGAACCCAAGGCTACTAAAGTGTCCATATTGGGTGCTCCGTGCATAACTCCTCGCACACCGCTAACAAAAAACTTTTGGTTGATTATCATAATTATGATAGTAAAGAGTAGCTGTATAAGAGCAATAGATATTGGGCTATCCTCTACAAATGCTGGCAAGGGCCAGCTCCACATGATATGTCCCATAGAAACATACATAAGTGGCAGAAGAAATATTATGGACAATATAAATCTTTTTATAAGCTTTGGAGTTTCTGTATCCCTAAGCTCATCTTCAACGATATTTACTTCATCAAATAAACCCCTTGTATTTTTTGTTAAACCTTTTATAGAAGCACCATAACCTGCCTCTGTAACAGCGGCCATAATACTTTCCGGGGTTGCCTCACCCTCAACTATCATGGAATTAGTGAGAAGGCTTACCGAAACATTATCTACACCAGAAATCCTGCCAACTGCCTTTTCCACTCTTGCACTACAGGCAGCACAGCTCATTCCCGTTACATTATACTGTTGCATTTATATCACCTCTATTCAACTATAACCTTAAACATAGGTTTTTTGCAATAGTTCTTATTGATAGTTTCTGTCATTTTGTACGACTTTTTTCCTTTGATTGCTTACTTATTCCACTTGAAAAAAAACTAATAAAGTGATAATCTTATATAGTTATAACTAACTTTGATTTTATTTATTATAGGGGATAAGCATATGGACAAAATAGGATTTGACAATGACCTTTATATGCAAAAGCAGAAGCAACATATTCTTGAGCGTATCGAGAGTGCACAGGGTAAACTTTACCTTGAGTTTGGTGGCAAGCTTTTCGATGATTATCATGCTGCCAGAGTACTTCCAGGTTTTGACGTAAATGCCAAGATTAAATTGCTTTACGAATTAAAGGAACAGGCTGAGATTATATTCGTTATATCTGCAGGAGACATTGAGAAAACTAAAATGCGTGCAGACCTAGGCATCACTTATGATATGGATGTCCTACGACTAATAGATACCATTACTAATCTGGGTATTGAGGTCAATAGTGTTGTCATTACAAAGTATACTGGACAACCAGCTGCGGATGCCTTTATGTCCAAGCTTACTATGCGCGGAGTTAAAAACTATGCACACAAACCTATAAAAGGATATCCAACTGAAATTGATTATATATGTAGCGCGGAGGGCTTCGGCTCAAACCCATATATTGAGACTACCAAACCACTTGTAGTTGTTACAGCACCTGGTCCAGGCAGCGGCAAGCTTGCCACCTGTCTTTCACAGGTATACCACGAAACTTTGCGTGGAATTCCTGCTGGTTATGCAAAGTTTGAGACATTTCCTATATGGAACATCCCTCTCAAGCACCCAGTTAATCTGGCTTATGAAGCAGCCACTGCAGACCTAAACGACGTAAATATGATTGACCCATTCCATTTAGAGGCATATGGGGAGACAACTGTAAACTACAATCGTGATGTAGAAGCTTTTCCTATTGTACAAAGTACTCTTGCCCGCATTAGCAATGGTGCCTTTGACTACAAGAGCCCAACCGATATGGGTGTAAATATGGTTGGTTATGCTATTTTCGATGATGATGCAGTAAAGGAAGCCAGCTGTCAGGAAATCATCAGACGTTTCTTCGCGGCCAAGTGTGACTTCAGAAATGGCAAGGGTGATCAGGATGCTGTAGATAAAATTAAACTTATTATGAGACACCTCAACATTACCCCAGACATAAGACCTGTTGTTCAACCTGCTCTGGATAAATCATCAAGTGTAGGCGTTCCTGTGGCAGCCATTGAGCTACACGATGGCAGGGTCATTACAGGAAAAGCAAGCACGCTTTTAAGTGCCAGCTCTACAGCAGTTCTAAATGCTATTAAGGCATTAACAAATATTGACGATGACCTTAAGCTTCTAAGTCCTATTATTTTAGAGCCTATTGTGGAGCTTAAAACTAAGATATTAAACAGTCACAGTACACTTCTTAACTTAGAAGATGTGCTTACAGCCCTCTCTATATCCGGGGCAACCAATACCCTTACCGCCAAAGCTATGCGAGCATTACCTCAACTTAGGGACTGTGAGTATCACTCAACTCAAATGCTTACACCTGGTGATGAAGACACTCTGCGAAAGCTTGGTCTTCGTATTACATGCGAGCCAATATATCCAGGTAAGGAATTGTATTTCTAAGCTAATGTTTTTTACTAAGCCAGTATGCTTTCATTTAACAATATAGCTACAGTACATTATCATATAAAAAAGGGTAATCCCATACTTTTCAGTTATGGATTTACCCTTTTTTTATTATACTTTATGATTAATTACATTGTATTCTTATTTTCACAATTTAACCATTTTCAAGAAGTAGTGTAATATGGTATAATTTTGTTATTATGTATATGGAGGAGGTACATCTAATCATGCACTCACCTTTAGAAATTGCCAAAAATTACGTGGACATTGGTATCCACAAAACCAGGCTTTCAGCCTTTAAAATGATTCTATTAGGTTTCTTTGCTGGTATGTTTATTTCTTTTGCCGGCGTGGCTGCAAGTACTGCATCCACTACTCTCGGACAGACTTCCCCTGGAAGACTTATAGCCGCTATTATTTTCCCTGCGGGTATGGCCATGGTGCTTATTGCAGGTAGCGAGCTTTTTACAGGAAATATCTTAATTGTCATATCCGTTTTAGAAAAAAAAGTTTCTGTTCTTAAGATGTTAAAAAACTGGCTATGCGTTTACATAGGTAATTTTTTAGGCGCTCTCTTTGTTTCAGTTTTAGTTACATACGGTCATGTTCCTAATCTTTTTGGAGGTGACCTTGCCTATGGTATTGTAAATTCTGGAGTTACCCGAACCGACCTTACTTTTGGCGACAGTTTTGCCAAAGGTATTTTATGTAATATCCTTGTTTGTTTAGCTGTGTGGATGGCTTTTGCCTCCAAGCAGGTTTCCGGCAAGGTTATGATTAGTTTCTGGCCAGTTATGATTTTTGTTCTCTGTGGCTTTGAACACTGTATCGCAGATATGTATTATTGTCTCTGTGGTATCTTTACTGCAGCAGAATATGGTATTGAGGCAGGTTCTCTTACTTTCAGCAACTTTATCACCCACAACCTGATACCAGTTACTCTGGGCAACTTAATCGGTGGACTAATTGTGGGGGTAGGATATTGGCTAGCATATCTTGCCCACACACCATACTACAAATACAACGTGGAGCAAGAACAGCAAGATATCGATATTTCAGAGGAATACTAAGCTAATTATCTTACATATTAGCTCTTGGCTTAGGGCACTACCTGGCAAAATATTTGTGACTTTTAAGAGATTTTGAAATATCTATTAGAGAATACTTGCGATATTTTATAAGCCCCGTGTTTTAGAAACTCGCAATCACAAACAAAATGGACTATGACTTGTTTTCGGATTAATCCGAACAAGTCATAGTCCATTTTCCTTGTCTTGCTCAAACATCTAAAACAGCGGGGCGTTATCGCAAGTATATCTCTAATGATATTTCAGTAAAATCTCTTAAAAATCGACTAAAAAACTTCCTTATATGATTTTATATCCCATTCAGCATCGAGTTTGTACCAAGCGGTGTTAATCATACATCGAAAGTGCAAGGCAATAGATATTACAAAATCTCTTAATCGGAATAAATATTATGTCAGATAGTGCCCTAAGCCAAGAGCTGGTATTGTAAGATAATCTGCTTATGTATTCTCAGTATAGCGACATACAGGGAAGTTTGTGCATCCCCAGAACATGCCGTAACGACCGTTGCGGAGGAGAAGTTCGCTGGCACAATTTGGGCACTTCTTTGTTGGAGTAAGCTCTGGCTCATCTTGCATGTATTCGAAACATAACTGATTCATAACACAATCCTGCAATGCTCTATGGGCACCTGAAGTATCAATATCATAATAGGCGGCGATATCCACCAGTCTGTGGTGGGCTAACTGAGGTAAACGTTTTCTGGACATAGGTAATGTATCTATGTAGTCGTTAGATATAGTCTGTCCAAAAGTTTCCTCCGCTGCTTTCCATATAAACTTCATATCGAAACAATGAATGTTATGTCCTACGAGAATGTAATCTCCTACAAAGTCATTGAACTGTGGCAATACTACGTCTAAAGTTGGTTTATCCTTAACCATATCATCAGTTATTCCATTTACAGCTGTAGCCCCTGGAGATATAGGCTTCATAGGGTTGACTAAGGTTGAAAAAGTATCTACCACCTTTCCGTCAACCACCTTTAGGGCTGATATTTCTATTATAGCTTCAGCCTTTGGACTAGTGCCTGTTGTCTCAAGGTCAAACACTACATAGTTTGACACATAATCTCTTAACTTTCTTCCTCTATTTGCTCCGAACATAATTATCTCCACTCACTTGCATATTAGTTTTGGATTAGTTGTAAGTACACTGACATTGTATTCCTTGAATATAGTCTAAAGGTAATTGAGTTTTTTCGGCAACCTCCTCCTCAGTCATTCCCTTAGCTAAATATCTTCTTGCCACTCCATCTAAGGACTCACCAACTTCAATAAGGTGTCCATCCGGGTCGAAGAATCGAACCACCTTCTGTCCCCAGCTGTGTTCCATTAACTCATTCAAATATGTGATAGTACCTTGGTATTTGTTTACTCTTGCCAAAAATCCATCCATATCATTTTCTTCAAAAAATAACTCTGCATCACAGCTTCCCTTATTGGATTTTTCCCCAATAAGTTTTTCCCATATATGTTTTTCCTGTAATACAAGACCCTCGGTCAGTATTACATTTCCACCAAAATCTGTAACCACAGTAAGTCCAAACAAATCCTTGTAAAATGCTTTTGAACGTTCTATATCTTCAACTACTATTAAAATGTTTTTTAGTTTCATATTGTTCTCCTACTCTAGCTCAATTATAACAAGCTCGGGACGATTGAATATTCTAGGTGCTGGAGTGCTTTCTCTTGCTAATCCCCTGCTAACAATCATTGTGCCACTAGCATAATCATATCTTCCCCCTGCATAATCCGGAAATATACCTTGATGTGGAGAATACAAACCATTTAATATACCTGGTATTCTCCACTGTCCTCCATGGGCATGACCACATAACACAAGATCAAAATCGTATTTTTTATATGTATCTATAATCTCTGGTCTATGAGATAACAAAATAGTATAATTGTTAAAATTAACCTTCTCCCCCAGTTCCTTTATCTGGGTTTCAGTTGACTTACTTCCCGAAACATAGGTATCTACGTCCACATCATCTACTCCACATATATTTATCACTTGACCATTTATTAAAACTACTTCACAATCTCCTGACAGTATTGTAATGCCGTAGGACTCAACTATACTTAGAATGTTATCAATATCCTTCCCCCAGTATTCGTGATTACCTGTCACATAATAGCAGTCGTATTTTACTGCAATCTCACGTAAAAACGTTTCTGTGTTTTTATAGCTTTTCTCATCATCAAATATATCTCCACCTAATAGGACAATATCAGGTTTTGCCTCATCTATTGCCTCTACAAGTGTTTTTTGATTCTTTCCATACCAGTCTGAATGAAGATCTGTTATCAAGGCTATGGTAACTGGCGAGTTTATCTTTTCACTGTCAAGTTTATAATATACTGTTTTAAGCCTCATATCGAAGGAAATAAGCAAAAATATTACCACAAGGGTAATAATTATCCACTTTTTCACTTTTTTGTTTTTTAAGGCTAATTTAAATTTTCCCACAAGTAATATCTCCTGTTTTGTTTTCATACTATTTAGTTTTTATTATATTACATCATCAAATGAATCATTTCAATATTCAAAACATATTATCTAATATGTAAAATCTATTGAACAATAAATTTTCTTACAAAAAAATAGGTGCACCAAAGTGCACCTACTCTTTTTAAAAAACCTTTATCTTTATATGTAGAACTATACTCACATCGACCATAAGAAAAAAACTTATTGGTTTCTATGGGTATGTTCCATCTAAGCTGGATTATACTAACTCAAGGATAACCTTCATAGCACCGTCACCACGACGCTCGCCAATCTTAACGATTCTAGTGTATCCACCCTTACGGTTAGCATACTTTGTACCATACTCATCAAATAACTTTGCAGTTAAGTCAACCTTCTTAGTGCCTGCCTTCTTACCAGCTGCCTCAGTTGGAACCTCAACTACAGGATATAATACCTTAAGCATCTGTCTTCTAGCGTGAAGTCTTGAAGGCTGATCCTTCTTAACTTTCTTCTCAATCTCATCGTATACAGTAACCTTCTTACCGTCTACAGTCTCCTTAACACGCTTGCCATCTTTGTCCTTTTTTGCAACCTTAGCTGTTACAGTAACCTCTTCGAAGTTATCCTTTTCCTTAACTGCTAAAGTGATAGATGCTCAGCAATCTTACGAACTTCCTTAGCTCTTGCCTCAGTAGTCTCAATCTTTCCGTGATAAAGTAACTGAGTTACCTGATTACGAAGTAATGCCTTTCTTTGGTCTGCTTTCTTTCCAAGCTTTCTATACATTGCCATTATAATTTCCTCCTTACCCTTGCGGGTCTTCACTGTGCTTACTATTATTCAGCGTGAGTGGTGTTAGCTTACTCGTCTCCTGACTTTAGTGATAAGCCTAATTCTTTTAACTTTGCTAAAACTTCCTCCAAAGACTTACGACCAAGATTACGAACCTTCATCATATCCTCTGAAGTCTTGTTTGTTAACTCTTCAACTGTATTGATACCAGCTCTCTTTAAACAGTTGTATGAACGAACTGAAAGCTCAAGCTCATCAATGTTCATCTCGAGAACCTTCTCCTTCTCATCATTTGTCTTCTCTACCATAACCTCTGCTGAGTTTGCAATCTCTGACAAATCAATGAAAAGACTTAAATGCTCACTTAAAACCTTAGCTGCAAGGCTTACAGCCTCATCTGGAGCTAATGTACCATTTGTAAATACATCAAGTGTGAGCTTGTCATAATCTGTAATCTGACCAACACGTGTATTCTCTACTGTAAGATTAACACGCTCTACTGGTGTATAGATTGAATCAATAGCTATAGTATCAATAGATGCATTCTCATCCTTGTTCTTGTCAGAACCCACATAACCTCTACCATTAGAGATTGTAAGCTCCATCTCAAGCTTTGCATCTGCGCCACTAAGGTTTGCGATAACAAGCTCTGGATTGAGAATCTCAAGATCTCCATCTAACTGTATATCGCCAGCTGTAACAACACAATCTCCAGAAGCATCAATATAAGCTGTTGTCTTAGCCTCTTTGAAAGCTCCCTTAGAAGCTCCATTGTTTTTGATACATATATCTTTTATGTTCATTACTATCTCAGTTACATCTTCCTTTACTCCAGGAATTGAACTGAACTCATGTAAAACACCCTTAATCTTTATGGCACTTACTGCAGTACCTGGTAATGATGACAACATAATTCTTCTAAGAGAATTACCAAGTGTTGTACCATAACCTCTAACTAAAGGCTCTACTACAAATCTACCGTACTTGTTGTCCTCAGAAATCTCTGCGATCTCTATTCTAGGTATTTCAAAATCAAACACTACTGACCCTCCTTTATGGATAACCGGTGTACAAAGTTACTTCTTATTAGAAAATCCACCGCGTCCGCAAGAACGCGGTGATTATTTTATCTTACTTTGAATATAACTCGACGATAAGTGTTTCGTTAACAGGTACGTCAATCTGCTCTCTAAGTGGCTTCTCAACTACAGAACCGCTTAAAGACTCTAAACTAGCATCAAGCCATGATGGTGCTGTATAGCCTGCATTTGCCTCAACGATATCCTTATATCTCTGAAGAGACTTGCTCTTCTCTCTAATTTCAATCTTGTCACCAGGATTAACTCTGTATGAAGGAATGTTTACACACTTGCCATTTACAAGAACATGCTTATGATCTACGATCTGTCTAGCCTCTCTTCTTGTTCTAGCAAATCCCATACGGAAAATGATGTTATCAAGTCTTAACTCTAATAATACCATAAGGTTAGGACCTGTAAGACCTGGCATTCTCTCAGCCTTCTCATATAAGTTACGGAAAGGCTTCTCAAGCATACCATAAATGAACTTAGCCTTCTGCTTCTCACGAAGCTGTAAGCCGTACTCACTTACCTTTCTGTTTGCTCTATTTAACTTTCTATTTGACTTCTTATTTACACCGAGATACATTGGCTCCATACCCAAAGATCTGCATCTCTTAAGAATTGGGGTTCTATCTACTGCCATTATTCTTGTACCTCCTATTAGACTCTTCTTCTCTTTGGTGGACGACATCCATTATGTGGAACTGGAGTAACATCCTTAATACTAACTACTTCAAGACCACAAGCAGCAAGGGCACGAATAGCAGCCTCTCTACCTGAACCTGGTCCCTTAACCATAACTTCAACTCTCTTTAAGCCATATGGTAAAGCAGCCTTTGTAGCAGTCTCCGCTGCCATCTGTGCTGCGTAAGGTGTAGACTTTCTAGAACCTCTGAAGCCTAATCCACCTGCACTTGCCCAAGATAATGCATTACCCTCGGCATCTGTTAATGTAACAATTGTATTGTTAAAAGATGACTGAATATGTGCCTGTCCGTTCTCGACGTTCTTTCTGACACGCTTCTTTGTCACTTTTTTAGTAGTAACTTTCTTAGCCATTAACCTAAACCTCCCTGGTTATTCTAATTACTTCTTCTTATTAGCTACTGTCTTCTTAGGACCCTTACGAGTTCTAGCGTTTGTCTTAGTTTTCTGTCCACGAACAGGGAGACCCTTTCTGTGACGGATACCACGGTAACAACCGATTTCCTGTAAACGCTTAATGTTAAGAGCTATTTCTCTACGTAAATCACCCTCTACAACCTGAGTCTCGTTGATGATTTCACTGAGTCTCTTTACTTCGTCGTCAGTTAAATCACGTACTCTTGTATCAGGATCTACTTTTGCTTCTT
>SVED01000090.1 GCA_015057515.1 Lachnospiraceae bacterium
GTCTTCACATTGTAATTCTTATCGTAAGTGTATGAGGTTATATTGCCTCTTGCATCGGTCTGAGTTAACAGGTTTCCTACCTTGTCATATCCATAGGTGGTTGCCATAAATGACAAGAAGCACTTATACATATATATAACATGAATAAATGCTTCTTATTTTAGTCTCTTTACCTATATGGTGAATTTATATCCTTGGTCTTCGTATATTTTTAACTCTTCATTCATATATCTTGTCAAAGTATGCCCCTTTTTCATATATTCTTGTTTAGGAACTTTCTTTTTAATCCAACGCATCAGAAAATTATAGTCCTTTTTAAACTGTTCTTCAATTACGGAATCTTCGAATTCAATCCAACTGCTTATCCATATTCGCCCTTCTCTAACAACTTTGTCATCTTTATCAAGTCTAGTTCTAATCCATTCAATTACCGGACTATACATTCTATCAATCTCCGATTTATTTGGGTTAGTATATACTAGCGTTCCATATGAATTCTTATATATAATTATAAGCCATTTTTTTGTATTCAACTCGTTATATGTTGTTAGTTCTTGTATTTCATCTTGTAAATAGTCTTCATATAATATTTTATAACCTTTGCAAGATAATAATTCAAAAAATTCCTTTTCTACCGCTTCGCTCATATAAAAATTGATTTGTCTTCCCATATCATATTCCTCCTTGATAAATCACCGGATCAGCATCCATGTTGTATGGTAAAAAGTATATTTCAACACCGTTATAATCATCTGATCCCAGAATATCTTCTATTGCTAATCGTTCTCTCTTGACTGGTGTACCATTTTTATTCATTTTTCCAACCTGATATATTCGGATTATTTTACCTTCCGAATCAATTTCCACCGCATCTGCAAAACGATACTTTTTATACCCACCTGTAGTGTCGTATCTTCTCTCTGTTACGATTTTTCCACCTTCTTGAGTCGGTTTAATATTACGAATAGTAGATTGATGTGCATCTCCACCCTTTTTACCATTGGGATTCGGCACTTTATATTTTTTACCAATCTGATTTGCTTGCTTAATATCATTTGTACTGGCATCATAATCTATAGTAATAAAACCAGTGTCTCCAATGATATCAAGCGATGCACATAAATTGTAAGATTGATACAAACTAAGCAAAGACAATACCGATAATACTGAGTACACTATGACTTCCTTATTCTTTTTATGGATAATAGAATACACCATCATCGTAACCGTCATTGCTACACTCGCTGCAGTCGTCATCAGTAACATCTGTGCATAGACAACAACACCATACGCTGCCGCAACACACAATACAGCTCCCATTCCAAAGCCACCTATATATCCAACAATAAAAGACTTTATTGCATCATCTGTATTTCCTCCGAGGAAAGTAGTGATTGCTGAACTAGTAACACCGGATATCACACCCATCACATTCAACTTGGCAGCATTATTCAGAGTCGTGTGTATTGTGGTTGCCATAAAAGAACCAATACCACTAAAGAAGTTCCCTGTAGGATCACTATACTTCACCGGATTACCGTTTGCATACAAATACTTATGCAAGGTGTCTGGGTCGTAGATGCTTCCTTCGTAGGTATCCATACTGATGAAGGTTCCAGTGGATGGATTCATGTATCTTGCTCTTAGGTAATAGAGGTTGCTTGTACCGTCATAGTATTCCCCAGTATAGAGGTAGTGGTTTTCGGTTTCTCCACTTCTCTCTACCAGTTCACCATAAGCATTGTAGCGGTACTTATCACTGATTCTTCCCTCCTCATTGATAAGGGCTCTAACATCGCCATGTCCATCAAAGAGGTAGTAAGACGTAACATCCTCTCTTACCTGACTGATTAGTACATCCGCACGGTTGTAAGTGGCAATCACGTTACCGTCCTTGTCTGTCTCAGCAAGGGTATAGGAAAGACTTCCTGCGGTATCAGAGATGTAGTAGACGGTCTCGTCAGCGTTTTCCTTGCTTCGTCTTACACCCTCTGCATCGTAAGTATAAGTTTCCTTTACAGAACCTTCTGCGTACTGGATAAGACGGCTGTAAACATCGTAAGTGTAAGCAAGCGTTTTTCCTGCTCCTGACTGGCTTAACAGGTTCCCATTGGCATCGTATTCAAATGATTCAGATGTACCGTCAGAACAGAAAATCTCACCGACATTTCCACACTTGTCATAAAGGTACTCTGTTTTTCCCTCTTAAAATATGTTAAATATAGCAATTCATATATTACTTTTTTCTATTATCAAATCAACAGAACCTTCTTCCAATGAATTATATTCATCTAAATGAATATGATTACCAACAGAAACCTCGTCTTGTGCCAATGTCAATAATTGCTTAGCCAACGATATTAAACCTGCAGAATTAGCTTTTATCACTATTTCATTATTACCTATATCCGTACTAATTCCAAATGCTCTTTCCCATTCAAACTGAATACCCTTATTTTTATCATATTTTATAATATCAACTTCTATTTTCATTAAAAATCCTCCAAATAAATATGTATATCCAACATAACCTTCATCTTTCCCGGCTTATCCGGATTAGGAGCTAATATTTCAAAATTTACATGCGAACCTCCACCATGCTTACCTAAAATGTCATTTTCTCCCATTCTAAATACTCTAGTTCCATCTTGTGAAACAAAGCGCCCACTTCCTTTTATTGGTTCTGTATATCCTTTACCTAAAAAATCGGAAGCTATATCCAATATTTCATTAACTTTCATTGACTCTCCGTCAACTAACTCTTTAGGCGCTTGTGCATCGACAGCATCTTTTGCTGATATATTATTATCATACTTTATTTTTGCTGTTCCTTTATTTCCTACAACATTTGCAGTACAACTCAAGTCACATAATTTACAGAATGTAAATAATGATATTATTGACAACACTCCATAAACTAATGCCTGCTTTTTATTCCCTGACATAATAGAGCCTATAGTCAATACCATACTAACAACCGCATCTGTAGATGCTATTAATAAGCCCATTTGTGCAAGAGTTAATATTTCATAAGCAGCCACTACATATGTAATCGTTCCCAATGCAAAACCAGTAAAATATCCATCAAGAAATGCTTTTGTAATTTCTTGATCACTTCCACCTAACATTTGTGTTACAGTCGCATTTCCAAAACCTGATAGAATCCCCATCGTATTTAATGTTTCGAAATTGTTATATACCGAATTAAGTGTAGTAGATATCAACATTCCTGCAGCACTAAAGAAGTTTCCTGTTGGGTCACTATACTTCACCGGATTGCCATTTGCATACAAATACTTATGCAAGGTATCTGGGTCGTAGATGCTTCCCTCATAGGTATCCATGCTGATGAAGGTTCCAGTGGATGGATTCATGTAGCGGGCTCTTAGGTAATAGAGGTTGCTTGTACCATCGTAGTATTCACCAGTGTACAGATAGTGGTTTTCTGTCTCTCCACTTCTTTCCACCAGTTCACCATAGGCATTGTAGCGGTACTTATCACTGATTCTTCCCTCCTCATTGATAAGGGCGCGCACATCTCCATGACCATCAAACAGGTAGTAGGAAGTTGTTTCATCTCTTACCTGACTGATTAGAGCATCTGCACGGTTGTAAGTGGCTATCACGTTACCATTCTTATCTGTCTCAGCAAGGGTATAAGAAAGACTTCCTGTGGTATCAGAAATGTAATAGATGGTATCATCACCGTTTTCCTTGCTTCTTCTTACTCCCTCTGCATCGTAGGTATAGCTTTCCCTCTTGTTACCTTCCGCATACTGAATGAGGCGGTTGTACACATCGTAAGTGTAAGCAACTGCTTTTCCTGCTCCTGACTGGCTTAACAGGTTACCATTGGCATCATAACTGTAAGTTACAACCTGTGTTCCTGTCTTTTCTGTGATTAACTGGTTTCTGCTGTTGTAGGTATACTTTGTAATCGTGCTGTTTTCTAGTATTCATATGTGGCTAATTCAAAGAAAAAACTCAAAATCTTTCATCATAATCACTCACCGTTCCTAAATCCTGACATCTGAACTTAGTCGATATACTATCTTGTGTCAACATAACCCCTAAATTGTAACCTTGCTTTATTGTCTGTAGTTGCGGTAATATATATTCTTCTTGTTCACTATAATTATCAGCCCATACCAATAACATAGTGGCAAATTCTTTTAGCCCACTCCTATTTATTTCAAACACTATAGTACTGCAATCTTCTGTTACATCTTCATTCCTTTCATTAAGTACTTTAATATTAAGGATATTCCTTTTAGACAATTCATACGATTCTAACAATATTAGTCCTTCGTCTTCAGTCAAAGGTTCCCTTACACAATAATAATGATTCGAATTTTTTCTTTTAATATTTATCTCTCTCCATCCCTCACACTCACATTTATCTTCTTCTGTTAGTGTATTTATCTTTAATGTCAAAACAGGACTAGTCGGAGTAAGATAAAAACCAATGACTTGATTTGGCGCAGGATCAACTTTCAATTGGTGAGTACTTAAAACTAATCGTTTATTATCACTTATATCCTGATACATCCACAATAATTCAGTTGCAAACCCAATTATCGCTTCGCGACTAAATGTAAACTCAATCTGGTTTGCCTTTGCTTGTAGATTTCCAATCGTATATATTTTCGCCAAATTCAATCTAGGAACACTTTCAGTCAAATTTATTATCATTATATTTCCCTCACACACTCTTTTTAATTATCGACAGTCAATATTAGTTAAATGGACTTTTTTTAGGAATATATACATTATCTTCCGTAAACGGTAATAGATTACCATCGTCTCCAATATACAAATGAAGATCATATTTCACATTCCCACCGCCTATTGTTTGAACCTCTAAATTCCAGTGATCCAAGTCACCATGATTAAAATCACCTATATCCCTCCTCAAAATAAGTTTGTAGTCTTCAGTAACTTGAATTTGTTTCATATATGGTTCCATTTCTCCAGTCCTTGGATTTTTTCTATATTCTACAGGTGCATCTTTTAATGCATCTAACAACGTTTGTTGGTTAGTACTTATAGAATTATTACCATATTGTGTTTGACCAATTTTTTTACCATTAAACGTCGGATTGTCTGGATCATTATTATCAAAACCTATTGTGATACTACCCTTATCACCTGTCATAACAATAGACCCATACAAGCTATATGCTTGATAAAAATTCATTAAAGCAATTATTGATAACACAGCATATACTATTACGTATTTTTCCTTCTGCTTAAAAATCGAATACACCATCATCGTAACAGTCATTATGACGTTAGTAAATGAAACTGCTAAATAAATTTTTGCAAAAACAATCGCACTATACGCTGCCGCAACACACAACACAGCTCCCATTCCAAAGCCACCTATATATCCGACAATAAAAGCATTTATCGCATCATCTGTACTTCCACCAAGAAAAGTAGTAATTGCTGAACTGGTAACTCCTGAAATAACTCCCATCACATGTAACTGGGCAGCATTATTGAGCGTGGTTTGTATTGTGGTTGCCATAAACGAACCAATACCGCTAAAGAAGTTCCCTGTCGGATCACTATACTTCACCGGATTGCCATTTGCATACAAATACTTATGTAACGTATCCGGGTCGTAAATGCTTCCCTCATAGGTGTCCATGCTGATGAAAGTTCCGGTAGATGGATTCATGTAACGTGCTCTTAAGTAGTAGAGGTTACTTGTACCATCGTAGTATTCACCAGTGTATAAGTAGTGGTTTTCAGTTTCTCCACTTCTCTCTATCAATTCTCCATAGGCACTGTAGCAGTACTTGTCTGTAATTCTTCCATCATCGTTAATAAGGGCTCTAACATCGCCATGTCCATCAAAGAGGTAGTATGAACTTTCTTCTCCCCTCACCTGGCTAGTCAGAACATCTGCACGGTTATAGGTAGCGATAATGTTACCGTCCTTATCCGTCTCTGCAAGGGTATAGGAAAGACTTCCTGTGGTATCCGATACATAGTAGATGGTATCCTCACCATTCACCTTACTTCGTCTTACACCCTCTGCATCGTAAGTGTAACTCTCCTTCTTTTCACCTTCTGCATACCAGATGAGGCGGTTATAGACATCATAAGTATAGGTAACTGTTTTTCCTGCGCCTGACTGGTTCAACAGGTTACCATTGGCATCATAGCTGTAGGTTACAACCTGTGTTCCTGTCTTTTCTGTGATTAACTGGTTTCTGCTGTTGTAGGTATACTTTGTAATCTTGCTGTTTTCCCGCTTTTCGATACGATTTCCAACATCGTCATAATCGTACTTATATGTAGTTGTCTCTTCTCCCTTTTGGATGGTTTCCTTGATGAGTCTGCCGGCATTGTCGTAATCATAGGCAGCCTCAACACTTCCACAGGCACCAGTCTCTGTTACCTTTGTTCGTTCTCCACCTGCTCCAAGGGTATATTGGTATTGTGCAATGACAGTTCCGTTTCTGTCAACTACTTTTTGTAAGCTTAGACGGTTACATTCGTCATAAGTGTAAGTAATCACCTGACCGTTCGCAAAGGTGGCTGTCTTACGATTCCCATTGGCATCATATTCAAAGGATTAGGATGTACTAATTCACTATAAACGTTTTATATAGTAACTATAAATGGCAAGAAGCACTTAGACTTGTTATATAACATGACTAAATGCTTCTTTTTACTAGTCTGTGACTATGTTAAATTATTTGATTGACATGCGTCACGCTCCTTTTAGTATACATATAATATCATATTTTCACCACAGTCCAAACCGATTCCAAATAATTTGAAGAATGAAGTGGTGTTTAATTTGATGAACAACACTCTATACTCTTCTTAAATAATCCTTCAATATTGTTTTAGCTACATGCATCGCTTGAGGATATATCTCGAAATATTTTTCTATGCCATTCTCTAGCACCGGCACTATTAAATGAGTAATATTTCTTTTTATGTTCTCCTCTAAGCATTCTTCGTCAATTATATCCAATCGAAAATTGTATTCTATTTTGTCACCAATAATATTATTAAAGCGCCCCATTACATCACACATTTCTACCAAGGGATAT
>SVED01000011.1 GCA_015057515.1 Lachnospiraceae bacterium
TCCAACTAATGATAATGACATAAGAGCTGAAAGAGATACGATAGCAATTATTTTCTTTGTAAGCTTCTTCATATATAAACCCTCCTAAAAATGTTTTCATCTTTTTATACCATTTATATATTAAATAGTCAAGGTTGTGAGCATCTTTTTTTGTCGGAAAATGACGTATAATAGATAGTCTATAATTCATGTACTGCATAAAGTACAATTTTTTTAATGGGTTTTATTTACAAATTTATTTGCAAATGGTATATTTCACTTGGATGGTATTCGAGAGAAACTATACCAGAATTTAATATGCATCTATATATTTTCAGCTCTTATGGCTTATGTACATATGCTATAAGGAGGGTGATAGTATGAAGATTGGATTTATTGGTGCCGGGAAGATGGGTTTTACTCTAGGCAAACACCTAAAGCTATATGAGGAGAAGCTTGCGGACAAGGATGGCAATAAGCTGTACCAGATTGTAGGCTATTATAGCAAAAGCGTGGCAAGTTCTAATTGTGCGGCGAAATTTACTGATACACATTACTATGAAAGTATAAAAGAGCTGGTTCAATGTTGCGATGCTATTATATTGACTGTTCCTGATGGGGCTATCGGTGAAGTTGTAAATCAACTTACTACATTAGATGGTCTTTTGGAAGGTAAGATTTTATGTCATACAAGTGGGGCTCTATCCTCACAGATATTTTCTGGTATAGGTAATCAGGTTTATGGTTACTCCATACATCCCATATATGCAGTCAGTTCTAAGACTGAGTCGTATATTAATTTTTCACAAGCATTTATTACAATTGAAGGACATGGCAAATATATCAAGCAATTGGGCGATATTTTTACGAATATTGGTCATAAAGTTAAAGTTATTTCTTCTGACAATAAGGTAAAATATCACAGTGGAGCTGTCTTTGCCAGCAATTTAGTTATAGGTCTTTTTAAGATGGCAACAGATATTTTGGGTCAGTGTGGTTTTTCTGAGGAAGAAGCTATGATGGCTTTAAAGCCTTTGTTTATAAATAATTCAAAAAAATTATATGAGTCTAACCCTGAGGAGGCTATGACGGGTCCTATAGAGCGGGGGGATGATTATACGATAAATAAACATTTACAAACACTGGATGAGAGATATAAGACTGTATACAAAATTCTTTCAAGAGAGCTTGTAGATATTGCTTCAAAAAAGAATGAGAAAGACTATGATAGGATTCTTGAGTTATTGGAAGAAATGTAGGGAATATGAACTTTATTTTATTAAACATATATATGTTTAGATAGGAGGTAGCTATGAAAAAGACAGTGGTTACATTTGCAAAGGCAAAGCAGGAAGGTACAAAACTCACAATGCTCACAGCTTATGATTACTCAACAGCTAAGCTTATTGATGAGGCTGGTGTAGATTCGATTTTAGTAGGTGATTCTTTGGGAAATGTTATCCTTGGCTATGAGGATACATTGTCAGTTACTATGGAAGATATGATACATCATGGTGCGGCGGTGGCCAGAGGTGCCAAGGAAGCACTTGTGGTTATAGATATGCCATTTATGTCATACCAAACTTCTGTATATGACGCAGTAGTAAATGCAGGAAGACTTATGAAGGAAGGGCGTGCTCAGGCTGTTAAGCTAGAGGGAGGTAGTGAAGTAGCACCTCAGATTAAGGCTATAACAGCGGCTGGAATACCGGTTATGGCTCACATTGGTCTCACTCCACAGAGTATAAATGCTTTCGGCGGATTCAAGGTTCAAGGAAAAACTGAGGCTGCAGCAAAAAAACTTTTAGAGGATGCTTTTGCAGTTCAAGAAGCAGGTGCATTTGCAGTTGTTCTTGAGTGTGTTCCTGATAAACTGGCAAAGCTTGTTACTGATAAGCTGGATATTCCAACCATAGGTATTGGTGCTGGAGCAGACTGTGACGGTCAGGTTCTTGTGTATGCGGATATGCTGGGTATGTTTAGTGATTTTACTCCAAAGTTTGTAAAGCGTTTTGCGGAAACTGGAAAACTTATGACAGAGGCATTCAAACAATACAATGATCAGGTTAAGTCGGGAGTATACCCTACTAAAGAGCATACCTATGCAATAGATGACGAAGTAATTGAAAAGTTATATTAATTTAGTTGTTATCTGACTATGAATATTAGATTTACTCAAAAAATATGAGGTTATAGTAAAATAAGTTAGGAAATGTATCCTACAGGAGGAGAAGAATGAATATAGTATCAACTAAGCAGGAAGTTAGAAATCAGGTTAAAGCATGGAGAAAGGAAGGCCTTAGTGTTGGATTTGTACCAACTATGGGATATCTTCATGAAGGCCATGAAAGTTTGGTAAAAAGAGCGGTGGCTGAAAATGATCGAGTTGTGGTAAGTATTTTCGTAAATCCTATGCAGTTTGGTCCAAAGGAGGACCTTGCTACATATCCAAGAGACCTTGAAGCAGATTCTAAGCTTTGTGAGGCAGCTGGTGCGGCGCTTATATTTCATCCGGAGCCAGAAGAAATGTATGAGGATACTTTTTGCTCCTACGTTGATATGAACGGTCTTACCAACGCACTGTGTGGTTTATCCAGACCGGTTCATTTTAGAGGTGTATGCACGGTAGTAAATAAACTATTTAATATAGTTATGCCTGATAAGGCATATTTTGGAGAAAAGGATGCCCAGCAGCTGGCTGTAGTTAAGCGTATGGTAAAGGATCTTGATATGGACATTGAGATAGTAGGTTGTCCTATTATAAGAGAAGAGGATGGTCTTGCAAAAAGCTCCAGAAACACATACCTCTCTAAGGAGGGCAGACAGCAGGCTTTAGTATTATCCAAGGCTATATTTGCAGGAAAAGATATGGTGGAAAAGGGTGAAAGAAATCCAGAGGTAGTTAAGAAGGCAATGCTTGATATTATTAATTCTGCACCTATGGCTAGGGTTGATTACGTTGAGATAGTAGACGTGGCTACAATGAAAAATGTAGATGTCATTACAGGCGAAATCCTTTGCGCTATTGCGGTTTATATTGGGGATGAAGCTAGACTTATTGACAATTTTATGATAAGTGTTTAGCCGTCGTTAATGCATAAATGAAATAAATTTAAAATGCCAGGCACATATAAACGGAGGAAGTACAAGATGTTATTAAATGTTTTAAAAAGCAAAATTCACAGAGCTACAGTAGTTCAGGCAGAGTTGAATTATGTGGGGAGTATAACCATAGATGAAGAGCTTATGGAAGCCAGTGGCATCTATGAGTATGAAAAGGTTCAGATTGTAGATGTGGATAACGGAAATAGATTTGAAACTTACGTTATTGCTGGAAAAAGAGGTAGTGGTATGATATGCTTAAATGGTGCAGCAGCAAGACAGGTTTCAGTAGGAGATAAGGTGATTATTATGTGTTATGCACAGATGACTCCTGAGGAATATGAGATAAACAAACCAAAGGTAGTCTTTGTGGATGATAACAACAAAATAAATAGAATCACCAACTATGAGAAACATGGTCTGCTGTCAGATATGTGATTACACTAGCAGTTATTTTGATTTGAGTGTGACTGATATAATGATAGTGCATTTTGGCAAAGTTCATTAGGAGGATACTATGTTAAAGAATAAAAGAATAATTCTTGGAATCAGTGGTGGTATAGCAGCTTACAAGATGGCAAATGTGGCCAGTATGTTAGTTAAGCTTGGCGCGGACGTTCATGTTATTATGACCGAGGCGGCAACACATTTTATTACACCTCAGACTTTTGAAGTTTTAACAAAAAACAAATGTTATGTAGATATATTTGAGAGAGATGGAAATATACATGTTCCCCATGTGACATTGGCAACAACAGCAGATGCTTTTTTAATTGCCCCTGCAACAGCAGATGTAGTTGGCAAAATTGCAAATGGAATAGCAGATGATATGCTTACAAGCACTATTTTGCCAGCTCTTTGTCCTGTTATTATTGCTCCATCCATGAATGTTCATATGTATGAGAACAAAATTGTTCAGAGCAATATTGATAAATTGAAGTCATTTGGGTACGAGATAATTGAGGCGGCTTCGGGATATCTTGCATGTGGAGATGTTGGAAAAGGAAAACTCCCATCAGAGGAAATTTTGGTGGATTACATTTTAAAGGCATGTGCTAAGGAAAAGGATCTTGCGGGTAAAAATATTCTTGTTACTGCGGGTCCAACCAAAGAGTCTATTGACCCTGTCAGGTATATAACTAATCATTCTACCGGCAAGATGGGCTATGCTATTGCAAAGATGGCAATGTTAAGAGGTGCAAATGTTACTTTAGTTACCGGGGAGACCAATATAACACCACCATCCTTTGTTGATGTGGTAAAGGTTATATCTGCTAAGGATATGTATGAAGCGGTTACAAGTAGAAGAGATAGTCAGGATATTATCATCAAATCAGCTGCAGTAGCGGATTATCGTCCGATTAACGTAGCGGAAGACAAAATTAAAAAATCTGATGGTGATATGAGCATTCCGTTAGAGAGAACAGATGATATACTTGCTTACCTTGGAGCAAACAAAAAGCCGGGGCAGTTTATATGTGGTTTTTCTATGGAAACTCAAAATATGCTAGAAAATTCAAGGGCAAAGCTTGTGAAAAAGAATGTGGATATGATAGCAGCCAACAATCTAAAACAAGAGGGAGCGGGCTTTGGTACTGATACCAACATAATTACACTAATTACCAAGGATGAAGTAGTTGAACTTCCGATGCTTAGCAAAGATGCTGTTGCTGACAGTATATTAGATGCAATCTTGTCCAACGTATAAAATAAAATTTTAAGGTAATAATTAAAAATATCCTTTATAAACCGAGAGAACACAAAGTCCTTTCGGTTTATTTGTGTAAATATTGTAAATTTTAAGCATAAAGGTCTTGTCATTTGCATTTATTTGGATTAAAATTATCTAGATAAAAATAATATGTGAGGTGGACTATGGATAGATATAAAGAAGAATTTATCGAGTTTATGATTGATTGTAACGTTTTAAAGTTTGGAGACTTTGTTACAAAGAGTGGACGTAAGACACCATTTTTTGTTAACACAGGTTTTTATAGAACAGGTGCTCAGCTTAAAAAATTAGGTGAGTACTATGCAGAGGCTATAAAAGGCAAATTTGGACTTGATTTTGATGTGCTTTTTGGACCTGCGTATAAGGGTATACCACTTTCTGTTGCCACAACCATGGCTATCGCAGACAAATATGATGCAGACATTAAGTATTGTTCAAACCGTAAGGAAGTTAAAGACCATGGTGATACTGGCATTTTACTGGGAAGTCCTATTGCCGACGGAGATAAGGTTGTTATTATTGAGGATGTAACAACAGCAGGTACATCTATTCAGGAGACACTTCCTATTGTTAAAGCTCAGGGAGATGTAGAAGTTCTTGGACTAGTTGTTTCTGTAGACCGTATGGAGAGAGGACAGGGAGAAAAAAGTGCCCTTATGGAGATAGAGGAAACTTATGGTCTTAAGACTACAGCTATAGTTACTATGGCAGAGGTAGTTGAGCACCTTTATAACAAACCATATAAGGGACAGGTTATAATTGATGACACACTTAAGGCGGCTATTGATGCGTACTATGAGCAGTACGGTGTAAAATAAATACATAGGAGGTATGTTATTATGGAAAAATTGTATGGCAAATTGAATTCAGTAGGTGTTAGCAGTCTGGTAATGGGCATATTGACAGTTATTTTTGCTATTGGTGTTGGTACAGTTATGATTATAAACGGTGGCAGATTACTTGCCGGTAAGAAGGATATTATTTTCTAATACAAAAGGCTGTCCTACGGACGGCCTTATTAAGATTATTTTGTGAGAAGTTGGGTACAATATGATAGATTATATAACTACATTTTCTAAGATTAATTTTAAACCTTTAGAGCCTATAGCTGATGATATTAGGATAGAAGATATTGCCCATTCGCTGTCTATGTTATGTAGGGCTAATGGTCATTATAGTAGCTTTTATTCGGTTGGGGCCCATTGTCTTAATTGTTATGAAGAAGCGGTGGCGAGAAGGGAGTCTGCCAGAGTAAAAATGGCATGTCTCTTGCATGATGCTGCAGAGAGTTATATTTCAGATGTTACCCGCCCTGTAAAGCAATACTTAAAGGATTATCAGGTTATAGAGGAAAAACTATCTACAGCTATATATGAAAAGTTTATGGGTAGCCCTCTTACGGAATATGAGGCAAAGATGGTTCAAATTATAGATGATGCTATGTTGTATTATGAGTTTTTGGAGTTTGGAGCTGTTAAACTTAGTGAAGAACCTCCATATGTGGCAGCTACACCTGATTTTTATAGGGGGACAATGAAACAGGTAGAGCAGGAGTACTTAGATATATTTAATAGCATTGATTTGGAAGAAAAAAGTGAAGTGAAGGAGACAATCAAATGGATAAGATAGATATGAAAATACTTAGAAGCTTAAAGAAGAATGCAAGACTTACGGCATCAGCCATTAGCGAGGAGATTAACCTGTCTGTATCAGCGGTAATTGAGCGTATTAAGAAGCTTGAAACTACTGGAGTTATCAAGGGATATACTGTAGACATAGACCACACAAAGATGGGTAACAGCATGGTGGCTCTTATGGAAGTTTCTTTAAAGCATCCTGATTATTATGATGGATTTGTGAATATAGTATCAAATAACCCTAATATTTCCACTTGTTATTACCAGACAGGTAGATATGATTTTGTACTACATATCGTTACAGATTCATCAGATGGATTGGAGAGGGTGTATAAGGAAATTAAAGGATACGAGGGCGTTTCAACTACAGAGACACATATGGTATTAAAAACAATAAAGCAGGATTCCTGTGTTCTTCCGGAGGAATTGGTATAATGAAGTTAACAAAGAAAAATATTATTATAGGAATCGCAGTTGTTGCATTAGTTGTGGTTTCATATTTAGGAATTATGCCGGAGAGTACACCAGTGCTTATGGTGTTTAATTTGGCGCTTATGGTGTCTGGATTTACACTGCTCATAAAAGGTGCAGATATATTTGTTGATGGAGCATCAAAGATAGCAACTAAGTTTAATATTCCTCAGATGGTCATTGGTCTTACTATAGTTGCATTTGGAACATCTCTTCCAGAGGCTGCGGTAAGTATTAGTGGTGCTCTTTCTGACAATGCAGGTATAACTGTTGGAAACGTGTTGGGAAGTAATATTATGAATATACTTGTGATACTTGGTGTGTCTTCATGTATAGCGGCTCTTCCTATAAAGAAAAATACACTTAGAATAGAAATTCCATTTGTTATTGTTATAACTGTTTTGTTGCTGGTGCTTGGTATGGCTGGAGATGAGCTTACCAGGTTAGATGGTATTATTTTTATTGCTTTGCTGGCTGGTTTTATGGTTTATCTTGTGTATACTGCAAAACATGGTGAAGCTGATGATGAGACAACTGAGCTTACAGAAAAGGATACTATGCCTATCCTTATTGGATTTGTTATTATAGGTGCAGTTTGTATTGTTATAGGAAGTGATGTTACAGTTGATGCTGCCAGTTATATAGCAGCAAAGTGTGGCATGACACCAAGACTTATTGGACTCACCGTAGTAGCATTTGGAACATCATTGCCAGAGCTTGTAACCTCGGCTACTGCTGCAAAGCGTGGAAAGGTTGATATAGCTATTGGTAATATTGTAGGAAGTAACATTTTTAACATTCTCTTTGTTGTAGGAGTGTCAGCTGTTATTACTAATATTGAGTTTGAAGTTGCATTTATTAAGGATGCTATTGTTGCTACTGCAGCGGCGGTATTGCTTTTTGTAGCTGCGGTGAAGAATAAGAAATTATCAAGACCGGCAGGTATAATTATGCTTTTATGTTATGCTGCATATTTCGCATATATATTAGCTATGAATTACGCTTAAATGAGGTTTGTTATGGATGAGAATAGAGATAAAGTAGGTATAGTTCTTGAAGGAGGAGGAATGAGAGGACTATACACTGCTGGAGTTTTGGATGTTTTTTTACAGGAGGGTTTATGGCCGGATGGTGTAATAGGAGTATCCGCCGGGGCAATTCATGGAAGTAACTATATGGCTGCTCAGTTAGGTAGAAGTGCCAGATATAACTTAAAATATATCAACGACAAGCGATATATGAGTATTCGCTCTCTGATTAAGACAGGTAACCTTTTCAACAAAAAGTTTTGTTATGATACACTCCCTAACAAGTTAAATATCTTTGATTATGATACATACAAGGAAAATGCTGCAAAGATACCATTTTATGTTACTTGTAGCAATTTGGAAACAGGTATGGCAGAGCATATTAGGTGTTATGATTTTAGAGAAGAGATGGAGTATCTTAGAGCATCTGCATCATTGCCTTTAGTGTCTGAGATAGTGCAGGTTGGAGGTAAAAAGCTTTTAGATGGTGGAACCTGTGACAGTATCCCTATAAAATTTTTCAGAGATATGGGCTATAAGAAAAATATAGTTGTATTAACTAGACCGGCAGGTTACGAGAAAAAACCAGATAAGACTGTAAATGTGCTTCAGAGAGTTTACTCTCAGTACCCTAAATATGTTCAGGCTGCAAGGGAGAGACATGATAATTACAATATGACCTTAGATTATATCAATCACTATGAAAAAGAGGGTCAGATAATTGTCATAAGACCTAGTAAGGATATAAAGATAGGCCGTACCGAAAAAAACATAAACAAACTAAAATATATGTATAAAATGGGAAGACATGATGCAAAGGTACAGTTAGAAAAAATAAAAGAGTTTATGGCTTAGCCATAAACTCTTTTTTGTATATTATTTTATAAATTCTTTCGTGCTTCTTTTTCTTTGTCAAGAAGATCAATAAAAGCGTCACCCTTAAGTGGTCTAGAGAAGAGGTAACCCTGCAATGTATCACAAAACTGCTCTTGAAGAATCTTTAACTGTTCTTTGTCTTCAACACCTTCGGCAACAACAGATATATCCATCTTATGAGCAAGGGATATAATTGTGTCTGCGATGCATTTATCCTTTTCATTACTGCAAATACCATCAATAAAGGATTTATCAATCTTAAGAGTATCGATAGGTATCTGAGTAAGGTAATTGAATGAAGAGTAACCTGTTCCGAAATCGTCTAAGGCAATAGATGCTCCTAAGGACTTGATTTCATTGATAAGCTCTAAGTTGTGTTCGAAAGAGTTCATCAAAACGCTTTCAGTAATCTCAATCTCAAGGTGTTTGAGATCCATGCCAGTAAGTGGAGGAATAGATCTAATGGCTTCCATAAGATTAGGGTCCTGCAACTGGGTTGTTGAAACATTGACGGATACTTTAAGTGGTCCATAACCACTGTCAATCAGTCGTTTGTTGAAGCTACAAGCCTCAATAAGTGCCCATTTACCTAATTGGTTAATGATACCGCTATCCTCAGCGATAGGTATAAATTCTGATGGTGGTATAAATCCTACAAGCTCAGACTCAATTCGCATAAGTGATTCAAAACCAGTAATTTGACCAGTGGATACATTAACCTGTGGCTGATATTGTAAATATACTTCGTTTTTCTCAATAACGGTAGAGAGGATGTCTGCAAGATCGTTTCTTCTGTTGAAATCATCCTCCATATAGCTGTTAAAGAATTTGTAGCTGTTTTTACCAGAATTCTTCGCGTTATACATAGCAATGTCAGCATTTTTAATAAGCTCACTAATGGTTAGACCATCACGTGGGAAGAGGGCGATACCAATACTCATAGAGATATGAGCAGTTTCTTCATCTAAATCAAATGGTTCATTGGCTATGTTAACAAGGGTTTTAGCAAAGACATTAAGTTCGTCCAGATTTGTAAAATCTGTTTTGAATATGAGGAATTCATCTCCTCCAGTTCTTGCCAATATGTCATCTCCGGAAGTATAGGAGAGAAGCTTATTAGATACTCTCTTTAGGAGAAGATCACCATAGTCATGACCTAAAGTGTCATTGACATTCTTGAAGTTATCTAGGTCAATAAAGAAGATGGCGTGCTTGCTAAACTGAGTTCCATCACGATGGAATATGTCATATGCATATTTCATAAAGGCAACACGGTTATAGAGACCTGTAAGTCCATCTCTGTATGCCAGTTGTTCAATATGAGCATAATTTTTCTTTAGTTCTAACTCGTTTGCCTCAAGTTTCTTTTTTGATTCATTCAACTGTTTGTAGTTGTTTGAAATGATGTTCATCATATTGTTGAATTTGTCGGAAAGTTCTCCAAATTCGTCTTTGCTATCAATGTTACATACCAAATCTAAGTTTCCGGCAGCAGCCTCAGTCATATTGTCTTTAAGTGTAATGATAGGGTCTGTATATTTGTGAACCAACACATGACTTATCTGGTATGCGATTATAAGGATAATAATCAGTGTTATAATCAGAGTAACTGGTAATGCAGAAATGATTTCCTGTTGCTGTGAACCATCTTGCTCAATGATATACATCCAGTCAAATTCTGGCAAATAGTAATAACCATATATATCTTTTAGAGTAGAAGAATTAATGTTGATATATCCGTTTGTGTCTTCGCTTACAAATAAATCTAAGACTTGTTTTTCTGCGTCTTTGTTAGAAGAAAAACCATCTAAAGCAAATAAATATTCTCCATCTGAGGTTAATATAAAAGCAGAACCAGTTGTTGGTATAAAGGCACCAAAATATTCAGATGAAATATTTGCTCTTATTAGACCAATCGTTTTGTTTTTTACAACGATAGGTGTTACAAGCTCAATACTATTTTCTTCTTTATTGATGTTTGAAGATTTTATGATTTGTGTGGAAGTAATGTTCGTAACAGGAATGTTCATATACTCTTCCCAGTCACCAACAGATGTTGGATCGGAGCTGGCAATAAAATATCCGTAAACGTCATATAAGTAATAGTGAACATTGTTATCAACGTAGTTAGACTTATCTTTTAAAAGCTGAGTTACAGCTTCATAAAAGGAAGAGTCTTCTCCAAGTGCCACATCGTTGAAGTTTTCCAATGCAATATTTTGGATTTCGCTTATGTTGGACAGACCCTCAATTTCGGCGATTTGAAGATCAAGCTCTACATTAAAACCTTCAGCGTAAGTCTTTGCGAGATTGCTGGCTGATTCTTCTGCCAAATCCACGTACTTATTGTATGATAAAAGATAGGTGAGAACTGTCATAAACACAAGTGGCAGAGAGGCCAAAAGTATCAGTGAAAGTCTCAAAGAATTCTTAATTGACATACTATTTCTCCATATCGTAATTTAACTACATAATATTATATATAAATTAGTTATAATATTCAATGAATATTTGCAAAGTTTGACATTTTCAGTAAAAAAACTGAATCGAAACAAATGCAGATATGTAATAATAAAGTTGATTTTTGTACTCTAATTGTGTATAATAAACCTAGCATTGTGTTTGATAAGGAGGGGCTATATGTTTGGTGTGTATTTTGGTAAGTATTTACAAGACATTGGCGTTATAACTGGAGAACAGTACAACGAATTAATTATGACAAGTAGAACATCCCGCGTTAAGATGGGATTGCTTGCTGTTGCAGAAGGATTTATGTCCCAGGCTCAGGCGGAAGAAGTTAATATGCTTCAGGCTCAAAAGGATGCTAGATTTGGTGATATAGCAGTAGATAAAGGATATCTCACAGAGGAGCAGGTTTCTGTATTATTAAAGAAACAGGGTGATTCCTATTTGCTTTTTGTACAGGCACTTATTGAGGGAAATTATCTTACTCTTGAAGAGATACAGCATCACGTAAATCACTACAAGCGTTCAGAGAGACTTACATCTCTTGAGTTGGATGCAATCAAGAGTGCTGATGTGGACAAGGTTATTCAGATATTCCTGAAAGATTCTAATGTTCCGTTAGTGGTTAAAGATTACATAGCTCTTATGGCAAGAAATATAATCAGATTTATCGACAACAAGGTTAGATTTGATAGAGTGGAAAAGATCCATACATATACAACAAAGCATATTGCAAGTCAGTGTTTTACAGGTGACTATGAGTTGTTTATTGGTATTTGTGGACCTGGAGACAAGAACTTTGGTGAGGCTTATGCAAAGGAAGAGTTTGAGCAGATAGACGAGGATTGTCTTGATGCTGTTTGTGAGTTTATCAATGTTTGTAACGGCCTTTTTGCATCAAAGCTCAGTCAAGAAGAGATTTCTATTGATATGCTCCCTCCAAATATGTATACAGATGACACTACTATTAGTACAGAAGGAATGATGTTTATGCTTCCGTGTTATGTCAATGATGTGAGAGCAGACATTGTTATCTGTATGGAAACAAAGTGGAGTATTGAATAGTTGTTGAGAAAGGATTATTAACATGGCAAATATATTAATTGTAGATGATTCAAGAACATCAAGAAGAATTTTAAGAGGAATATTGGAAGGGGATGGACATACCATAGTAGGTGAGGCTGTTAATGGTCAGGAAGGTTATGAAAAGTACGCTGAGCTTAAGCCGGAGCTTGTAACTATGGACATTACAATGCCTGTTATGACAGGTGTTGAATCCCTTAAGAAGATAAAAGCTGAATTCCCAGATGCGAAGGTAGTCATGGTATCTGCAGCTGGTCAGCAGCACAATATGTTGGAGGCTGTCCAGAGCGGTGCGGCAGAGTTCATCGCAAAGCCTTTTGATGTAGAGGAGATTAAGAGAGTTATCAATAATATTCTTGAAGCATAATTAAACATAGAAAAGGCACTCGATTAAGAGTGCCTTTTCCTACGATGATTATTAAGAATTATGAAGTTATTATTTGTTGAGGATTTTGTATGATAGAAACAGTTGTTTCAGTAGACCTTATGGTTGATGAGGAACTTAAAGTTAAGAAAAATAGATTGGCACCGGATTATTTAAATGGTGATGAGAGAAGACTATGTATAGTTTCCGGTCTATATGGTGATGAACTTCAAGGTCAGTATATTTGCTATGAGGTTATTAAAAAAATTAAAGAAGAATATGACAATTTGCAGGGTATTGTTGATGTTTATCCAAGTCTCAATCCTATGGGACTTGATTCCAAGACTAGAGAGATTCCAGGTTCTGGTATGGATATGAATGTGCTTTTTCCTGGCTCTAAGACTGGAGCATTGGGTGAGTACACGGCATCCTGTGTTTTTGATGATATAAAAGGTGCCGATGTGTGTATAGATTTACATTCCAGTAATATGTATGTTCATGAGATACCTCAGGTACGTATGAATTCTGATAAAGTGGAAGAGTTGTTGCCTATTGCTGAGTGTCTTAACACGGATATGATATGGGTTCATCCAAGTACCTCAGTATTAAATGGTAGTTTGGCTTACTCTCTCAATGAGATAGGAGTCAAATCCATGGTGATTGAATCGGCATCAGCCTTTCGTATAGAACAAGACTATTGCAATCGAATAGTAGATGGTCTTTTTGCCCTTATGAAGATGTTAGGGATATGGAAGGGAGAGACTATAGCTCCTAGAAAGATGCATATATCTACGGACGAGGATGTTGAGTATATTAATGCAGAGAGCAGTGGTATATTTATTCCATGTATAAGGGTATATGATAAGGTAAAAAAAGGGGACGAAATTGGAACCATTGTAAATGTTATAACTGGTTCTAAGGAAGAGATAGTCTATGCTACTGCAGATGGAATGATATGTTCCATCAGGGAATATCCTGTTATTGAAGAAGGCTCACTTATAGCCAGAATTGTAGGTGGTGTCTATGAATAAAGAAGAATTATTTTCAATGAATACAGCCTTTAGAGGTGAGTATGTAATACATGGATATACCTATGGAAGAGGAGAAAAATCAGCCTGCATAGTTGGTGCTATGCGAGGAAATGAATATCAACAGCTATATATATGTTCATTGTTAGCTCAAAAGCTATCCGAGTTAGAGGCTCAGGGGGATATAGTTTTGGGCAAGGAAATTATGCTTATTCCAACTTTAAACTATAGTTCAATGAATGTAAAAAAGTCTAAGTGGATATCAGATGATTCTGATATTAACAGATCATTTCCAGGCAACCCTAAAGGCCCAGCAACCAGCAGAATTGCTGCCCAGATATTGGATATAGTAAGGGAGTATTCCTACGGAGTACAGTTTGCCAGCTTTTATCTTCCGGGAGAATCGATACCTCATGTTAGAATGATGGAAACAGGGGTTGAGAGTATAAGCTTAGCCAATCTTTTTGGTATGCCATATGTTCTTACGGGTGCCAATAGAGCCTTTGATAAGGTCACATTAAATTATAATTGGCAAATGGCAGGAACTCAGGCATTTTCCTTATATTCTTCCACGACGAATAGTATCGACGATGAAAGTGCACGAATGACTGTAGCTTCGGTATTGCGTTTTTTGACAAGAATGGGTATTATAAGGTATGAAAGTCATGGTGGATATATATCCACTGTGCTTAAGGAACAGGAGCTTTTGTCTGTAAAGGCAGATGAGGCAGGTTTCTTTAGAAAACTTGTAGGAATAAATCAAGAAGTTAAGAGGGGACAGATTTTAGCTGAGATTATCAATCCTATGGATGGCTCAGTTAAAAGTGAGATACTTGCACCTACGGATGGTATTACTTTTTTTGTGCAGGATTCTCCAACCATATTCCAAAACGAGGTGACCTACAAGATTATTAGACGGATGCACAAGTAATATAACATTGCAATAATATATATACTATTGCCAAGGAGGACAAATATGAGCAAGGTTAGAAGAATCTACGTTGAGAAAAAGGACGATTATGCTGTTAGAGCCAAGGAGCTTAAGCAGCAGATTAAGGACTACTTAGGTATCAAAGCAGATGCCGTAAGAGAACTTGTTCGTTATGATATGGAGGGTGTCTCAGATGATACTTATGAGAAGGCTAAAGTTACTGTTTTCTCAGAGCCACCTATAGATGTTGTATATGAGGAAGAGTTTCCTATGGAAGCTGGGGATGTATGCTTTTCAATGGAGTATCTTCCAGGTCAGTTTGACCAGAGAGCGGACTCCGCTGAGCAGTGTGTAAAGCTTCTTAATGAAGAGGAGAATCCTCTTATCAAGTCAGCTACAACTTATGTTATTAGTGGAGATATATCAGCACAACAGCTTGAGGCTATCAAAGAATATGTTGTTAACCCTGTAGATTCAAGAGTTGCTGACGAGCTTAAACCAGATACACTGGTAACTGTATTTGAGGAGCCTGCTGATGTTATCATATTTGATGGATTTAAGGATATGGATGAGGGAAGTCTTAAAGAACTTTATGACTCCTTGGGACTTGCCATGACTTTTAAGGATTTCCTTCACATTCAGAATTATTTCAAGGGTGAGGAAAATCGTGACCCATCTATGACAGAGATTAGGGTACTTGATACTTATTGGTCAGATCACTGCCGTCATACAACTTTCTCAACAGAACTTACAAATGTTAGTTTTGATGAGGGATATTACAATGATATGATTTCTTCAACATACAAGCAGTACCTTGAGGCATCTAAGGAGATGTATAAGGGAAGAGATGATAAGTTTGTATGTCTTATGGATATAGCGCTTATGGCTATGAAGGAGCTTAGAGCGGCAGGTAAGCTTGAGGATATGGAAGTATCTGATGAGATTAATGCATGTTCCATTGTTGTTCCTGTAACCATTGACGGAGTTGAAGAAGAATGGCTTGTAAGCTTTAAGAACGAGACACATAATCACCCAACTGAGATTGAACCATTTGGTGGTGCAGCAACCTGTCTCGGCGGTGCTATAAGAGACCCTCTTTCAGGACGTTCATATGTATATCAGGCTATGCGTGTTACTGGTGCAGCAGACCCAACAGTATCACTTAAGGATACTATGAAGGGTAAGCTTCCACAGCGTAAGATTGTAAAGGTAGCCGCAGCAGGTTACAGTTCATATGGTAACCAGATTGGTCTTGCAACAGGACATGTAAATGAGATTTATCATCCAAATTATGTGGCTAAACGTATGGAGATTGGTGCGGTTATGGGTGCAGCTCCAAGACGTGCTGTAAAGAGACTTAACTCAGATCCAGGAGATATTATTATCTTACTTGGTGGTCGTACAGGTCGTGATGGCTGTGGTGGTGCTACAGGTTCATCTAAGGCGCATACAGAGAGTTCTATAGAGACCTGTGGTGCAGAGGTTCAGAAGGGTAATGCGCCAACTGAGCGTAAAATTCAGAGATTATTCAGAAGAGAAGAGGTTGCTTCTCTCATTAAGAAGTGTAATGACTTTGGTGCTGGTGGTGTATCTGTAGCCATTGGTGAGCTTGCAGATGGTCTTAAGGTCGATCTTGACAAGGTTCCTAAGAAATATGCAGGTCTTGATGGTACAGAGCTTGCTATATCAGAGTCTCAGGAGCGTATGGCTATTGTTATTGATCCAAAGGATGTGGATACAATGATGAAGTATGCTAATGAGGAGAACTTAGAGGCTGTTTGTGTTGCTGAGGTTACTGAGTCACCTAGACTCGTACTTAGCTGGAGAGGTAAAGAGATAGTTAATTTATCTAGAGCTTTCCTTGATACAAATGGTGCTCATCAGGAAACAGATGTAAAGGTAGCTATGCCATCTAAGGAGGCTAACTACTTTGATGATACAGTAGAATTTAATGATGTTAAGGAAACTTGGCTTAATACATTGTCAGACCTTAATGTATGTTCACAGAAAGGTCTTGTGGAGATGTTTGACTCATCCATCGGTGCTGGTACAGTTACTATGCCATATGGTGGTAAATATCAGATGTCACCAACTCAGACAATGATTGCAAAGCTTCCTGTACTTCGTGGTAAGACTAACACAGTAACTATGATGAGTTATGGTCTTGATCCATATCTTTCAACTTGGAGCCCATATCATGGTTCAATATATGCAGTGCTTCACTCAGTTGCAAAAATTGCTGCATCAGGTGGAGATGTAACTAAGATTAGACTTACATTCCAGGAATATTTCGAGAGACTTGGTACTGACCCTTATAGATGGGGTAAGCCACTTGCGGCACTCCTTGGTGCTTATGACGTTCAGATGGGACTTGGACTTCCTTCAATAGGTGGTAAGGATTCTATGTCAGGTTCGTTTAATGATATCGATGTTCCACCAACACTTTGTTCATTTGCGGTAGATGTTGCTGATTATATGGACGTTGTAACAACAGAGTTAAAGGAAGCAGGCAACTGTATACTTAAGATAGATATAAAGAAGGACGAATTTGATAAGCCTGATTATGCGAATGTATTAGAAACATACGGACTTCTTCTTAAGGATATTAAGGCTGGTATGATTGAGTCAGCTTATGCTGTAGGCTTCGGTGGTATTATTGAAGCTGTAAGTAAGATGGCGTTTGGTAATAAGCTTGGTGTGCACCTTCTTGATGGTGTATCTAAGGAGGAGCTTGTTGCAAAGGACTATGGTTCAATTATCATAGAGGTTAAGCCGGAGAACCAGAATAAGCTTAGTGTTCCTGCAACAGTTATCGGTGGTGTTAAGGCAAGTGCTACATTTACTTATGGTGATACAACTATTACTATGGATGAGGCAATTGCTGCATGGACGGCCACTCTTGAGAAGGTTTTCCCAACAGAGTCAGGAGTAGAGCAGACTAAGATTGAGACAGGGCTTTTCGATGCAAAGACAATTCTTGTAGCAAAGAACAAGATTGCTAAGCCAAAGGTATTTATTCCTGTATTCCCAGGTACAAACTGTGAGTATGACTCACTTAGAGCTTTTGAGGCTGCTGGAGCAGAAGTAGAGACTATAGTATTCAAAAATCAGGATGCACAGGATATTAGAGATTCGGTTGATGCATTCTCCAAGGCCATTAGCCAGAGTCAGATTATTATGTTCCCAGGTGGATTTAGTGCAGGTGATGAGCCAGACGGTTCTGGTAAGTTTATTGCAACAGCATTTAGAAATGCTAAGATTTCAGAGGAAGTTATGAAACTCCTTAACGAGAGAGATGGTCTTGCACTTGGTATCTGTAATGGTTTCCAGGCACTTATTAAGCTTGGTCTTGTACCTTATGGCGAGATTAGACCACAGACAGATGATTCACCAACTCTTGCTATGAACAGCATTGGTCGTCACCAGTCTAAGATGGTTTACACTAAGGTTGTTACTAATAAGAGCCCATGGCTTAAGAAGGCTGAGCTCGGTGGAGTTTACACTGTACCTATTTCACATGGTGAAGGTAGATTCGTAGCAAGTAAAGAGTGGATTGATAAGCTTTTTGCAAATGGTCAGGTTGCAACCCAGTATGTTGATATGGATGGCAATCCAACTATGGACGAGTATTACAATGTAAACGGTTCATACTACGCTATTGAGGGTATTACAAGCCCAGATGGTAGAGTTCTTGGTAAAATGGCTCACTCAGAGCGTAAAGGAACAGCAGTTGCTATCAACATTTATGGCGACCAGAATCAGAAGATATTTGAGTCGGGTGTTGAGTACTTCAAGTAAAACTAATTAGAAAAGAGCTAACCGAAGTGTAGTTTAATACACTTTGGTTAGCTCTTTTTTTCTTGTTTTTTGCTGATGTAATATTGTATTAAAACACAAATTTGGTATAATATTACTTAGGGGTTATAGTAAAATAATGGCAACATACTTAAGTTGTTGTTTAATAATGTATATTTATGGGAGATATTATGTTTGGGGTAATAGTTACAATTCATTCAATAGCAATTTTACTAATTCTTAGTTCTTTATTTGTTATGTTTAGAGGAGAATCAACATATAGTCAGAAACTCCTTATATTTGTTATGATAGCAGAGCTTGTTCAAAATGCAGGTTATTTGTTAGAGATGTTTGCAAAAAGTATGGATGCTGCGCTGCTTGCTGTAAAAGTGGAATATATGGGATTAGCAGTGGTTGTTGTATTCTATATGATGTTTATTAGACATTATTGTGGATATAAGGAAAACCGATTGTATGAGAGATTTTTATTAATTGAATCACTTGTAGTTGTCATCCTTGTTTGGACTACTCCTAAGCATAACTTATATTATTCAAATGTCGATTTTGTGGATTCTGGAGTATTCCCTCATTTGATTTTAGAGTATAGCGGATTTTATATTTTACATACTATTTCAGGTATTGTTATACCATGGATTATTATAGCTGGTACTTTGATTATTAGTTATGTTAGAGAAAAAGAAGAAAAGAAGAAGAAAAACTTAATGATAGTTATGTGGGGAACAGTGTTTGCTTTTGTCATATTTGCAATATATATGACGGGTGTGTTTAAAGGGTATGATCCTACTGCAGTTACTATGGCATTTATGCTGTCTATTATGGTTGTATGTGTATGGAATAGAAAAGATTACGACCTTACAAGAGCTGCATCAAATACAGTTCTCAATGCCTTGGAGGAATGTGTAATTACTCTGAATCAGGATTTTAAGGTGCTCAGCTATAACAATAGTGCAAAAGATATTTTTCCTGATATTGCCACATATATGTATGTAAATAATATAGTTGACTTTCCTACTCAAGTTTTTGAGGAACAGGAGAAAAATAATTTTATTGTAAAAAATAGACATTATGATGGTCATGTCAGTAAGCTAAGAGATATTGATGGAGAGCTGAGGGGTTACACCATATTGATTACCGATGTAACAGAAACCTATAATCAGATTAAATACATTTTAGATATGCGTGAAAAGGCGGAGGCAGCAAGTAAGGCGAAAACAGCATTTCTAGCCAATATGTCTCATGAGATTAGAACACCTATGAATGCGGTGGTGGGTTTGAGTGAACTGATTATTGAGGAGAGTCGTGGTCGTAAGATGTATGATTACGCTTGTGAGATAAAATCAGCAGCCTTAAATTTGCTTTCAATTATCAATGATATATTGGATTTATCAAAGGTAGAAGCAGGAAAAATGGAGCTTGTTAATAATGAGTACTATACCCAGATTTTTATACAGGATGTTGTTAATCTGGTTAAAGTTGCCGCGGCTCAAAAAGGACTTGGAATGAAGCTTGATTTATCAGAAGATATTCCTAGAGTTTTATATGGTGATGAAGGTAGAATTAGACAGATACTTATAAATATTCTAAACAATGCTATAAAATTCACTAAGCATGGTTATGTCAATTTGATTGTATCCGGACAGTATGTGGAAGGCGGAAAATATGAGTTGACATATATTGTAGAAGATACGGGAATTGGTATAAGAAAAGAAGATTTCAAGTACATATTCGAAAGTTTTCAGCAACTTGATATGAACATTAATCGTGAAAATGAGGGTACAGGACTTGGTCTTGCCATAACGAAAAATCTAATACAACTTATGGATGGTAGTATAAGTGTTGAAAGTGAATATGGTAAAGGTACTGTATTTACTGTTAAGCTAACTCAGGAAATTGTAGATTCCAAGACTATTAAGGAAGAACCTATTACTAGAGAAGGTTTACAAAAAACAGATAAGAGAATGTTTAAGTGTGATGGGTATAGAGTTCTTGCTGTTGATGACAATATAATAAATAGAAAAATAGTCGTTGCAATGATGAAGGAATATGACTTTGATATTGATGAAAGCGATTCTGGAAAAAAGGCTATTGAACTTGCCAAAGAAAAATCTTATGATATGATTTTAATGGATCATATGATGCCAGAGATGGATGGCGTAGAGGCAACACGTATCATTCGTTCAGAATGTCCGCTCAACAGCTCTGCGGTGATAGTTGCATTGACAGCTAATGCCATAGAAGGTGCTAAGGATATGTATTTAAGTAATGGTTTTGAAGATTTTCTTGCTAAACCATTTGAAAGAATACAGCTACATGAGATTTTGAGTAAGTGGATTCCGGATAGTAAAAAGCAATATATAGAAAACGAAGTTAGAGCTGATAAAATTTCAGAGGATGAACTTGCAGAGCTTTTTATGAGTGGTGTCGACGTGAGAGATGCTATCAAAAAAAGGAATTGCAATAAAAAAGATTATTTAGAATTACTCAATTTGTTCTATCTTGAAGGACAAAGTAAAAAAGCTTATATGAGGCAGTTGTTCTTTGATGGCGATTATAAGAACTATGGAATTGAGGCACATGCTTTAAAAAGTGCAGCGGCCAATATAGGAGCATACGATTTATCTGAGAAAGCAAAAGAACTTGAACTTGCTGTAAAAGAGGATAGAATAGATGATGTATTCCATAATTATAATAACTTGGAGGTTTCTTACGCTAATATTCTTTCTGAGATAGAAAACGTCTTGAAGAAAAAAGAATATGGTATATTCCAAAATCAAAATAGTGAATATCTAGGAGAAGTAGATATGAATTTTGTTGTGGGTAATATATCAGACATATTAAGTAAGCTAGAAAGCTTTAAGCCAAAGGAGGCTTTATCAGGGATAAATGAACTGTTAAAATATGATGTAAATGAAAACATAAGAGAAAAACTAAATTACGTAGTAAATCTATTATCCCTTTATGAGGATGATAAAGCAGAAGATGAATTACGTAAACTAGTTGACATGTGTGGGGAAAAAAAGGAGATTGACTAGATGGGGAAGAGAAGAATACTTGTTATAGACGATAATACAGTAAATTTAGCAACAATAGAACAAGCCTTAAAATCAAAATACGAAGTTATACCAATGATATCAGGAAGAAGAGCTATCAAATTTTTGTACTGTGAGAAGGTTGACCTTATATTACTTGATGTTCAAATGCCAGTTATGAATGGTATTGAAACATTATATGAGATAAGAAAGATGGAGCATGGAACAACGGTACCAGCCATTTTCCTTACTGCTGTAAAGGACAAAGAAACAGTTATTGCGGGTACAAAGCTTGGTATAATGGATTACATAACAAAGCCATTTGACGACATAGAATTATTAAATAGAATAGATATGGTGTTTAAGAAATTGGGAGTATTACCAATTGAGGATGGAGAATTACTAGAAAGCTTAAAGAGTGTGTTACAGTATATTACTCTCGGAAAGGCAAAGCCAGCAGTAGTTAAAGTAGATGAGATACTTAGATATCAGATTGATGATGAGATTGCTGGAAGAGTTCGTAACGTGCGAAACAAAATAGAGGAAAATGAACTCACTGGCGCCGGCAATATGACTCTTCGTATTATACGTATGTTGGAAAAAAAGTTGGGGCTTGATGCAAAATCCGTTGGATTAGAGATAAGTAACAGAGAGTTATGCGTAAAATTATTGTACATATTGGATGACATAGAAAACTATAATACAAAGAGTGCCTTGGAAAGATGTCACGAACTCAAAAAATATAAATTATTTGAAAAGATATTATTGAATATAAACTTGATATCAGAGTTGCTTATTAGATATGACGACGAAGAAGCTGAAAAATTAATTCGAAAAATGGTAGATGAGTTAAATAAGGTATAATTAAAATGCCCTGGCTTACTATAGTCAGGGCAAAATTATTAAAAGGATATTTAGGTGCTATGAAAAAGAATATAGATAAAACAAATGTAATGCGAATATTGGACCAACATAAGATACCTTATACCAGTCACAGCTATGTAGAAACTGGGGCAGTGAGTGGTGTGGAGGTGGCAAACGCCCTTGGGGAGGACCCTAATCAGGTATTTAAGACTCTGGTTACCATAGGTCACTCAAAGAATTATTATGTGTTTATGATACCTGTGCACAAAGAACTCAACCTAAAAAGTGCTGCTAAGTCTGTTGGTGAAAAAAGTATTGAGATGATTAAATCCAAGGAGCTTTTGCCTCTCACAGGATATATTCACGGTGGATGTTCTCCTATAGGTATGAAGAAACAGTTTAAGACGGTGATGGATGTGTCGGGGGTTGGCTTTGAAACAATATATTTTAGTGGTGGCAAGATAGGTTTTCAGGTTCAGGTTGCACCGGAGGATTTGAAGAAGGTTATTAAGTATGATGTGGCGGAAGTGGCAATATAATCTGAGTTTATTGCAATAAAATAAGAAAAATAAAGGTGTCTGAGCGCTGAATTTTTACTCTTAATACAGGCACTTTTTTTATTGTTAATAATAGGTTTTTGTACTATAATTACTTTGTAATTTTATATAGAAGGTGAAGTAAATGTATACATATAATAAAAAAATATTATTTTCAGATATTGATAGTAATTCTAAAATGACAGTAGGTGGCATATTAAATGCCATGCAAGATTGTGTAAATATTAATTCTGAGTCAATAGGTCGAGGAATTGACTATATGATGGAAAAAGGCAGAACATGGTTTGCTATTAGTTGGAATATTGATATTAAAAGATTTCCCACAATGTTTGAAGACGTGGTGGTTAAGACATGGCCATATGATTTTACTACAACTATGGGCTATAGAAATGTAATTATAACAGATAGCGATGGAAATGATATAGTAACTGCAGATTCTATGTGGACTCTTATGGATATGACCACAGGCAGACCTACAAAGATAAACGATGAGGATAGACTAGGATACGACCTTGAAGATAAATATCCTATGGAGAGTCTTGGGCGTAAGATTAAGCTTCCAAAGGAACTTGATACTGTAGATACAGTTTCGGTTAGAAAAGCTGATATCGATTACAATGGACATATGAGTAACGGAAAATATATTGAACTTGCGAACGAATACATACCTTTTGATGTAGAAGTAAAAAAAATTAGGGTAGAATATAAAAGTCAGTCAAAGTATAAGGAAAATATACTTATTAAGCGAGCCATAGAGGATAACCGACATATAATCGTTATGGTTGGTGAGGAAGCAGGAGATACTAAGGCAACAGTAGAGTTTACAATGGAGGTATAGTATGAGTAATATACCAGAGAATATAATAAAAGACATGATAAATAAGGCTGCTAAAGCAAGAATTTTTGCATACACGCCATATTCAAATTTTAGGGTTGGTGCTGCTTTGCTTACAAAAGATGATGAGATTATTACAGGATGTAATATAGAAAATGCAGCATATTCACCGGGGAACTGTGCGGAGAGAACGGCGGTTTTTAAGGCGGTTAGTCAGGGGATAAAAGATTTTAAAGGAATTGCCATAGTTGCAGGAAAAGATGATGGAGAGTTAGAATATACTTCACCTTGTGGTGTGTGTAGACAGGTGCTTAGGGAGTTTGTTAACCCTTCGGAATTCACGGTGGTTATGGCAAAAGATGAAAATGATTACAAAATTATGACCTTAGAAGAGCTTTTTCCAATGAGCTTTGGTCCAGACAATCTTAGATAATATTTTGGAGGATGTAGATTTGAACAGTATTGAAACAATGGAAGCATATTCATTAGTTGAAAAGAGAGATTTACCAGAGGTAAAAGGAACAGGATATGTTCTTAGTCACAGAAAGACTAAAGCGCGTGTTTTGGTTGTTGTAAATGATGATAACAACAAGGTTTTTAATATTGGTTTTAGAACACCGCCATCAGATGATACTGGAGTGCCACACATTATGGAGCATTCAGTTCTTTGCGGTTCTAAGAATTTTCCGGTTAAGGATCCATTTGTAGAACTATGTAAGGGTTCTCTCAATACCTTTCTTAATGCTATGACTTATTCAGATAAGACAGTTTATCCTGTTGCCAGTCTGAATAAGAAGGATTTTCATAACCTTATGCATGTTTATCTGGATGCAGTTTTTTATCCAAACATATACGAGAGAACTGAGATTATGATGCAAGAGGGATGGCATTATGAGTTAGACGAGGAAACAGGTGAACTTAAGATAAATGGTGTTGTTTTCAATGAGATGAAGGGAGTTTATTCAAATCCGGAACAGCAGCTTTATCGTATAATTGAGGCATCATTGCTTCCAAGTACAGCTTATGGGTACGAGTCAGGGGGTGACCCTGTGTATATACCTGAACTTACACAGGAGGATTTTATTGATTTTCACAAGAAATATTACCATCCAAGTAATAGTTATATTTATCTCTATGGTGACATGGATGCAGTGGCAGAACTTGAATTTATTGATAGGGAATATTTATCTAAATATGAGTATGTGGAAATCAATTCTGCACTTACTACAGAGCCTCCTTTTGATAAACCACATAGGATTTGCGAGACTTACAGTTTGGCTGATGCAGATAAGGAAGAGGATAATACTTATATAGCGTATAATGTTTCAGTAGGTGATAGCCTTGATAAAAAATTATGTACAGCCTTTGCTGTATTAGAGCATGCGTTGCTTACTTCACCAGGAGCACCTTTAAAAACTGCTATTATTGATGCTGGTATAGGTAAGGATGTATTTAGCTCCTATGATGATGGAATTAAGCAGCCAACATTTTCTATTGTAGCCAAGAATGCAAATAAAGAAGACGAGGCTAAATTTATCAAAATTATAGAAGATACCCTAAGAGATATTGTTAAGTCTGGTATAAACAAAAAATCATTACAGGCATCAATTAACTATTTTGAGTTTAAGCATAAGGAGGGGAATTTTGGAAGGTTTCCAAAGGGACTTATGCTTGGTCTGAATGCATTTAATACTTGGCTTTATGATGACAGCAAGGCTCTTGAATTATTTGAGATGAATTCGGTTTTTGAAGAGTTGAAGATTGAACTTGATAATGGATATTTTGAAGAGTTAATTAAGACGTATATCTTAGATAATAGTCATAAGTCATATGTAATTCTTGCACCTAAGAAGGGGCTTAACGACGAAAGAGAAAAAGAAGAAAAGGCAAAGCTTTCTGCTTATAAGGATACTCTTTCTGCGGAAGAACTTGACGAAATAGTGGCAAAAGCTAAGCATTTAGAAGAATATCAGAGTGAACCTAGTACGGCAGAAGAGTTAGAAACTATTCCATTGCTTGAAATTTCAGACATTGAAAAGAAGGCTAGAATTCTAAATAACCAGTTTTCCGAAATAGAGATGGTTAAGATTGTAAGTCATGATATTTTCACTAATGGTATAAGCTATATTGGTCTTAATTTTGATATAACTGATATAGATTGTGATAAGTATCCTGTAGTATCTCTTTTGACAGAGATATTTAAGTATGTGGATACTGAAAATTATAGTTACAACGAACTCGCTAATGAAATTAACATTCATACTGGTGGAATAGGCTTTACAACTGCAGTGACAAACTGCAAAAAGAATGGAGATTATTTAGTACAGTTTGTTGTAAATACAAAGCAGCTTGATGGAAAAATTGACAAGGCAATGTCACTTGTTGAGGAGATATTATTTACATCAAAGCTTAATGACAAGAAGAGATTACGTGAGATAATTGCGGAGACAAGAAGCGGAATTAAGATGGACCTTGTGTCATCAGGTCATATCACAGCGGCAGGAAGAGCGGTGTCATACATTTCGCCTATGGGTGCTGTAAAGGAGCTTCTTGAGGGTGTTGAGTATTACAGGTATTTAGCTGAGTTAGATGATAATTTTGATGATAGATATGAGCAGCTTGTAGAAGATTTAAAGGATGTTCTTGGTCAGGTATTACGAAGAAATTCCCTTGTGGTTAATTATACTTCTGACAAGAAACCAGAGGATATGCTTAAGTCATCGATTACATCACTTTCCAAGAAACTTTCAACACGACTTGAGTTCGAAAACCCTAAGAGACCAGAGCTTTTAGTACTCAATGAAGGCTTTAAGACATCAAGTCAGGTTCAGTATGTTGCAACTGCTGGTAATTTTAGAGATAAGGGCTTGGAGTATAATAGTGCACTTTCAGTGTTACAGACTATCTTTTCATACGATTATCTCTGGTTAAATGTTCGTGTGAAGGGTGGAGCATATGGCTGTATGTGTGCTTTTGCACGAAGTGGTAATGGTTATTTTACTTCTTATCGTGACCCTAACCTTATGGAAACCTACGATATATTTAAGAAAGCAGCGGAATATGTGAGAAACTTTGATGCAGACGATAGAGATATGACAAAATATATTATCGGTGCGATAAGTAAACTAGATGCACCTCTTACACCGTCTGCAGAGGGTAACTATAGTTATGTGGCATACCTTATGGGTCTTACAGATGAGGATTTGCAAAGAGACAGAGATGGAATTTTAAATTCCGACGTAAAAACGATTAGAGAACTTGCACCTTATATTGAGGCTATTACAGAGGGCGGTATTATATGCGCCATAGGTGGAGAAAGCAAGTTGGATGGTGCCAAGGATAATTTCAAAGAGGTAGTAAGCGTATTTTAAGAGTGGAGAATATATGAAGGATTACAATGAAGATGGAATAATGCTTGATATAGATGCTATATTAGGCAAGGGAAATAACAACAATTTTAAGTCTGGTTTTGTTGCTATAGTTGGCAGACCCAATGTAGGTAAATCAACACTTATGAATAGACTTATAGGGCAAAAGATTGCCATAACAAGCAACAAGGCACAGACAACTAGAAATAGAATACAGACTGTCTACACTGATGAGGAAGCACAGATAGTATTTCTTGACACACCAGGTATCAACAAAGCAAAAAATAAGCTTGGAGAATATATGATGAATGTAGCCCACAACACTTTAAATGAGGTTGATGTGGTTATGTGGGTTGTTGAGCCAACTACATTTATAGGAGCTGGGGAGAGACATATAATTGAAGTATTAGGTAAGGTAAAAACCCCAGTTATACTTGTAATCAATAAAACAGATACAGTAGAGGAACAGGCTATATTTGATGCAATAAATACGTACAAAGATGTGTACCAATTTGAAGATATCGTTCCAGTATCAGCCCTAAAGGGTAAGAATTCTAATGAACTGGTAAAAACTATAAAAAAACATCTTCCATATGGTCCTCAGTTCTATGATGAAGATACAGTGACAGACCAGCCAGAAAGACAGATAGTAGCCGAGCTTATAAGAGAGCAGGCTTTACGTCTGCTGGACAAGGAGATACCACACGGTATAGCCGTAGTCATTGACCGCATGAAAGAACGCCCAGAGGGAGGGCTTATAGATATAGATGCAACCATTATCTGCGAACGAGATTCCCACAAGGGAATAGTCATAGGAAAACAGGGTGCAATGCTAAAGAAAATCGGCACCAAAGCCCGTGTGAGTATGGAAAACCTCCTTGACTGTAAGGTAAACCTAAAGCTCTGGGTAAAGGTTAAAAAGGATTGGCGTGATAGCGACACAATGCTTAGAAATTATGGCTATCGCGATGAGATGTAAACTAGGAATGGAACAATTTCAAATAAAGAATATACTACATACTTATATTCGATTTTGAAATTGTGGTTTTGTTGGAGGATAACCATGCGAGAAGAAATAGTTGTAAATGGAATAGTTCTTTACGCTACTTTAGTAGGTGAATACGACAAGCGTTTGGTTATACTCACTAAGGAACGAGGCAAAATCACTGTATTTGCTAATGGTGCCCGACGCCCAAACAGCACTCTTAGGGCTGCAAGTCAAAGCTTCGTAATGGGCAAATTTACAGTTATTCCAGGACGAGAAGCATATAATTTAACTAGGGTTGAGGTAGATGAATATTTCTCGGATATCGCATACGATATGGAAAAAATGTGCTATGCATCATATTTTACAGAATTTATGTCCTACTATACCAGAGAAGGAGATAATTGCCTCAATAATTTAAACTTGCTTTATTTTACTCTTAAGGCCTTGCTTGAGGATGAGCTTCCTAATTCTCTGATTCGAAGCATATACGAGATTAAGCTTATGGACATAGAAGGACAGGCTATACATTCTTATTCTTGCATAAAATGTGGTGAAAAGGAAAACCTTACACACTTTGATGCAGCATCAGGTGGTCTTTTGTGTGGAGGATGTGGTATCAGACATAAAATCACAAAAAAGGTTAGTAATACCTTGGTATATACTTTACAGTATATATTGTCTACACCACTAAACAGGCTGTACAAATTCAATCTTAGTCCCGAGAATGAAGAGGAATTAGCCTGGGTATCCAATAGATTTAGGTGTCAGTATGTAGATAAGGATTTTAAATCTTTGGAAATTCTTTCTACTTTAGCTTGAAAAAATAGGCATTAAAAGGTACAATATGACGTATGTGTTACACAAAAAATATTCAACAAATCCCACACACGCCGGTGTAGGGGTGGAAGGAAGGTAAATTAACATGGAAAAGACAATGGAAAAAATCGTTGCACTTGCAAAATCAAGAGGATTCATATATCCAGGTTCAGAGATATATGGTGGTCTTGCTAACACTTGGGATTATGGTAATCTTGGTGTTGAGTTCAAAAACAACGTTAAGAAGGCTTGGTGGAAGAAATTCATCCAGGAAAATCCTTATAATGTTGGTGTAGACTGTGCAATCCTTATGAACCCACAGACTTGGGTAGCTTCTGGTCACGTTGGTGGCTTCTCAGATCCACTTATGGATTGTAAGGAGTGTCATGAGAGATTCAGAGCTGACAAAGTTATAGAGGACTATATGCAGGACAACGGTATTACTATAGAGGGTAGCGTTGATGGCTGGACTAAGAATGAGATGGCAGATTATATCGAGAAGAATAACATTTGCTGTCCAACCTGTGGAAAGCACAACTTTACAGATATTAGAGAATTTAACCTTATGTTTAAAACATTCCAGGGTGTTACCGAGGATTCGGCTGCAACTCTTTACTTAAGACCAGAGACTGCACAGGGTATCTTTGTAAACTTCAAGAATGTTCAGAGAACATCTAGAAAGAAGATTCCATTTGGTATTGGTCAGATTGGTAAGTCATTTAGAAATGAGATTACTCCTGGTAACTTTACATTTAGAACTAGAGAATTTGAGCAGATGGAATTAGAGTTTTTCTGTGAGCCAGATACAGATCTTGAGTGGTTCAAGTACTGGAAGGACTTCTGTATTAACTGGTTAAAAGATCTTGGTATCAAGGATGATGAGATGAGATATCGTGACCATGATCCAGCGGAGCTCGCATTCTACAGTAAGGCTACAACGGATATAGAGTTTTTATTCCCATTTGGTTGGGGTGAGCTTTGGGGTATCGCTGATAGAACTGATTATGATTTAACTCAGCATCAGAATACTTCAAAGGAACCTATGGAGTACTTTGATGACGAGAAGAAGATTAAGTATGTTCCTTATGTTATTGAGCCATCACTTGGTGCAGACAGAGTAACTCTTGCATTCCTTTGTGCAGCTTATGATGAGGAGGAACTTGAGGGAGGAGACACAAGAACTGTTCTTCGTTTCCACCCAGCACTTGCACCTGTTAAGGTGGGTGTTCTTCCGCTTTCAAAGAAGCTTAATGAAGGTGCAGAAAAGGTATATGCAGAGCTTTCTAAGTACTGGAATTGTGAGTTCGACGATAGAGGAAATATCGGTAAGAGATATAGAAGACAGGATGAAATTGGTACGCCATTCTGTGTTACTTACGATTTTGAATCAGAGACTGATGGAGCTGTAACTGTTCGTGATAGAGACACTATGGAGCAGGAGAGAGTTAAGATAGAAGACCTTAAAGCTTACTTCGAAAAGAAACTTTATTACTAGAAATAAAAGAGCTTTTACAATATATATGCAGATATTGTAAAAGCCCTTTTTTAACTTAAGGGTGTTGAATAGATTTTTACAATAAAACTACAGGGGGGAAAACACATGAAGCTATGTAGAAATTGCAACTTAAAATATGGAGATGATGTGGTAGTGTGCGTAAGGTGTGGTAGCAATTTAGATGATGCTACAGTTATTGTTAGTGAAACTTCATCTGAACAAAACCCACTTGGGATAAATAACGTAGCACCACAGCCAATAGAACAGCAAGTACAGAACCCACAGCAGGGAATGAATGGTCAGCTAATTCCGCCACAGCAGGAAATGTACGGACAACCAGTTATGCAACCACAGCAGGGGATGTATGGACAACCAGCTATGCAGCCACAACAGGGAATGTACGGTCAGCCAATGCCACCACAGCAAGGAATGTATGGCCAGCCAATGCAACCACAGCAGAGCATGTATGGCCAGCCAATGCAACCTAAACCACCTAAAAAACCAAGAAAGAAACCTAGTAAGAAGTTAATTATAGCTCTTAGTATACTTGCAGTAGCTATCATTGGAGCAGTGGTTACTACAATGATAATATTCAAGAAACCTAGTGATAAGCTTCTTAAAAAAGAGATAATAGATGAATTTGCCGAGTTTGAACTTGATGGTAAAAAATACTCATCTGAGCTTTCGGATTTTAAGATAACCGAAAGAGAAACTGAGGACGGGGAAGACGAGGCTGTTTGTGAGGTTACCTTTACAGGTGATATGCTGGATAGAACTATATACATTATAGTGGAAAGCGAAAAAGAAAATCCATTTAAGTGGGATGTTGAAGATATAATTACATATCGTTCACCAGATATAAAATTATCAGAAAGTTACGCTAATACTATAGCTGAGAGCTACGAGGTTGAGGGCTTATCTAATTTTAGAAATGAATCGGATGATGGATTAGAATACAAATTTACCTATGACATCGATGACAAAAGAGAGATGTTATCGGTTACAGGCGAAGTGACGTTTTATGGTGACATAAGCTTTGATAATTCTCCAAATTCGGATTTGTATACCTATAGCAAATATATTGATCTAAGCAATGCAAATATAGAAACAAGCATTGAAGGTACATATAGAGAAGTATCATCCACTGGAAAACCAGGTTTTGGTGTGGTAATTACGTCCTTAGATGATAATTTGTATAATTTCGAGGTAAGCACAACTAAGTACGGCTATGTGAACTTTGCAGGAAAAGTTGACACGCAAAAAATCTTTGATAAGAATGGAGAATATTGCTTTTCGGTATATGCAATTGCAAATGATATAGAATACATACTTACCTTTGATGATGAGAGTATAGTTGAAGCAAGGGTAATATCAGATGGTTATAGCGAATATGAATATCAAATGGAAGAGGGAGAGTTTGATATTGAGAAGGAGGAGGACCAATCCTCTTTGGATGATGGTACACCTATATCACCAAATGGTGAGAAGATTTATATTTACAGCTGGAATACTGAGTTAGGAAACAGGTTAGAAATGTTTTTTGAATACTATCCTGAGTTATATAATAGGGTAGAATATATTAATTTGGATAAAGGTGGAACATCAGAAGACTATTACAATGCTATAAATGATACTTTTGATTCATCTAAGCCAGCTTCCATTGTTGCTTATGACTATGCCGTCTCAGATTATTTCTTTGACAGAGATTATTATGTAAGCATGGAAAGTGTAGGTATATCCAATGAGGAGTATGGAAATTCATATCAGTATAATATAGATTACGCAACTGATAATGGTGAGCTTATGGCACTATCATGGCAGGCAAATGTTGGATGTTTTACATATAGATCAGATATTGCAATAGAAGTATTTGGAACTGATGACCCAGAGGTTATTCAGGAGAAAGTAAAGGACTGGGACAGCTTCCTTGCTACAGCAGAAGAATTAAAGCAACATGGATATTATATGATATCTTCAACAGATGATATTACTTTCCAGGACTATAATATTGCCTATTTGCCAGACCAGTCTGTGGTAGATGCTGTTGAAAATAATAATTATTCAGCAGGAACTTACAGATGGAGTTCTGAATGGAATGAGGATATGACCTCTGATGTATTTGGCTATTTTGGATGCCAGTGGTTTGTAAACTGGTCTCTTTGGTTAGATGATGAAGGGGAGATAACTTATAAGGTTTGTGAAGGCCCTATGGATTTTGCATGGGGTGGTACATATCTTGGAATTACTCGTGCATGTCCGGATAAGCAGTTGGCAGCCTTGATATTGTATACACTTTGCTGTGATTCTGAAGCAATGTATGAAAATGCGAAGATATCATATGAAATGCCAAATAATATTGTTGCAACAGAAATGCTTATTGAGGATGGTGAAACGCTTACTACCTATAATGTGGAGGGGCAGAACCCATTACCAATTTATCATAAGGCAGCATTAGAATTAAAATTCCAGTAAGGTTGGATTGCTGAATTGGTATTGTTTGACATACCTAGGTTAAATGATAGGAGCATACATATGAGTGGAAAAGCAAAGTGCAAAGCTTTAAAGCAGATAAGAGAGCAAATCGCTCAAGAAAACGACATTCCTTATGTTGTGTCCCAGTGTACATTTCAAGGGGAATGTAAGGGAACGTGTCCTAAATGTGAGGCAGAGCTAGCGTATTTAGAGGAACAATTAGAAAAGAGAAGGAAAACGGGAAAACGTATTGCAGTTGCTGGGATTTCAGTTGCTTTGATAGGTACAGCTACTCATTGTGCAAGGGAGCCACTTAAGGATTTTTTTAAAGATAAATTTGGACAAACAATAACTACAGGTGCAGTATCAGCATTTCCAGAAGGTGACGAATTAACAGGAGATGTTACAATATCTCCAGACACTACCGAAAGTGATGAATTGACAGGAGATGTTGCAATATTCCCAGAACCAACCGAATGTGATGAATTGACAGGTGATGTTGTAATGTTTCCAGATGATGGAGAATTAGAAAAAACTGGAAGGTGATATTTATGAGCGAAGAAAGTATTATGCTTCCTGTGTTTAATATTGTTCGTCATAGAATATCCACAGACGGTGCAGGTGTTGTTACCCTTGTTGGGGCATTTGGTTGTCCCTTGGCTTGCAAATATTGCATAAATCCTCATGCATGGAAGGCGGAGAATAAACACAAATGTAAGCTTATGACACCTACTGAATTATATGATGCAGTAAAGATTGATGATTTATATTTTCAGGCTACAAATGGTGGTATTACCTTTGGGGGTGGAGAAGCATTATTGCATACCCAATTTATTGCAGAATTTAAAAAACTAATTAAAGAAAATTGGCACATAAATGTGGAAACATCCTTACATGTTTCACAAAAGCAATTAGAACAGGTGCTTTCTTCAGTGGATGATTTTATTGTAGATATTAAGGATTGCAATCCTAATATATATGAGGCATACACAAGCCAACCAATGGGCAATGTATTATCTAATTTGGAGATCGTTTTACGAACAAAGGGACCGGAACATGTATGGGTAAGAGTTCCACATATTCCAAATTATAATACTGATGAGGATGTAAAACATTCGATTGAAGTATTAAAAAATATGGGTATAACACAAATAGAAGAATTTAATTATATTACATAATAAAAAACAGTGTTTTGCATTTTTAAAAAGTATGTGAAACACTGTTTTTTTCTTGACAAAAACCGGTGATAACCATATACTAGTATCATAAGTGAGAATAGTGGAGGCTGTTATGGAGAAAAAATTAAAAGTATTAACTGATCCAGTTTCGAATAAAATCCTTCAGCTTATACGGGTTAAGGGAAGGATGACCGTTGCAGAGATTATGGATTCCTGCAAGGATATTCCTAGGGCGACTATCTACAGAAGAATGGATAAGATGCTTCAGGTTGGGGCGATTCAGATTGTTGAAACGAACAAGGTGAGAGGTCAGATTGAGAAGGTGTATGCCATAAAGGAGATGTACTTGGGAGAACGGCCTACCAGTGAAGAAAACTTAAGTATGATAACTATGAGTATTATGAATATACTTGGTCAGTATCAGGGATATTTTGGAAGTGACGATGTGGATGTGAAGCGAGATAAGTTGTTTTTATTAAACTACTGCATGTCCCTAACTGACCAGGACTTTTCGGCTATGCAAAGGGATATAGCAGAAGTTGTTGAAAAATATCATGGTATGCAGAATAAAGAGGAGGTTAAGCTTAGGAGTCTGTATTTTTTGTCAGCTCCAGGAGGAAAGGAGAACATAGATGAGTAAGAAAGATATTTTATATCCAAATAATAAGAACGGAATATATTTGTATGAATATCCTATGATTAATGGGGTAAAGCAATATATACAGGTTAGGGGTGCCGACAAATCTAATCCCTTGATTTTATTTATACATGGTGGTCCTGGAGGTGCCGTGTCAGGGGTAACCCACATTCTTCATGAAGGATGGGAGGATAAGTATACAGTTGTTAACTGGGACCAGAGAAATGCTGGCAATACCTATGTAGCTAACAAAGGTAAGGCGGAGGATATCGCAAAGACAGGAACTATGGAGGATTTTGTTTCTGATGTGGATGATATTATAAAATATCTGCACACTGTCTATGAATTTGATAAGATTATACTTATGGGTTTTTCCTGGGGAAGTGCTATAAGCTTGGAATATGCTAAGGCTCATCCTGAAAATGTTAAGTGCGTTGCAAATGTAGGGCAGTTGTTTAATTATAGGGAAGGAATACTTTGTACCTGCCATAAGCTACTTAAGATTATACCTGAGGGAACTAAGGACTATGATAGGATTAAGATGATCATAAAAAAATTTCCTGAAAAGCCGGTTTGGAATAAGGAGCTTATGTACATTATGAGATATTTTAATTTTATCGCATATAAGAATTATGGGAAATATATGAGGAGAACCCCATTACTTAAGAGACTTAATTCCCCATTTATGAATCGTGAAGCCAGAAAGATTAGCAACAGACCGAAGGCGCAATATCTGGAGAAATCCTATGAAACTATGGTTAATTATGATTTTAGAGAAACTATGAGCTTTCAGGTTCCTGTATATTTTATCTTTGGAGAGGACGATATAGTATGCCCGTCAGATATTTTAAGTGAGTGCTTTGATGGTGTCGAAGCACCGGTTAAGGAACTTCATGTTATAGAAAAGGCGGGACACTGCTGTTTTTATGATAATCCAGAGAGCTTTAATAAGATTTTAAATTCAATAATATATGGTGAGTATAAAAATTAACAATATTTTTAGTTGCGTAATTGTTATGGTAGAATGTTTTTCTTGAATAATATGAACGTGGTTAATATGTTTTTGGGGGATAGAGTGATTAGTTTGCGTATATATATTTCAGTAAATTATGTAGTAAAATATATAGTAAAATATATTTGACTGTGGTATAATTAGTTTTGTTAAAGCTAGTATTTAGATATTACATGAACTGATAACAAGTATTAGGAGGTATATATACATGAAAGTACGTAAGATTAGTATGTTTACCCAGCTTTTTATTTTGCTGGCGATACTGTTGCTTATTGGCAATGGTGTTTTAGGAGTTATAGCATATAGACATTCTGAGGATACTTTATTTGAGCAGATTCAGGATAATGTTGAGAACTTAGCCAGCAGTGCAGCAGTTCATATTGATGGGGCTATGCTTCAGAGTATTGATGTTGGTGAAGAAGGTTCTGATGATTACAATCAGATAGTTGAGCAGTTGGCGTTGTTTAGAGATAACGCAGAGCTTGAGTACATATATACACTCCGTGAGTTGAAGATGGAACAGTTGTTTTTGTTGTAGATTCAGACACTGAAGAACCGGCGGCTATCGGAGATGAATGTGAGATGACAGATGGTCTTAAGAAGGCTTTTTCAGAAGGGAAAACCTTCGCAGACAATGAGCCTTTTACAGATGAATGGGGTACACATGTATCTGCATATAGTCCAATATATGATGGAAATGAAATAGTAGGTGCGGTAGGTGTAGATATCAGCGCAAGCTGGATTGATGAGCAGACTACTAATCTTCGCAATATGGTTATAATTGTTTGTGTAATAACATATGTTGTGAGTCTGCTTGTTTTAGGACTTATTATGATAAAGTTTAAAAGAAGCATGCGTAAGCTTAACGATAAGGTTATTGAGCTTGCAAGTGGTTCAGGTGATCTTACTAAGGACATAGATATTCATACCGGAGATGAGTTAGAGGTTATCGCAAATAATATGAACAACTTTATAGGTCAAATACGTGGCCTTATAAATGAAGTTGCACGTTCGACTAATGATATGGTGGTATCAGGAGATGAACTTAATTCAACTGTAAGCGAGAATTCACGTATTATGAGTAATATGAATTCTGAGATAGAGGGCATCAGTGCCAATATGGAGCAGAGCGCAGTAGCCAGCAGACAACTTTCAGAAAGCTTAGCAGAAAACGCAGAACATATTGGTTCCTTTGCGCAACAGGTAAATGAGATTACCACTATGGTAAAGGAGGCCAACAAGACTGCACAAGAGACTGCTGCCATCGCTGTAAGAAACCGTGAAAATGCACTGAGTTCAATAGATGAATTAAGCGCAAGAATGAGACAGACCAGCCAGGATGCACAGCAGATTGAGCAGGTTAAGAAGATTGCTGATGAGATTAGCGAGATTGCAGCCCAGACTAGTATGTTAAGCTTAAATGCCCAGATTGAGGCAGCTCGAGCAGGAGAGCAGGGTAAGGGATTTGCAGTTGTTGCAACTGAGGTTGGAGCACTTAGTGAAGATATTAACAAATCCGTTGAAGAGATTAACCAGATAAATGAAGCTGTTATTGCAGCCCTTGAAGCTTTGATTATTGCTTCAGAAGAGATGATTAGCTTTGTATCTGTTCATGTTGTAAATGATTACGATGCTTTTGCCAGTCTTGGTGAGGAATATGGTAATACAACAGAGACTATTGGTGAGCAGATGTCCTTTATTGAGGCTCAGACTGATGAGATAGCAAGAAATATTTCAGAGATTAGTGAGACAGTACAGGCTATTACAGAGACAGTTTCAACAACCGCTGACAGTGCAAATGAGCTTGCAAATGAAACTAATTCCATATCAGAGAGTCTTGAGAACTTAAGTCTTACATCACAGAAGAATGCTGCACATTCAGAGAACCTAAATGGTCAGCTTAGCAGATATGTATATTAGAGTTCTAATTTTCACAATATAAGAGTTTTATCAATATACAGGCACAAAACATTTGGTTTGTGCCTGTTTTATTTAATCGGTTGGAATTTATTTTCTCTTTTCAAATAAGTCGGGTGGGTTTATAATTGTACTATGATTTTTTGAGAATTTAGGAGGTCATTATGGCACGTATATATACATCATCAGATCAGCTTATAGGAAAGACACCTCTTATGGAGCTTACACATATTGAACAGGAATTTGGTCTGGAAGCTAAGATTCTTGCAAAGCTTGAATGTTTTAACACTGCAGGTTCCATAAAGGACAGGGTGGCAAAATACATGATTGAAGCCCTGGAGAGAGAAGGCAAGCTAACTAAGGATTCAGTTATTATTGAACCTACTTCCGGCAATACAGGTATCGGCCTTGCTTCGGTAGCTACGGCAAAGGGCTATAAGGTGATTATCGTTATGCCTGACAGTATGTCAGAAGAAAGAAGAAGACTAATAAAGGCTTATGGCGCCAAGCTTGTCCTATCAGATGGTTCTCTTGGTATGAAGGGAGCAATTGCTAAGGCAGAGGAGCTTGCCAAGGAATATCCGGAGAGCTTTATAGCAGGACAGTTTATTAATCCTGAAAATCCAAAGGCTCATTTTGAAACTACAGGACCTGAGATTTATGAAGATACTGACGGACAGGTAGATATACTTGTGGCAGGTGTTGGCACAGGTGGAACAATAACTGGAATTGGCGGTTATCTTAAGTCTAAAAATGAAGATATTAAAGTGGTGGCAGTGGAACCAGCAAGCTCACCATATCTCTCTAAGGGTATAGCCGGTCCTCATGGTCTACAGGGTATAGGAGCAGGTTTTATACCGGAAATACTTGATACTGGTATATATGACGAGATAGTAACTGTACAGGATGAAGAAGCCTATGAGTCTGGTCGCCTTATAGGAGACAAGGAAGGTATCTTAGTTGGTATAACCTCAGGAGCGGCTCTTCATGCAGCTGTTCAGGTGGCTAAAAGACCAGAGAACAAGGGCAAGAATATAGTTGTTATCTTCCCTGATTCCGGGGATAGGTATCTTTCCACACCGATGTTTGAATAGAATAAATGTTAAAAAAGGCTGAGAGATATTCACTACGGTCATTGCGTTATAAAAAAGATTCAACACAATTTAATGTTGAATCTTTTTTTATTGACATATGTGTCTATAGGTGATAGACTATAAGTGTCTATAATGTATAGACAAAAACTTTGATTGTAAAAATAATGATTTTAATGGCTATGAATTATAGTTTAATACATTTTACAGGAGGGATACGTATGGAAGCGATGTTTATAAGACTAATACATATGAGCTTACAAGCTGTTGTAGTTATTGGGGTTGTTCTTGTTGTAAGAGCATTGTTTATGCTTATGAAGGTTCCAAAAAAATATGCATATATGCTATGGCTCATTCCGTTTATCAGACTAGTGTGTCCATTTTCTATAGAAAGTGATTTTAGTCTTATGCCAAGGAGTGTTGTAGATTATAAGATAGTGGATGATGAAAATGGTGGGGGAATTGATAATAACCATGGTGTATATCATAATGTGACTGAAACAACGCAGTATGAAACCTATGATAATACTAACAATTCATATTATGAGGACATAGATATAGATTTTGTTCATTACCCTAGCTATGAAGTTGTAGAAGAGTTTAATCAAGAGGAAATTGTGGTAGAAGATGGTTTAGTGTCAAATAAGGATAAGATAACCGAGACAACGTCAGCTTCATTAGGCAAAATTAATGTAATGTCATACATATGGTTGTCAGGAGTTGCTTTGATTGTAGTACACAGTGCAATATCTTTCATAAGGTTTAAGAAAAAACTTGTGGGTGGTATGGCTATAGAAAAAAGGGTTTATTTGATAGATCATATAGATACAGCTTTTGTAATTGGTGTTTTACGTCCTAGAATATATGTGCCATCTCATATAAGTGAGAATGAATTAGAATATGTTATAGCTCATGAAAAACAACATATTAAAGGTTTGGATTTTATAATAAAGCCAATAGCATTTTTTATAGTGTCACTTCACTGGTTTAATCCTATTGTCTGGATGGCGTATTATTTCTTTGAGAAGGATATGGAAATGTCTTGTGATGAAGCTGTCTTAGGTAAGCTTGGTATGGATAAAAAAGAAAACTATGCCACAGCCTTGCTTAAAATATCCGCGGGAAGAAATTATGTATTTAGTATTCCTACAGCCTTTGCCGAAGGGAGCACAAAAGGCAGAGTAAAAAATATTATGAAGGCGAAAAAACCAATTATAGCTGTTATAGTTATAGCGGCAACTGCAGTGATAATTCTTAGTGTAGCTTTACTCACCAATCCATCAAAGGAAGATAAGGGTGGTTCATCCAACACTTCTACGTTGGCGGATGAAGAAACCTTGGCAACAGAAGATAATGCTCTATTGCCAGGAACTTATAGTCTGAATATAGAATATCCAGAGGGGAACGAGGGTATTAAGGATAATCAGTTAAGTGGAAAATATATACCACAGCTTTCCATTGGTGAAGATGGTTCAGTTGGCTTTGGTTACGACCCATTTAGTTCATATTTAGTCTTTGCGTCAAATTATACTGTTGAAGATGGTGTGATGAGCTTTACCACTGATGATGGAATTAGAACATATACTTTTCTGGTTCAAGATGACCATACCCTGATATTTGATGCCGAGAATTCCTCTACAGCTTCCTGTGTAGATGGAAATGCCGCATATAAGGTTACTGATGGGGCTACATTTACCTGGGGACTTTATGAATATGCTGTGGAGGGTGTTACATATACAAGCGAGGTAGAGTATCAGGAGGCTTATGTAACGGAGGATATGATTATTGGCTCTGATGGAGTTATACTCGATTATGTAGATAGCCACAAGGTTATTTTCCACGGATATGCAGGTTTGTTCGTGTATAATTTAGATGAGATTGCAATGGAATCAAGCGTTGACCTCGAACCTATAGGATGCAACTATACCCAAGGGGACAATGCCTGTGAGGTTAGTGTCAGTGATGATGGAAGATATGTGTATA
>SVED01000091.1 GCA_015057515.1 Lachnospiraceae bacterium
TGAAATCAAAGCCCAAACCACCTTCATCAGCTGGGTGTGTCATCATAGGCCAAGCAGTTGATTCCTCTGCGATCATAAGAACGCCCTTGTGAAGCTCATGCATTTTGGCATTAAGTTCCTTAATAAACTCAATAGCTTCAAGATTTTCGTTGCCACCATAGATATTTGGAATCCATTCTCCACCCTGTCTTCCATAATCAAGGTAGAGCATAGATGCAACTGCATCCATACGAATACCATCCACATGATACTTTTCTGCCCAGTATAAGGCATTGGCAACAAGGAAGTTTCTAACCTCATTTCGACCATAATTAAATATATAGGTTCCCCAATGTGGGTGTTCACCCTTTCGTGGATCCTCATGCTCATAAAGGCAGGTGCCATCAAATCTTCCAAGACCATGTTCATCCTTAGGAAAATGAGCCGGTACCCAATCAATAATAACACCTATACCGTTACTATGAAGATAATCAACAAAATACATAAAATCTGTTGGTGTACCATATCTTGATGTAGGTGCATAATATCCGGTAACCTGATATCCCCATGAAGGGTCAAATGGATGCTCCATTACAGGCATAAGCTCTACATAATTGTAGTTCATATCCTTGAGATAATCAACTAACTGAGTGGCAATATCTCTATAGTTAAAAAACTCTCTTCCATCATCTGGACGTTTCCAACCACCTAGATGCATCTCATATATATTCATTGGCTTAGATATAGCCTCTGTTTCTTCTCTTGCTGCTATCCACTTGTCATCCTTCCACTTGTAGCTTAAGTCTACAATACGTGATGCATTAGCAGGTCTTAATTCACCACTAAAAGCATAAGGATCACTCTTCATAGCAATATTTCCCTGCTTTGAGCATACCTCATACTTGTATATTTCACCAACATACTTGCCCGGAATAAATAGTTCAAAAATACCTGAGTAATCAAGCTTACGCATAGGATGTCTTCTACCATCCCAATTGTTAAAATTACCTACTACAGAAACTCTCTCTGCATTTGGAGCCCATACTGCAAAAAGCACTCCCTCTACTCCATCAACAGTGATTGGGTGAGCACCCATTTTCTCGTAGATATTGTAATGTTGACCCTCATTGAAAAGACTGATATCTATAGGGTCTATAACTGAATCAAAAACATAAGGATCAATATATGTTATCTCGTCTCCGTTATCGAACTTAACATTCAACTTATAATCAAATCTTGATTTGTCTTTGATGATAACTGTAAAAAATCCCGGTACTCTCTCTGAGACAAGTGTGTATTTTTTCTTGGTTGATGTATCTATGGCTGTTACAACCTTTGCATCTGGCATATATACATTTATAAATACATCATCTATGCACTCATGCATACCAAGTATATGATGTGGATTGTTATGTGTTCCCTTTACAAGAGCATCAACTTCCATCCAATTTATAGCAAAAACTTCTTTCTTTCTGGACATAAGATTAGTCCCCCTCTACAATTTGTGAATAAATATTCCGCTTCGTAACTTTGGCTCAAACCATGTAGACTTAGGTGGCATCAGCATACTTGCGTCTGCAACATCAAAAAGTTCCTCTATGGATGTTGGGTACATAGAAAAAGCAAGGTACATATCACTTGTAGCTCTCTTTTCCAACTCGCCCAAGCCTCTAATTCCTCCTACAAAATCAATCCTTTTATCTATTCTTGGATCCTCTATACCAAGAATAGGATTAAGTAAGTTATTTTGTAAGATAGAAACATCAAGTCCATCAACAGGATCATCAGATATAATGTGGTCCTTGGCAGTTAGCTTGTACCACTGTCCCTGAAGATACATACCAAAGGTATTCTTCTCGTCCGGTTGGTATGCACACTCTGACTTTTCTACTTCGAAACACTGTGACACCTTCTTGAGGAAGTCCTCTGTTGTATTTCCATTTAAATCCTTAATAACTCTGTTGTAAGGTAAAATCTTTAATTGATTGTGTGGGAAAAGAACTGAAAGGAAGAAATTATACTCCTCATCTCCCTTTGTATCAGGATTTGACTCACGTCTTTTTATACCCACCTTAACTGCTGATGCCGCTCTGTGATGACCATCTGCAATATATACATCAGATAATCCAGCAAAAGCCTGTCTAATGGACTCTACATCAGCAATCTTATCTATAAGCCAAACTTTATGACTTATACCATCATCAGATATAAAATCATGTTCTGGCTCATTACATTTTATTCTATCAACTATATTATCAATAACCTCCTGCGCTCTGTAAGCCAGGAAAATAGGACCAGTTTGAGCATTACAGGTATCAACATGAGTAATACGGTCTATCTCCTTATCAGCCCTAGTATTCTCGTGTTTTTTTATGACACCACTCATATAATCATCTATGGAAGCACATGCAACAATACCGGTCTGCTTACGTCCGTCCATAGTGAGTTCATAGATATAATACATATCCTGCCCATCAAGAACATACTCACCCTTGGTTATCATATCCTCCAAAAGTTCCTTTGCCTTGGCATAAACACAAGGTGCATATGTATCTACTGAATCATCAAAGGCAGTTTCAGCCCTGTCAATACGAAGGAATGATAATGGATTTGCACTGACAACATCCTTTGCCTCTGCTCTGTTATAAACATCATACGGAAGTGCAGCCACCTGGCTAACAATATCCTTTCTTGGTCTATATGCTGAAAATGGTTTTACTAAAGCCATAATGCTCTCCTCGTCTTAAGTAATTTATAATTAACCCCTAATAGCCTTTACAGCCTCATCAATTGACTTCTTGTATGACTCTTCTGAAGAATTATCGAATATAAATAACTCAGGAATATTAGTAGGTGCATTGAAGTTTTGAGTTGCAATATACTCATCCCAGTTAGCAAGCTTCCATGAATCTCTGTCAGAAGCTCTCTTAATCATACGCTGATGAACAACCTCTGTATCAGCATGTACCCAAACAACAAATAGCTCAGCATCTTTTTCCTTGAGCTTAGCTCTAAGACTATCTAAATACTCATCATCTCTAATCTCATCTGTAAATGGAGCATTGATAAGAACTGTATCATTATAGTCAAGTGCTTCAAATGCTAAATCTAAAACTGCATAATACTCATAATCTCTAATCTCTCTCTGGAAGAAATCAGATGAACGATTGTACTCCTCTCCTGCAACCTTAAAAATCTGCTTAGAAAGAACAATAAGTGTATCCTTATCTAAGTATACACAATTAGTAAGTGCCTTTCCTAATTTCTTTGAAATAAATGTTTTACCACAAGCTGGTGGTGAAGTAACTAATATAAGCTTCTTCATATTATATGTGCCTCCTAAAAAATGTTCTTTGCAAAAAGTGAAAACAAATCACCAAATTAGCATTATTCTACCATAAAATCAAAATATAAACAAGTTATTTAGTACAATAAGTGTACATCATTATGCTAAAAAATAACATACTAACGTTTCTAAATAAAATGGTAGTCATTAAATATATATGACTACCATTTTATTTTATAATTCAGTTTAAATTTGTAATATATTTATCAAGTATATATAGGAACTTTTCTACATGTATGCTCTGATTAGGGAATTTATTTCCTGCCATCTTTGGAGCCATCTGAAGCCTTATTCTCACATTCTTTCCTTGCACATCAAAGGTGGCATCTACTTCGTACTGACCAAATATATTCTTCTTATATTTCAGTTTCTTTACACAGCTTAATGCATACGCTGACCTATGTACACCAGATAATAATATTTGTATAAGAAACAATCTGCCTGTATTAGTTACAGTAAAAAATGCTGACTTCATATCCTGCGGTCTCGCAAAAAAATCTGCTCTTCTGTATATACCATATATAGGACACAAGCTTTCTTCCCCTGGTAAAAGCATAGTAGAAAGAATTTCTTTCATAGTGTTTTCATTGTATTTTACCATATTTTATCTCCCTATCCTCACGATAATATTACAACCCAAACAATGTATTTTCTATAATTCATCAAATAAAATATCTTCTGCAATCTTCGCAGCATCCATTATACAATCCGGACAACTTCTAAGCACCTTTCCTGTCTCAACACCCTTTAATTCTTTGCAAGTTACAGATGAATTCTGCTCTTTAAATCTAGATAATATCTCTCTTGATATTTGGTAAGAACTAGCCTTACTATTTGGTGCATCAAGATTACCTGTACTATTCTTCATTCCAGCCAAAACGCATGCTCCTGTTACTGCTCCACAGGTTCCCTCCATACATCCCATACCAAGCCCTAAAGCCTCGGTCATCTTAAACATAGTTTCTTCATCAACACCAACCAAGTCGCAATATGTACAAGCAACAGCCTGGGCACAATTATAACCTTTGTCGTGTCTTTTTATAGTTTCGTTTATTCTTGTGTTCATTTTAAATTCCTCCTTATAGTAAACGATTGAGTAAATGTTCTCTATTGTTAATAAACATTTCTGTAATCTGATAGCCATCAGTATCTTCATAGTCGCACTGATGTATCACACCCTCGTCAAAACTTAATATCTCAGCATCTGGAAGTCCTAACAATATAGGTGAATGGGTAGCAATTATAAACTGAGCTCCTTGCTTCGCAAACTTATATATTTCCGCAAGTAGCGTTAATTGTCTTTGTGGTGATAAAGCAGCCTCTGGCTCATCAAAAATGTATAATCCGTTTGGAGCTAACTGGTTTTGTAGCATAGCAAGAAAGCTTTCCCCATGAGATTTTTTGTGATACTTTTTTGATGAAATTTCCTCATACTCCTCTTCCTTTGTAGCCACATTGTAAAAGCTCTCTGCCCTTAAGAAATATCCCCAACTAGCTCTTCTATAACCCTTTACTATATTCAACGAATCATACAATTCAGAGTGCGAATCATACGTAGAGAAATTGTAGTTTTTAGTACCACCCTCAGGATTAAATCCATATGCAACAGCAATCGCCTCAAGTAATGTGGATTTTCCACTGCCGTTTTCACCTACAAAGAAGGTTACAGGATTACAAAACTCCAATGATTTTAATGACTTTATAGCTGGAATATCCCTTAGGTAGCTTGTCTTGTCTATCTTATTCCAATCAATTAATATTTTCTGGATAAATTGGTCGTTCATACGCAGCTCCATTTTTATGTCATCACTGAATCTTTTTCAACACAATGTCCGAATCATAATACTTCAACTCTATATTATCATTATAAAGATAAAAGCAATATGCAGCCCCCCAACTTACATTATCATAAACTATAACTTCCACAGGTTCAGATTCTTCATTTACATCAATTCCATCTATAGGTATCTCAGCAGGAAGACCTGAGTTAACCCCTTCTTCCTCGTATACCTTAATAACTCTATTTTCATCCACATACATAATCTCTAGTCGAAGTGTCTTTTCATCATTTTCCCAGATACCTTCTATAAGAGAAAAAGCCTCCGCCTCTGCAGCTTCAAGCTCTGCTTCTCTTTCTGCCCGCTCCCTTTTTTCCTTTTCTGTATAATATGTATCTAAATCTCCATTAGGCATCATGCCTATATCATCTGCCCAGATATATACAATCATGGCGTAATTATCCGAATCAAGATATCTAACGTTAATTTCTTTATCAAAATTAACTCTAATATATAATCCGCTAATTTGTGATGCACATTCAGTATGGATAGTTATTTTATCCTTCGCTACAGAACAATCAATGTCGTCCATAATATTAAAGTCATCATCATAGCATACTACCTCTTCAGCCCCATATAAGGAATCCTCGCTAAATTCTATTACTAATTTATCTGAATAAATCATAGTTTTCTCTATGGATATTTCTAATATTTCTTCGTGGTTGTATGTGTAAGTTTTCAGAGGTTTTTCTTTACCACAAGCAGTCATGAGGCACATACAAATAACCAATAAAGCTGTTAGTAGTGTTGTTTTTTTCATAACTTTTCTCCTTATACTGTTCTTTTCGAATTTATTTCCCTTTACAAGAAAGCTTCTCTACTTCTAACTTGAACACGGCAACTACTTCCAACATGCTATCATCATAATCCCAGTTACTTCTTCCTGTAGTCTGTCTCATTATCGCATTAAGGCCTATGACCTTCTCAGATTTATCCTCTATCAACGTAAGCTTACCTGTTCCTATAATACTTTGAAACTTGCAGGAATACTCACAGGCAACGTCTCCTCCAGTAAGCTCATATTTACCATCTATCTCAAAACCAACCTTAGGCTCAGATTTTGTTAGCTCATATTTTCTTCCTGCCTTTGCACCGTGAAAGAAAAATGTATATTTGCTATTGTTATATATGTATCCATAATTAACAGGAACAATATATACATCACCTTCATCATAAAAGCCGACTCTTATAATCTGCTCCTTTGCGATAAATTCTTCTATTTGCTTTTTCTCTATGATTTCTCTGTCTTTTCTACGCATTTTCTATTTCCTTTATGTCATATTTGTAATTAT
>SVED01000092.1 GCA_015057515.1 Lachnospiraceae bacterium
GAAAGGAGGCTTGAATATGATGACAAAAATGAGTACTCATGAGTTCAATAAGATGTATGAGAAGTACAAGAATATTTTGTATCGTATCGCATTTACATACGTGAAGAATAATGAAGATGTTGAGGATATATTGCAGGAGGTTTTTATCAAGCGAATATATCATACTGATAAATTTGAAAGTGAGGAGCATGAAAAAAGGTGGATGATTCGAGTGACTGTCAATATGGCGAAAAATAGCTTGGGCAGTTTCTGGAATAAAAATAAAATGACTGTGGACGAGTTGCTAGAATCTTCCGAAATAATGCAATGGCAGTTCAATGAAGAAGAAAAGATGCTTTTTGCTGAGATTATGAATTTGCCGGAAAAGCAGAGAGTCGCAATTTTTCTTCATTATTTTGAGGGATATTCCTGTAATGAAATCGCAGAAATAGTTAAATGTAAGGAATCTGCAGTTAAAATGAGATTGCAAAAAGGTAGAGAACTATTGAAATTAAGTTTAAGCTAGGAGGAATTGGTATGAATATTAGTAATTATCAAAATATGTATAATAAAATAGAAATTCCAGCAGAAATGGACAAGAAAATTAAAGAAAGTATAGCTGGCAGACTTGAGTCTAAAAGAAAAATATCAAGCAGAAAATTTTATCGTACAGGTTTTGCAGTTGCGGCAGCATTTGCCTTTATAGTTTGTATCACTAACATTGATTCAGTTGTAGCAGGTGCAAAAAACATAATTGAATATTTAAAGTATACTTTTGTGGTTGATGATAAGGATGGAACTACAGAGGAGGTTAATCTTGTTGGGGAATTTATGACCATATCACCTGACGCACCAAAGGAAAAATGTTACATGGATTCCATTAGCTATGCTAAAGATGAACTTGGAATTGCGTTATTAGATACAGATGAGGCCTGCTTGTATGAGGGTGGTTTTGAATACACTCCATATTTGACAGATGACAAAGATGTATATGGATTAATCTTATCTAACAAATTATATGCAACTGGTGATTTGAAGGATTGTACAATACACGTAAAAGAAGATGAAAATGGTGTTGACTGGATGGAGTACGAAGCAGGAGATAAGTATCAGACCCCGATTTCTGTTGAAATTACAGTAAGAACAGATAAGGATATGACAGGTATGTATGACAATAATGAGATTGGCTATGTATCTGAGAATAAGAAAATAGATTTATCAGCAACTGGAAATACCTTTGATGCGGAGGTATATGAGCTTGAAAATCTTGGTGTGAAGGCAGTATTATATTCTGTTGAGACCGATGGGCCAGCCTCATGGAACGTAACAAGTGGTTCTATTACATGTACTACAGCAGTATTGGTATATCAAGGCGTAGAGTATTCATATTTAGGTGGAGTTGACCGTGACACTATGAAAATGTTCTTGGATACTTTAAAGTAAAGTTTAAAAGTAGATTTATAATACAACGCAAAAATACGACAAAAATGATGCTTAAAACAACCAAACGCTCTCGGGATGCATATTAGAAGTATTTACAATAAATAAAGCAATGAAGTATAATGTCTCCTTGAAAGATGATTAAAGGTAAAATTTTATTAGCAAAGAAGGAGAACAAGATGAAGAAAAAGATTATATTAGCCTTGATTTGTTGTACCATGTTAGGTTTATCAGGTTGTGGAAAAGAGAAGGAAACTACAACAGAAGTAACTACAGAAGCAACAACAGAAGCAACAACAACTGAAACAACAGAAGAAATCACTACAGAAGAAGTAGTCACTACAACAGAAGAGGAAACAACAGATCCTACTAAGGTACCTTATACAGAAGCGTATAAGACAGTATACTTAGGTGAGCAGGTTATGGAAAATGTAGAGTTATTTGATTATAGCCTTTCAGTTGAATCAGGTGCTGAGACAGGTACAGTTTACGCCCATATATTTATTACAGAAGTATATGATTATAACAATGTAGAGGATTACTTTGATATCATGAGTACATATGTAAGTAATGTAGACTCAGAGGATTACTATGGAGAAAATTATGAATATGGTCAGCCTAAATCATATTATAATTATTCCTATGATTATAATTATATGAAGGATGGTGTAGAATGTTTAGCCGTAGTTAATTTCTTCTATACAGTGGAGGATTTAGATGAAACCAAACTAATGTGTACTGATAGAGATGGTAATGTAAAGCTTACTGTAAACAGTACACTTGAGGAGCTTACCTGTATAAATCCAGAAATTTCAGAACATAAGGCTATTCTTAAAATCAAGGATGAGTTGTATTTTGCGCAGTTAGATGGAACTCCTACAGGAATGCTGGATGATGGTTCATATTTTGCGGTGAAAGAAGTTACGATGGTTTGTTGTTTAAGTAGACCATTTGCAACACGATTAGATATTACTACATTTACAATAGATGATATTGAAAATGTTGACTTCCTGTTATGCCAGTATGATGACAGTGGTTATGATTGTACTTATTTAGAGCCTACTTTTACTGATGAGACGAAAAAATATGTAGCGGTAGATGGTAATCAGATCAGATTTGGTTTTACTGGTTCGGAAGAGAGCTTTTGGAGAAAAGATGGTTTTTTAGAGGCCGATGTTCCTGTTATTACCATAGATGGCAAGACAACTACAATATATGAAACATTCTTATTATTAGATTAAAAAAGAAATTGTGTAATGATACAGTAGGTGTATCTGAAACAATCGTTACATGGGAAACCAAGTTGACAACAAAAATCTATAATGCTAGAATGAGACTATCTTAAGGAGAGAGGTGAAAAGATGAGAATATAATTTGCTTTTGATTACATGAATATTTATTTGATGTGAGCTGTTACGCTCGTGTTATTTGTCATGTTGCCAAAAGTGGATTATGTTCTCATAACCTCTCTTTTATTGTGCAAAAAATTATAGTACAAGGTGAATACCAGCTGTGTATCGACCCCTTCTTGAAAATTATTGAGGTTATAGTATGTAATGGAACTGTTTGGCAACAAATGGTTCTTTTTTGTTATAAGAACCTAGGAAAGGAGATTTGCTGTATGAAAAATATATTTATAGAAGGTATTCAGGGCTCGGGAAAGAGCACTTTGGTAAATAATATTTCAAAATTTGATACATCATTACAGATTTGCCGAGAGGGAGATTATTCACCAATAGATTTGGCGTGGTGTGCTTTGATGAACAAGCAGGAATACGATGTCGTACTAGAAAAGTATAAGTCTATACAAGATGAGATAATAAAAAATACAGTGGTTGAGCAAGAACAATATGTTGTCACCTACACTAAGATAATTACTGACATTCCGGAATTTCATAAGGATATGGAGAATTACGAGGTATATAATGGCAGAAAAACTTGGTCAGAACTCAAGGAAATTATATTGACAAGATTTATGAATTTCACTGAAGCTGGGTATCTCTTTGAGTGTTCTTTGTTTCAAAATATAATGGAGGATTTGATTTTGTTCCATATGCTTGGGGATGAAGAAATTGTGGAATTCTATGAGAAATTGTTCGAGCTGGTGGATAAGCAGAAATTTATGTTGTTGTATCTACAAAATGATAATCTGGAGGAGAACATCGAAATTATCAAAAAGGAACGCTCTGATGATGCAGGGAATGAGCTGTGGTATGAGATGATGTTAGAGTATATGGCTAGCTCCCCCTATGGAAAGAAGTATGGATTTAGTACTTTCCAAGATTTAGTGAACCACTTGAAGCATAGGCAGGAACTTGAGTTGTATATTATAAAAAAGGTGATAGGCGAAAATGCAATTGTTCTTCCTGCCAAAGAGTATGATATGGAACAGATTGAGTCCCTTATATATGAGGCTACAACTAGTGCCAAAGAAAAAGGTATGGATGAAATAGGTGCAAGTGAAGAAAATAACTGGGTAATAAGAAGGATAAAATCTGAAGAGTTTTACTTGCTAGATGATTTTCTTTATGAAGCAATTTATATACCAGATGGGGTTGAGGCTCCGCCTAGAGAAATTATCAATGCCCCAGAGCTTCAGGTATATGTAAAAGATTTTGGAGCAGGAGAGTGCGATATCTGTTTTGTAGCAGAGGTGGAAGAAAAAATAGTTGGAGCTGTTTGGGTTAGAATTATGGATGATTATGGTCATGTAGAAGACTTCGTACCATCATTTGCTATCTCACTTTACAAAGAATATCGTGGTTTGGGAATTGGGACTAGCATGATGAAACGAATGCTGTTAGAATTAAAGAAGAGAGGATATAACAAGACTTCCCTAGCGGTGCAGAAGGCAAATTATGCTGTTAAGATGTACAAAAAAGTTGGGTTTGAGGTTGTTGATGAAAACGAAGAAGAGTATATTATGATTTGTAGGCTATAATAATGTAACAATATGTTGATAAGTTGATATATAATATAATTGGAGGTACAAACCATGCTATTTTTATGTTATCCAAGATGTTCAACCTGCCAAAAAGCAAAAAAATGGTTAGATGAGCAGGGGAAGGAATATGTAGAGCGACATATCGTAGAGGACAACCCTACTTATGACGAGCTTAAAACTTGGTATGAGATTAGTGGGTTACCACTTAAGAAATTTTTTAATACCAGTGGGCTTATGTACAAGGAGCTTCAGCTTAAGGATAAACTTCCTATCATGAGTGAGGAGGAAATGCTTAAGTTATTAGCTACCAATGGTATGTTGGTAAAAAGACCACTTTTGGTAAAAGATGAAAAAGTTTTAGTAGGCTTTAAGGAAGCCCAGTGGGAGGAGATATTATGAGAAAAATAACTTTATTAATTTCAATTGTTTTGCTGATAGCTCTTGCAGGTTGCGGTAACTCAGAAAAAAGTGATAAATCCGAGCCGACAAATAGTGTGACAGAAGAGAGTAATTCAACTGAAGAAATGACTGAAAATAATACTCAGGAGGTTGTAGAAGAATCAACAGAGGAAGCAAGTGAAGACACCACCCAGACTACTGCATCAGAAGCAACAGGTAGTTTCTCTAGCCAAACACTTCCACTTGAGCTTGAGGCGACAGACAATCCTCGTATTATGGATCTTCTTAATATGTCTGGTTCATATACTGACAGTGTGGGCAATGAAGGTACATATCGTTATAAGATTCCTCAGTTTAACGCAGAATCTGATAGTGCAAAGGCATTGAATAAAAGAATTGAAAATGATTTGTCACCTCTTATCGAGAATGAGATTTTTAATATGGAGGGCGGATTTTCGTTGACAAGCTATAGCATTGACTATGAAGTGTTTGAATATGGGGACATTGTTGCTATAGTAGTCACAGTACCATATGATAATGATTACAAGATTTATTATGCATATACGTATGACTTTGATAATGATATTGAATTAACAAATGCTGACCTACTTGCTATGAATGGAATGACAGAAGATGGATTTGTAGAAGAAGCTGTAAGCTTAGAGGAAGAGGAGTTTATGCCTATGGCTAATCAAATGGGTATAGATAGAGAGGAAGATATAAACATGTATCTTGAAGGTGCAAGAGAAGCTACAACAGCTGAACTACCTATGTATTATGATGAAAACGGAGTACTAAATGTATATGTTCCTATTCCTTCTGTAGCAGGTGCATCATTTTACTATCAGCTTCGTCAGTTTTAGAATGGCAAATATTAGAATAATTATGTAAACATTAATTTCAAATAACAGAGGGTGACTGATATGCTACACACCATCATAGACAATTTAATAATAGTTTTACTAACCCTTCTATGTGTTTTTAGGTGTAGTAATCCAGCTTGGTTTATTATAGTAGCGGGTGTGCTGATGGTAATCACAACTATGACATCTCTGGATGAGGACAAGGGAAAGGTTGCTTTTATTATCAGATTTTTTGTGGTGCTTTTATATGCACTTTTGTCTCAAAGCTTAGTTGGTTTTGTTGCATTTTACCTTTTGGACGAGCTAAAAAATAGTGTAAGACTTATAGCATCGGTGGCTTTATATATTATTATCAATATGCTGATAATTAAAGAGCCGGCTACAGCCCATATTATAGTAGGTGCTATAATTCTTGCTGTTTCATTGGCTATAGTGCTTGGTATAAAGCTTATGTTTGCCAAGTATGAGGAGAGAAAAATCGCTGACAAAAACATTCTTATGAGGTCAAACATCAGTGAAATGCACGAAAAAAGAGCCAACCGAGAGTTACTTAAGCAAAGCTATTTGGCACAGAAGAATGAAAGACTTTTGGAACGTGAGAATATTAGTAGAAATATTCATAATAGCGTGGGACATTCCATAACAGCGGCAGTTATGACATTGGATGCTGCGGATATGCTCTATGATGTTAAGCCGGAAGATGCCAG
>SVED01000093.1 GCA_015057515.1 Lachnospiraceae bacterium
ATTAAAGCTTTGGGATGGTGAGGACGAAGAAATGGCAGATAAAATCGAGAATAGGGTATCTATTCCTCTATGTATGTCAACCATCATTATGATAATAAATATGTTTCTTTTTTCGGTATGTATAAATCTTGATATTAACTCTAATTTTTCTGATAAAAGAGAAGATATACTTTCTATAGTAAATGTAGTTGTTTTTTTATTATCTTTAATCATTGTAACAGTGGTACAGAAAAAAACTATAGATATTACAAAGGAAATGAATCCGGAAAAGGAAGGTAGTATATTTGATGCTAAGTTTTCTGAGAAATGGGAGAAGAGTTGTGATGAAGCTCAGAAGCTTCAAATCTATAAAGCAGGTTCAGCAGGATTTAAGGCTATGTCTTCTGCATGTATGACTCTTTGGATAGTATGTTTAGTGGCAGATTTATTTTGGAATACAGGTTTGTTTCCTGCAACTATAGTTTTTATTATATGGATTGTAGGTAATATTTCATACTTAGTTGGTGCAGCAAAGGAAGAGAAGAAAAATAAAATATCTGAGTGAAAGAGGTAAAAATAATAAAAGGGAGGCTTGAATTAACAAACCTCCCAGTGTATAATCTACTTAGGAAGCAATCGGAATACGATTTCTGGTTGCCATCTGTGTTGAATTACTTAAGAAATAAGCATCCTAAACTTTAGGCGGTTCGAGGATGCTTATTTCTTTTTATTATGTCTGTCTATATAAGTTAATGCAGCGAAAACTAGAATCAATAAGTCAATAATTTCATGTGTAGTCATCGGCATCCACTCCTTATGTACTAGAGGGCAACTTCAGAAATTCGCATCCACTTCCTTTTCGGAAATACAAAAGAATTATATCACAAACAGAACATATGTTCAATGTTTTTGCGATGTATATAATAAAATATTGTGGAGAAATAGTTTTTATAGTAAAATATTTTTTACAGTATAACGAAAGAGGTAAACAACATGCATTACAAGTGTTTAATCGTAGATGATGAAAAAGAATTAGCTGATTCAACTGCAGAATATTTTAATATGTTTGATATACCTACTTACTGTGTATATGATGCAAAGTCCTGTATGGAATTCTTTGATGATAATCAGGCTGATCTCATATTACTTGATATAAATATAGGGGATTCATCGGGTTTTGAATTGTGTAAAAAACTTAGGGAGCAGATTCAGGTTCCTATATTCTTTATAAGTGCCCGTTCCAGTGAAAATGATATGATTATTGCACTGAATATTGGTGGGGATGATTACATTTGCAAACCTTATTCATTAAGTGTGTTATGCGCTAAGGTTAAGGCTGTTCTTAAAAGATATGAAAGTAGCAGTATAGAAAAAGAAAGTATAGTTACTTTAGGCGATGTGGAAATTAATTTGGATGCAAAAACAGTTACAAAAGCCGGTGAATTTGTTAAGCTTAAATCAATGGAATATAAACTGCTTGCCTACTTGGTAAATAATCCAAATCGTGTTATAGATAAAGATGAGCTTTTCGATAAAGTTTGGGAAGACAATTTTGTAAGTGATGGTACCTTGAATGTACATATTAGGCATCTTAGAGAAAAGCTTGAGGATAATCCAAATGAGCCGGTGCATATAATGACTGTATGGGGTGTGGGGTATAGGTTTAACGTATAATTAATTTTATTTTGGGAGATGATGAGTATGACATTAGCAGGAATTATTGTAATGAGTATAGGAATGCTTATTGTAGGTATAGGATTAATATTTATTATCCCGTATAAGAATGTGAAGCGTTTTGCAAGTAATATGGTACAAGGTAAGGTTGTAGACATGGTATGGAATGCAGCAATGTATAATGAACCATTAGATAAGGCAGCTAATGTGGAACATTTTAAAGTTGCAGGGATGGAATTTCAACCGGGGACAAGAAACCATGGAGTGGAATTTGCTACATCCTATGTGCATGTTGGTGATGGTCAGCCGGATCCCAATAAGGTTGTGATCGGACAGGGACCGGTTAATATGTATCATAAAGTTTATTATTATGTTGTGAATGGTAAAGAATACACGAGAGCCGATGGTGTACGCTATAATAAAGGAGCCGTACAGTCTTGGATTGGAAAACCGGTAATGGTATATTATAATCCGGATAATCCACAACAATCCACCTTGTCTAATGGTGGTGGATATAAGCTCACTATGAATATTTTGTATTGTGTAGGCGGTTTACTTATGGTGATTGGCATAATGCTACTGTTGTTTGCCAATTTGAATTTTTAACATACCTTTTTATACCCTTAAATTTAAGAGGAAGACAATGAATTTAAAGCATTTTATTTTATTTATTACATTATTATTGATAATAAATGGCGTATCTATATACATTATGTGTTCGTCTGATGATGATTCTTCTGCTATAGACACAACTATAGTAAATGAGCTTGTCTATGAAAGTATTGATAACTGGCAGGCGCTTCTTTCTAAGACTGAAGAGCTGATAGAAAACAAGCATAATTTTAACTATGCAATTATTGATGCTGACGAAAAACTTTTGGTGACTACAGATAAAACTATGGAATACACTATAGTTTCAGCAACAAAGAATCGTAGTACTATAAGAGCAATTGAGGTTGATGGTAAGATTGTTGGATGGCTGATTATAGATAATGATATAGATAAGATTATATCTCGTAATCAAAGGAGAATTTCCATTACATTTACCATATCAACAGTTCTCGTGCTTGCTATTATGGTTATATATTACGTGTATCTTAATAATCAGGTGGTAAAGCCGTTTAACAAGATGAAGAAGTTTGCGGCAAATGTGGCACAGGGCAATCTGGATGTTCCTCTTGACATGGATAAAAGAAATGTATTCGGAGAATTTACAGAGAGCTTTGATCTTATGAGGGATGAACTTGCTGCCTCAAGAGAAAGGGAACGTGTGGCAAACGAAAGTAAGCAGGAGCTGGTGGCGCAGCTTTCCCATGATATAAAAACACCGGTTGCTTCTATTGTTGCTATGACAGAGGTCATGCAGGTAACAGTAGTTGATGATAAGCAACGAGACAAACTTGCAAAGATTACTGAGAAGGCTAATCAGATAGATAAGCTAGTGACAGATTTATTTAATTCAACCTTAGAAGAACTTGATCAGCTAAAGGTTGAACTTACTGATGTAAGTAGCAGAGAAATTGCTGAGCTACTTGAAACAAGTGACTTTAAGAAACAGATTAAAGATATTAATATTCCTGAGTGCATGGTTGTAGCTGATAAGCTTAGACTAGGACAGGTATTTGATAATATTATATTTAATTCTTATAAATATGCTGATACTGACATTGAAGTAGTTTCGGATATTACAGATGGTTATCTGGTTGTATCTATATCGGACTTTGGTCAAGGTGTTTCAGAGGATGAGCTTCCGCTTATTATGAAGAAGTTTAATCGGGGAGCTAATGCTAAGGGTAAATCAGGAAGCGGTTTGGGGTTACATATTTCTTATCAGCTAATAGAGAAAATGGGAGGATGTATTAGGTGTTACAATAAGGAAAAGGGCTTTTGCGTGGAAATTAAGATTAATCTATCATAATTAAGAAACTGTTAAGAATTAGACAAGGACAGTTAAGAAAATAACATGTATAGTAAAGCCATAGGATAAAGGTCCTGTGGCTTTAGTTATGATTATCGAAATTATAATGGATAGGAGAATTGATATGAACAAAAAAATAATTATCAAAACTGATAAATTATGCAAAACATTTTCAACAGGCGGAACTCAGCAACATGTTATTAAGAACCTTGATCTTGAGATATATGAGGGAGATTTTACTGTAATTATGGGGTCATCAGGAGCCGGTAAATCAACCTTGCTTTATGCATTGTCAGGTATGGATAAACCCAGCCTTGGAAAGATTCAATTTGCAGGAGAGGATATAACTAATTATTCCAATGACAAATTAGCCGTATTTCGTAGAAAACATTGTGGTTTTGTATTTCAACAGATTCACCTTATGGATTCTATGAGTATTATGGATAACGTGTTAAGTGCAGGTCTTCTTACAGGACAGAAGAAGGGTGAGCTTGTAGCTAAGGCAAAAGAGCTTTTTGAAAAAGTGGGTATCGACGAAAAATTACAGAAGAAATTCCCATCCCAGCTATCAGGTGGAGAAGCCCAGAGAGCAGGAATTGTTAGAGCGCTTATTAATATGCCTGACGTAGTATTTGCAGATGAACCGACAGGAGCTCTTAACAGTGCAAATAGTGATGCCGTATTAAATGTGCTTTCTAAGGTGAATGATGATGGACAGTCGGTGGTTATGGTTACTCATGATATGAAGTCTGCCAGAAGAGCAAATCGTATCGTATACATAAAGGACGGAACAGTTTGCGGAGAGTGTAACCTCGGAAAATATGTTAGTGGTGATAAGGAAAGACATGAAAAATTAAGAGAATTTCTTAAAAAAATGGGTTGGTAAGAAGAGGAGGTTTGTGATGAATAAGATTTCAAAACTTATAAAATCAAATATAAGAAAAGACTTAAAGCAGACTCTTTCGTTCTTCGTAATTATAGTATTTGCTACTGTTTTGTTATATACCGGACTTATGACTTTTTTCGGTTATAGGACATTGTTTTATGAGAAGACAGAAGAACTTAATACGCCGGATGTTCTGGGAGTTGTAGAAAGTCGGGATGTTTCTTTGATTAATGATTGCTTGGATAAGGTAGAAGGAATAGCTGATTATTCGCATACAGATATGATTCATGCAGTTATTACAAATAAAATAGACGGAGAGGATAATGTGCGTGACATATTATTTCAGCGTTATAGTGACTTTGGTGTATGTGATAAACCCAATATGGTAGAAGAATCAAGTAAGGAGTATGACAATGCTATATACCTTCCTCTGGTTTGCAAATACTATTGGGATTCTGAGCTGGATACAGAATTTACATGTATAATTGGTGATGAAGAATATACCTTTATGGTTGCAGGTTTTTTTGAACGAATGCTTACAGGTGGCAATGGAGTATACAGATATTCAATTTTTTTGAATGATTTGGCTTATGATACAATATCAGAAAATCCTGAGTCTCACAATAATACAGCATATTTTGTGAGAGTTGAAGAAGGACAGGATGATGAGATAATATCCACGCGAATTGCCAAAGAGCTTGGTAATGCCGGTATAAGCACATTTAACATTACCATGTCTGATGGTGAATATGCCAGAACTTATTTGTCGGATATTCTCTCTGCAATATTTATTATATTTTCTCTTATTGCTGCGGCTATAACCTTGCTTGTAATTAATTTTAGAATATCTAATAGTATTGAGCAGGATATTAAAAATATAGGTGTTCAAAAGGCTATAGGATATACCAGTAGACAGATTAGAAGCGCCATTGTGCTTCAGTTTATGATGGTTACTTTGCTTGCGGTAATGCTCGGAGTTGGTTTATCTTATTTTGTGCTTCCTATATTGGAATCCACTATAAGAACAGAGGCTATAGTTGTCTGGGAGTATGGTTTTGATATAAGCTGTTTTGGTATTACAGTAGCATTATTAGTAATATCAGCAATACTCGTTTCTATGCTTTCTACCAGAAAGGTAAAGGAGTTACAACCGGTAACAGCCCTTAGACAAGGTCTTAGTAATCACAGCTTTAAGAAAAATTATCTGCCACTTGAAAGCAGCAAGGGGCCTTTAGGAATGCTTCTTGCTTTTAAGTCAGTATTTCAATATATCAGACAAAATGTATTGCTTATGGTTATGATGATCGGCATAGGTTTTGCACTGGTGTTTGTTCTGGTGTTTGGCTACAATACATTGATTGATGATACCAGACTAATGAAGATGCTTTCAAGTAATCATGAAAATGTACTAATGTATATTTCTGATGAAAAAATAATGGATGATATAGCAAAGATGGAAGAGGTTAAAAGGGTATACAGATATAATAGTGAAATGTTGGCTATGATCGGGGATTATCAGGTATATCTTGAGTCTACAGATAACTTTGATGATTTTAGATATTCGAGCATATATAAGGGAAGAGCACCTAAATATGATAATGAGATAGCGTTATCCGGCAATGTGGCCAAAAGACTGGGTGTTGATGTAGGTGAGGAAATAGAGATAACATATGGTTCATATAAGGAAAAATTTATAATTGTGGGATTAAATCAAACTACAAGTGGTTCCGGGTGGGCATGCTTTATTACTGAGGAGGCCAGAATAAACCGTTTACACATACCGCTTAATTATACATG
>SVED01000012.1 GCA_015057515.1 Lachnospiraceae bacterium
ACATTCAAACTAGACAATAAGTGGGAAACAGGGTATACAGCAACAGTAACTATAACAAACACAGGGGAAGAAACTATTGAAAACTGGTGTATGTCATTTCCTCTTGAACAGGGCATAAGCAACATATGGAATGCCAGTATCGAAGAGGATTTAGATGGATTTTATGTTGTTAAAAATCTGGGTTGGAATCAGGATATTGCAGCAGGGGGAAGCGTATCTTTTGGAATGACTGTATATGAGGCATTTACTGGTTTTCCAGAATATTATACAATGCTAGGTAAGGAAATTACCCTTGGTACAGATTCTTACTCTGTAGATTATGTTATTACAGAGGATTGGGGTGACGGTTATAAGGCAGAGGTGACTATAACTAACAATAAGACAACGGCCTTGGAGGACTGGAGACTTGGCTTTAATTATGGTGACAACATTATCACACAAATATGGAATGGAGTTATATTAAGTGCGAAAAATGGTTATTATGAGATAGGCTGTCAGACGTATAACCAGAATATTGCTCCAGGGGGAAGTGTAACATTTGGCTTTATGGTTGAACCAGGTTGTTCAGGTCATCTTATGGAGGATATAAGTCTAAGAGAGTATGAAACGGATATATCTGATGGTCAGGCTGTGGTTATGGGATATTTGGAAGAAGAGAACATGGAACTTTGTCTTAGCATGTATTCTTCAGTTGAAGTTACTTCTTATGATATTCTTGTGTCATATGATGGAAATGATTTTGAACAGGTTGGCGAGACAGAGGATTATGCATATGTATATACTATGCCAGCCACATTCGAAGAGGCAGAAATATATGCTATAGGATATGATGTAAATGGTTTGCCAATAGAAACAAATCATATTTTTGTTGAAAAGATAGATGGCGAGTATGTATTGATTTTACCAGATACAGATGGTGATGGTCTCGAGGACTGCTATGAGATATATTACGGAACAGATGTTGATGACGTGGATACCGATGATGACCAGCTAAATGATTACTATGAGGTGTATTGCTCATATACTTATCCGACTATAATGGATTCAGATGAAAATGGTGTACCTGATGGGGAGGAAGATTATGATGAGGATGGTCTTACTACTCTTGAAGAACTAGCCCTTGGAACAGAACCGGCGTGGAATGACACTGATGAGGATGGACTTTTTGATGGGGATGAGGTAAATGTTTTTGGAACAGACCCACTTGTGGCTGACATAGATGAGGATGGTTTGGTTGACGGAGATGAGCTAGCCCTTGGAACGGACCCTTATGTAGCAGATACAGATGAGGATGGAGTTATAGATTCAGAAGAGAAGTTCTATCAATCATATACTCATATGGTTGAAAATGAAGAGTGTGTTATAGAAAATGTAACTATTACATTAGAGGGTACTGGTAATCTTCAGACAAATACAACCATTGAAAGTGTAATGAACAAGGATGTGCTTTGTACAGGTGTTGTTGGTCTTATAGGTGAACCTTTTGAGATAGAGACTGAGTCACAGTTTAACAGTGCAACTATTACATTTAAGATTGATTCATCAGGGCTTGGTGAAACATCTTTTGATAACTTGATGTTCCTGTGGTATGATGAAGAAAATCAAAAATTTGTAGAACTTGATACTGTGCTTAATGTGGAAAGTGAAACTGTAAGCGTTACAACTACACATTTCAGTAAGTATATGATAGTGGATAGAACTGTATGGTATGAGGCATGGGAGAAGGATATTGATTATAATCCAGGTAGTAACGTGACTACATATTATACAGTACTAGCCATCGATTGTTCCGGAAGTATGAAGAGTAACGACCCGATAATTTACAATAATAATATCAGCTCAGCATATGATTCCATATACAATAAAAAACAGTGTAACCGTATACAGGGAGCTTTGGAATATGTGGATGGCATGTCTGCTGGTGATAAGGTTGCACTTGTGTTTTTTGATAGTAGTGCGAAGGTTGTTTTGGACTTTAGCAATGACAAGGAAGCTATAAAGCTTGCGTTGCAGGGTATATACAGCTCGGGTAATACCAGCTTTAATGCAGCGCTTAAAACATCCTTTAGTTTATTTGATCAGTCTATTTTAGATGATGATAATATATGTACCAGAGTTGTGTTTTTATCAGATGGAGGCGATTCTTGTAAGGATAGCTATATAAATGAGGCTCAGACGAAGGGTATTGCTATATATGGTATTGGTCTTGGATCCGATGATTGTTTGGATGATAATTCTCTAGCTGATATGTCTGTTAGTACTGGTGGAGTTTTTTCAGAAGGCTGATAAGTCAGAAATGTTGTCAGAGCTTTATGAGAGGATATACATATACGACCAGTTTGATAAGACTGATACAGACGGTGATGGTTTGTATGATATAGTTGAGACTGCTGGTATCAGACTATGTAATGGTCAGATAATTTATACTGATCCAAATCTTCCTGATTCAGATGGAGATAAACTGGATGATGGTGTGGAAATTGATCCGGTGCCTACTTACACGGATAAGTTTAGACTTGAGGATGAAATAATAGTACATTCTTCAGAGCTTGTGTTTGGATTTAGTTCAAATCCTGAATTGATAGATACCGATTTCGATGGTGCACATGACGATAAAGATTTTACTCCTAATGTAATTAATCCTTATATATCGTATATTTTTTATCCGAAGGCAGGAGAAGATTTTTTAGAAAATGAAGCTGACGTAAGATATAAGCGGATGACAAATAAAGATGGAAAAATGGTTCAAAAATTTGCCACTACTGATATAGATGATTTTGAGGAACATTGGAATCAGATGGGGATAAAGGGTGGAAAGATAGCTTTCCAGATTGATGAAGTGCATTTGATATATCATGGTGGACCACGAACAATAAGTATATTTGATGGTGGAAATTTATGTGCGGATAATAGTACAAATGGCATTCAATACATATATGTTTATGGAGATAAAAGTGATGATATGATAATCAATGATTTAGAACAAAAAAACATAAACTATTTGAATTTATCAAGTTGCAATAATGGAAATATAGATTTTGATAGTAATGACGCATATGTTGGTTTCGATGATAATATGGCAATATCTTTTTTGAAATCTAAACATAATATAAAAAGGGTATCTGCTTGGGATGGAAATGCTGTATATGAAGGATTTTATGTAAATATATTAGGTGCTGATTTAAGTATTCAAGTAGAGTTTGCTAAAATGAGCGAAAGTTTTACTAAATGGTCTCGAATAGTTAATGGTAAAGATAGACGCCCTAAGGGTAAATTAATTTACTATAAGGACAATACAGGTTCAGTAGTATATAGAAAGGTCAACTAATATGAAAAAGAAAAGAAACATTCTGCTACTAATATTAATAATATGTATTAGTGCGTATGTTATATGGCGAATAGTAGATAGCAGATATCCAACCATAACGCTCAAGGAAGAGCCAAAAGGAATATATACATATTCATATGATGAGCGCTTAACAGTGCTATATGATGATAGTATTGTTATTTATGATGAATATGGAAATGAAACTGAGTACGAAGTAGATTCAGATGTTGTTATAGCAGATATGTATCCAGTGGGAGACTTTGCGTGGGTAATTGATGAGAGTAAGAATTTATACAAAATGTCGTATTTGGTAGAAGGTAAGGTTCAATTTTCAGATGTTATATTAATGGATATTGTTGATTTTACTGCTGTGGATGATTCTTTTTGTGCTGTGACTTCAGATGGTGAATTGTATGTGTGGGGAAATAACGAAAACTGTAGTTTAGGTATAAAAAATAGGGAATGTATTGATGTACCGACTAAAGTTGATTATATGTCAGATGTTGTAATGGTTCAAATAAATAGTGGTAACACTTATGTGCTGAAAAATGACGGAACAGTCTATTTTTCAGGACAAATAAGTGTATATGACGAAATTGGAGAAGGTTATTCTAAATCTGTTGAGGAATATGTTCAAATTACTGAGTTAAATAATATTAAAAGCATCGAGGGGAACTATGAAATTCAAGTAATAAATAATGACAATGAAGTAATTAGCGTTTTATATATGGAATTTTATGGTGGAACCAAGGAATATAAGCCTAAATATTATGAAGAAGCTTCCACGTTGTGCAATGAAAAAAACGTAACTAATTTTTCTAGTTCTTCACAGTTTACAGTAGGTGTTACAAATGAAGGAGTTGCCTATTTATGGGGAGCTAACTTTATTGAAGGTATGAAGGGTAAAGCAGATATGGATAAAATAGTGTATCCTAAAAAAATACCTAGACTTGATACGGTTGATGATGTATATGCGGCGTTTGGAGTTGTCTATGCAAAGAAAGGACTGACCATATATATCATTTCAGGGAATTAAGCATTATAGCAATAAAGGTAGTCATTATGCATGCGCTCAAATATAAAATTGTATGTGGAATTATATTTTTTTCTGATAGATATAGGTTTAATCAGGGGATAGTAGAGGGTGGTGGCTTCTTGATGAGCATTTGTGCATTTCTTACAGAACCATTAATCACATTTATTATTTATGCGGTGTTGCAATATTTCATTATACATGTTGTGCTTGAAAAAGACCCATTGATGTCACTTCAACCTAGTGTAAGTACATATATTGAAACAATTGCAGAGGATGGATTTTCTATATTTGTTTTTAAGGATTGGTGGGTTCGGTAAGATATTGTATAGGGAGAGTGGAGCAGTTCGATAAGAATGATACAGACGGTGATGGTTTGTATGATATAACAATTGTGCGCAAGTGGCTAGTAGAGCATGGGATTATGTATATTCAGATGGATGTAGATTTGATGATAAGACAAAAAATACACCTAAAGGAATGAAACAGACTATTTCTACCTGGGAAGTATGTTATGAGATGGATTTAAGAGAGTTGTTAGGGTTATAGTATCAGAAGGAGATTTATGGAGATTTTTTATAAGAAACTAAGAAAGATTTTCGGGGTACATATAATATTTGTTATTGTGTATTTGTATCTGTGGGTAGTTATTGAAGGTGCAAGTTTTTTGAGCAATATATGTTTTTTTCTTACTGAACCTATATTTGTATTTACAATATATGTAGCATTATTATATTTTAGTGTTTATCGTATATTGAAAAAGGAACCGATACTTTCAAAAAAAGAAAATACATTATTGATGATTATAAGTATAATAATCACTATAATATGCGAATACCCAGTTGTTACGTATTATATAAATAGAGTTGTGGAGGATGGTTTTACTATGTTTTTGCACGTTGGTCATTGGGGAAATTAAACCGTAAAGTATATATTATTTGCTAGTTATTAATATCGCATTATAACAAACAAAGGTACTAATGCTAAATATTAATGGGCTGTTGCTCTTACGATTTTTAATCTTTAGAGCGATAGCCCTATCTTTTTTTCACTATTTTGATGTTTTTTGCCTTAAATCCACAAAATGTCGAAAACCTTGCTTGTATTTAGCCTCATATTGTATTAAAATTATAGTAATTATGCGATGATAGGGAAAGTATGCCCTTTTATAAGTTTAAAAAGCATAAATTATTTTGTTACACTATAGATGAGGTACTCATGGCACTTAAACACGTAATGATTAATGACATAATTTCAGAGCATAGCGCGAGAATGCATAACCTTAAGAAATATTACCCATTTTTCGTGTTGAATGAAACCACCTTTACTCAGTATAAGGAGGGTAAGTTTGGCTACCTTGATATGGGTTATATTACTATGGCATCCTTGCGTTTTTTCATTAACGAGAATAATTTCCATGAGAAGGATATTACCTTTGAGGAGTACGAGGTGTTCTTACGAGAGCTTCTAAGAAGAGATTTTGAACTTGAGGAAGAAGCTGATGAGGAAAAGCAACTCATAGTATACATATTTGATAAGCTTAAGAATGACGGTAGAGCTTTTGAATTCAAATTCTATGACCCTGAGATTAAGGGCATGAAGATAGCCAGAGTTAAACTTATTGACAGCAGAATTGAAAATGGTCAGGTTCTATACACAATTACTGCGGAGGGTATTGAGTTTTATTTGGATACCAAGGAAATCAAGGACGAGAGTAAGATTAGTGTTTCGCAGCTCCTTTTAGAGAAGATGATTAGCTCCAACAATTTCAGGGGCGGTATTGATGTTGTAAAGAGAATAAATAGTCAAGTTATACAGCTTAAAACTGAAAAGGAGCAGGTGTTAAAGCTTCTTGGTATCGATGTTTTTGAGGGTGCAAAAGCATACGAGGATTATATGGCAACTACTGCCAAATGGTTTACTGAGGAACAAAAGCTTTTTGCCAAGAATAAGGCTTTAGTTGATAAGGCTATCGAGAGAGCCTCTCTTGAGAAAAGTGAGGATGGTAGCTCATCCCTTCGCTCAAAGGCTCTTGAGGATATCAGTAGCTTGGAAACTGAGCTTAAGAAAACCATATACAATCATAGCCAGCTCATTGCTGAGACTATGGAACTCCAGCAAATATCTGACAAGATTATTTCCAGGGCAAAACTTAGAAAACTTAGACCTGTGTTTGATTTTAGAGCAAGTCTGGTAAAGATTATGGAACAGGATAGTCCTGACATGATGGCTCATGTTCTTATGCCACTTTTTGCACCACGCCTGGGCAAGTCATTTTCTATGAAATCCATAGACAATATACTTACACTAAAATCTGAGGATAAATCAAAGGGTGAAAAGGTTGAAAAGGAAGCTTTAGACTTAGAATTTGAGTATGAGGACGAGATATTAGATAAGAAAATCGGAATGAATTTTGCCAGACTGTTCTATGAGCTTCTTGACCAGCTTTCCAAGTGGGGAAAGGTCACATTGAAGGAATTAAATGGCATTTTAGAGATTAAGTTTGGTGAGGAAATATATGGCAATAGAGATTACTATTCATTTCTGGTTCACTTGGCAGGAAAGAAGACCTACTCTATGTCAAAAATGATTCAAAAACAGGATACATTACTTGAGGAAATGGTTATCCAAAATATGTCAGAGGATGATAAGGAAAGGTTTATGACAATGACCTTTGATATAATCTTCGGTGAGGAAGAGGTTGAGCTTAACTCACATATTTCATCTGTCGATGGAAAAGAAAAAGAAAGTTTTTATGTTACTGATATGATATTTGAAAGGAGGAACGGAGACTAATGGAAGAGAGAAGTTTAGATAAAGCACTAGATATATATTCAACCCTGATTACCGGGCAGGAAGTTTCCCGTTCCAATCCTGATACCAGAGAGATGTATGAGGAGTATTACTCCAACTCAGCAGTATATGATATTACAACAAAGCTTATGAAAAAGCTCAACCTGAATATTTACGAATACAATGAGTCTATCTACGTAACTGCCGGAGAGGGTAATAGAGTTTTTGGTTATACCAACGATGATATGAAAAGACATCTTGGACTTAGACTTAACAAGGAATTATACACAGTTTACTTTGTTATGTACAATGCTCTTTTACTTTTTTATCAGGATTCAGCCTCCTATCAGGTAAAGGAATACATTAAGCCGGAAGATGTTATGGAGCAGGTTAGTACATATCTTTTGGCTATTACGTCAGATATATCCGTATACGCTATGGATGAGCTTGAAGAGGAAAGCTTTAAAACCATCGCTTTACTTTGGGATGAGCTTCCTTTGGTTACTTCTGATGAGAAAGAGAAAAACAGAGCTTCAAGAGCCTCAAAAATGGGATATATAAAGCTTACATTTAACTTCCTTGTAGAACAGAAGCTTTTTGTGGCCGTGGAGGACAGATACTATCCTACAGACCGATTTAAGGCCATTGTTGAGAACTACTTTGAGGAGTACAAGGGTAAGATTTACAAGGTGTTAGGAGGTGAAGCTGATGCCTAGTATTAACAGAATTAGAGTGAATAACGTAAAGTACAATTTTGGCAGTCAGTTTTACGATGATTTTACTATGAGAATGCATGGTAAAAATACTCTTTATGACCTTGCGAATGGTGGAGGAAAAAGTGTGCTTATGCTCCTCCTTTTGCAGAATATGATTCCAAATTGTACCCTGGATGAGAAACAGCCTATTGAAAAGCTTTTTAGAACAGGTAACAACAACACAACTATACATTCTTTGATTGAGTGGAAGATTGACCCTGCTGATTCAAAGGAAGGCTATAGATACATGACTACCGGTTTTTGCGCCAGAAAGGCAAAGGATGCTGAGGATGGGACAGACGCTGGTAAGGACGTGGCTTCTATAGAGTATTTTAATTACTGTATTTTCTACAGAGAGTTTAATAAAAACGACATTATCAATCTTCCTTTGGTTAAAGATGGGGAGAGGGTATCCTTTCAGGGGCTTAGAGGTTACCTAAAGGATTTAGAACACAGGGATATGAGCCTTTCAGTAAAGGTTTTTGACAGGAAGGGAGAGTATCAGAGATTTATCAGTGGCTTTGGTTTGCATGAAAGCCAGTGGGAGATTATCAGAGGTATCAACAAGACAGAGGGTCATGTTAGAACCTATTTTGAAAACAATTATAAAACAACCAGAAAGGTTGTGGAGGATCTTCTCATTGAGGAGATTATTGAGAAGGCATTTATGGTGAAGACCGAAAGAGATGACAGCGGTCAGGATTCTATGGCAAAGATGCTTATGGATATCAAGGAGCAGCTCACTGTACTTGCCAAGAAGAAAAAGGATATAGCAGCCTATGATCATCAGATTGAGCTTGTCAGTGTTTTGGCAGATAAGGTAGCTTCTTTTATGGATTTATATGAGGAGCAGAGTAAGCTCAGTAAGCTCATTGCAGACATCTGTGTGACTGGAGAGCAGTTTGCTAAAAATGATGAGGCAAAGCTGGAGGAACTTAAGAATAAGGCTGATGGAAAGCGTCTTCAAAAGAACAAGCAAAGAGAGCGCATAGAGTGTCTTAAGGTGTCAAGGGATAGAAGACAGCTGGAGGAGCTTGCAAAGGAAGAAGCCTCCCTTCAGTTCAAGATAAAGGAATATCAGGTCAGATTAGAGGAGCTTCAAGCCGACTTAAATTTCAAAGAAAGTGTAAATGAATATTTAGAATATATAGAGGACAGAAACAAATATCAGCAGTATGATGCCATTGTAAAAAACATGATGGCAGGCTCCAAATTTGACGAGAGACTTTTATACACATATGTCTACAATATTAAGACCAGAACAGATGTAATGCTTACAGACATTAGAAATCAGATGGCTTTAATTGAGAGCTTTATTACAGAGAAAAAGCTTAGCAAGGAATATCAGTTAAAGATGCTTCACGAAGCAAGAGTGAGCCACGCTGTAGCAGTAAGTGGAAAGAATCAGGCTGACCAGGAGATTGTTACCCTCAGTGAAAAGCTTTCCAACATCAGAATGTCCATGAGTGATATTAGATTTACTGATGTGGACCAGCAGCTTGAGGAGATTAGCCGTGGAAAGGACATGATTTTATCCAAAATCAAGGATAGGGATAACCTTATAAAGGAGCAAAAAAATATTGTCAATGACACTTTGCTTCAGATATCCATATTGGAGAGTAAGATAAATGACAACAGTATTCTCATAGATAAAATTTCTGCAAAGGAGCAGGAATATCTTGAGGCAAAAGAAAAACTGGATAATATAAGTGCTGTTTATGGCAGTAGGGATATAGAAGGACTTATTCACACTATATCAGGCAGAATAACTCAGGCGGTTTTAGATAAAGGGGAGCTTACCCAAAAACTATCTTTAAGCTCTAAGAGGGTTGAAAGATTGAAGGAAGGCCGACTAATTGATATTTCAAAAGGTGCTGCAAAGGTATTAGAGTACATTGATTCCCGTCACGGGGTAAGAGCTATGTATGGTATGGATTATCTTTCTGCACTATCTGAGGAACAGCAGATGGCCATTCTGTCGGTGAATCCAGAGTTTCCTTACGGGGTGGTTTGTAGTGAATATGACACTATAAAGGATGACCCTAACATAAGGGACGTGGATACAGGAGATATAAGTGTAAACATTTATGATATGGATATGGTGGAGGATATGGCTCTCCATTTTGGAGATAATGCCTTTGCCATTAGAAAGAGTCCGGAGTATTTTACAGATAAGGAAACTGAGGCAAAGCTCATTGAAAAAGAGCTTATGTCCGCGGAAGAATTAAAACAGCAGCTGGAGATTAAGGATGAGATGCTTGAGGCCTACAGACAGGACCAGGAATTTGTTCTTAAAATATCTGATGGTGAGCTTTTGGCAGCAGGTGAAAAGCTTGAACAGGCCAAAATGGCAAGAGAAAAACTTGAAAAAGACATCGCCGCTTTAAGGGAAAGCTTGAAGACTGCCCGTGGTATTATTGCCAAGGAGGAGGCTTCTGCCGAAGAAGATGAAGTTGCGTACCAGAACTATGTATCAGATGAGAGTAAGATATTTACCATTCAGCAGCTTGACCACCTTATTAAGGAACAGGAAGAACTTCTTGAAAAACACAGGAGTGACATGGCAAGATTGGATGATAGTATCAGGGAGCTTTCCAGCCAGGAGAGTACAGAGGATAAGATTATATCTGAGGAAGAAGCTAAGCTTAAATCCTTGGAGAAGAAGATATTTGACTTGGAAAATGAGTGGAACAATAATTACAAGTCTTACTACAATCCTGATGAAGACTATGACATTTTAAATTATGATGATCAAGAGCTTAGGGCTAGATTTTATTCTATGCTCAGCGTTGGAAGTGAGGATGCCAAGACTATCGAGGATAAGAGAACGCTTATGGACACCCTTGCCGTGGCTATGGATAGAAACTTAAAAAACATTGAAAAAAGAGGCGTGAGTATAGATAAGCTTAAGGATTACGAGTTTAGAGAACTTCTTTATGTTTCTGATGACGAGGTTATTAGTTCTTGTAACAGGGCTATTGATGAGGTTAAAACTCAGATAAAAGAATATGAGTCAAGACACAAGAAAAAGGTATCAGAGATTGACAGATTGCAGGGTAGTATAGATTATGCCATCCGTAATATTGAAGATGCATTCGGTGCCTATGTTGAGGAGGAAGCAAGTCTTTCAGATATTATCGTTACCTTGGAAAATGGCGAAGCGTTGCTAAAGAGATTAGAACAGGAAGCTAATGCCTGTGATGAAGAGTACAGAATTTACACCAAGCAACAGGGATATATGATAGACCTTTATAAGGATGTGAAACGTATAGTGACAACTAACGACATAAGCCTTGAGGGTGCTACTCCAATATATGAGGAAAAGGATAAGTTAAGAGATATATTTGAGGTAAATCTTCTTAAGTATGACAAGAGCAATAAGAGTCTTGACAGGGCTAAGAATGAACTGATGAAGTTTAAGGGCAACACTGCTTCTGCCTTGGATCAGATGGAGGTTTATGAGCTTGCAGGCACCATAAGAGATGATGTTATTATTCCTGGGGATTATGATGAGGCAAGTGGTCTTATGGACAACCTTAAGACCATTGTAGAGTATATTCGCCTTGAAAAGGACAGAGTTTCAAAAAGCCTTGTAGACATGGAAACTATTAAGGCAAACTTTGAAGAGCAGTGTCTCCAGAGATGTCTGGATGTTAAAACAGAATTGGATAAGCTTCCAAAACTATCCAGAATTATTGCTGATGGTGAAGCCATTCAGATGGTTGGCCTTACGGTACCATATGTAAAGGAAGATTTCTTAAAGCAACGTATGTCTGACTACATTGATAAAATAGTAGCTCAGGCAGATGATTACGACAGCGACAAGGATAGAATCAAATTTATAAGAAACAGCTTGGCGCTAAAGAAACTTTTCGGTGTAATAGTTACTGATATGAATGCTATTAAGCTGAGTCTTTATAAGCGAGAACGTATCAAGGAACAGAGCCGTTACCTTAAGTACGAGGAAGCGGTTGGTAGTACCGGTCAGTCTCAGGGTATATATATTCAGTTTTTGGTTTCTATTATCAATTACATTTCAGGTATGTACCAGACGGGAAATGAGGACACAAGAACTAAGACAATATTTATAGATAACCCATTTGGTGCGGCGAAGGATGTATATATTTGGGAGCCGATATTTGCTCTACTTGCAGCCAACAATGTACAGCTTATTGTACCTGCCCGAGGAGCAACACCGGCTATTACGGGAAGATTTGATGTAAATTACATTTTAGGTCAGCAAATGTCTGGTGGAAAACAACTTACTGTTGTAGTTGATTACACTAGCAAGGTTGATCAGGAGGAACTGGAATATCAAGACTTAGAGTACGAGCAGGTAAGTTTTGATTTCATCTAGAAAAGAGAGGTAGAATTATATGCATTATAAAGAAGTAAAAGCTATTCTATCACCTCAAAACGGAATGAATCTTTACAGGGGATGTACCCACGGGTGCATCTACTGTGATTCACGAAGTAAATGTTATCGTATGGATCATGATTTTGAGGATATAGAGGTAAAGCTTAGGGCTGATCAGCTTCTTGAACATGCTCTTAAGAGAAAGAGAACTAAGAGTATGATATTTACAGGCTCTATGACAGATCCCTACTGTCCTCTTGAGGAAGAACTGCAGTTGACAAGGAGATGTATCAATCAAATTGAGAGATTTGATTTCGGATTAGTTATTCAGACTAAGTCAAATCTTATTATGAGAGATATTGATATCTTAGAGAAAATCAACAAAAAAACTAAATGTGTGGTAGCCATGACACTTACCACTTTCGATGAAGAACTTAGCAAAAAACTGGAGCCAAATGTCTGTACTACAAAGGAGAGATTTGAGGTTCTTATGGCTATGAAGGAAAGAGGGATACCGACAATAGTGTGGTTAGCCCCATTTTTACCTTTTATCAATGATACAGAGGAGAATCTTAGAGGTTTGATGGATTACTGTATAAAGGCTGGGGTATATGGCATAATGAATTTCGGTATTGGTCTTACTCTTAGAGATGGTAACAGAGAGTATTTTTACGCACAGCTCGATAAGCTTTTCCCAGGTATGAAGGAAAAGTATATGAGAACCTATGGGGATGCCTACGAGGTGACCAGCCCTGACAATGACAGGCTTATGAAAATATTTGTAGAGCTTTGTCAGGAACATGGTATTCAATATGACAAAGAAGAACTCATGAGATATATGAGAGAGTACAAAAATAAGACTTTGGGAACACAGATGTCTATATTTGATTTTTGTGACTAGTGTGTTATACTTTTGTACAGAAAAATTACTCGGATAAAGGAGAAGGGTATGGGAAAGAAATCTAACAAAAAGAAAAATGATTATATTAAAAAAATAGAAAACCAGGCTAAGTCATCAGAAAAAAAGGGTGAAATCAAATACGAACCATCACCGGATGTAACTTTAACAGCATATACATTTTTTGCTATGCTTACAATTGTGGCTTCAGCTGTAGCTACAGCCCTTGGTGCAATCCTTTTGGTAAAGCCAATAAACTATGGTATGGACTTGCTATATGGAAAGGACGTTGAAGAAGGTCTTTTGGAGACTTTAGCCCAGGCTTGGTTTGAGGGGGAAACTAAGCAAAAGATAATGCTTACTGTTTCGGTTATAATTATGGCAGTAGTTGCTATCTCAGCGTTGGTTGTTATGATTAGGGCAATGGTACCTGAGAAGAAACCTATGCCTATAATTACATGGATAAATCTTATTTTATCTATTGCATCAACAGTATTGTTTGTTCTTGCAACAAAGAGTATTTTTGATATATGTACTGAAATGGAACCAACCTTTACATATGTAGAATTGATAAAAAATTATAAGTTTAATATCTATGCCGGTGCTATAATTGCATATGCTGTAAACATTGTATTAACAGTTACTAACATAGTAGGAAACAATATGGGATTATCAAGATACAAGAAAAATGGTAAAGCGTATTAAGGAGTGAAAACATGGCTTTTTCAGATATAATTAAAACAGTAAAAAATGAAACAAGTGATGCTATAGAGGTTACTAAGCTGAAGGCAAAAATCAGCAAGGAAAAAACCAACATCAAAGATGCTTACGAGGAGATTGGTGAGTTTATATACAACAAGTATAAAACTACAAACACAGCTGATTCAGAGATTATGGATAAACTTCAAAAAATTGATGAGGCTAAAGCAAAGATTGACGATTACAATTTAGAAATATCTAAAGTAAAAATGAATTAATTTTCGCAGTAGAGGACTACAATATGGATTTTAACGAATTAAGCTTAAAGATGCATCAGGAAAACAGTGGAAAAATCGAGGTTGTATCAAAGGTTAAGATTAAAGACAGAAACGACCTTAGTACAGCATATACTCCTGGTGTAGCTGAACCTTGTAGAAAGATAAGAGATAACAAGGATGACGTTTACAAATATACTTGTAAATCAAATATGGTAGCAGTTGTGTCAGACGGAACAGCGGTTCTTGGTCTGGGTGATATAGGTCCTTGTGCGGCTATTCCTGTTATGGAAGGCAAGGCAATTCTTTTTAAGGAATTTGGTGGGGTTGATGCATTTCCTATATGTCTGGATACTAAAGATGTAGACGAGATTGTGGAAACAGTAAAGCGAATAGCGCCAGTGTTTGGCGGCATCAATCTGGAGGACATTTCTGCACCTAGATGCTTTGAGATAGAAGCAAGATTAAAAGAAGAACTGGATATACCGGTATTTCATGATGACCAGCACGGAACGGCAATAGTTGTTTCTGCAGGGCTTATAAATGCATTGAAGTTGGTTGGAAAAAAATTTGAGGATGCAAATGTGGTTATAAATGGTGCAGGCTCAGCAGGTATATCTATATGTAAGCTTTTATTACAATTAGGTATTGGCAATGTGGTTTTAGTGGATAAACAAGGTGCGCTTTGTCCTGGGGAAACTTGGATGAATGAGGCACAGGCTTATATGGCGGAGCGAACAAACAAGGAAAGACAGAAGGGGACTCTTCAGGATATTATGAAGGGCAAAGATGTTTTTGTTGGAGTATCTGCTCCGGGAGTTGTTACTCCAGATATGGTGGCATCTATGGCAAAGGACTCTATAGTATTTGCTATGGCAAATCCAACACCGGAAATTATGCCGGAGGAGGCAAAAAAGGGAGGAGTCAGAGTTATGGCCACAGGTCGTTCTGATTATCCTAACCAGATTAATAATGTATTAGTTTTTCCGGGAATATTTAGAGGTGCATTAGATGTGAGGGCAACAGGTATTACCGAGGAAATGAAAATGGCAGCAGCCAGAGCAATAGCAGCTATTGTATCGGATGAAGAACTTACGGAAGAATACATTATTCCTGGTGCATTCGATAAAAGAGTGGCTAAAGCAGTTGCCAAGGCTGTGGCAGATGAGGCAGTTAAGTCGGGCATAACAAAATAAATAATATATTCCCGGGGAGAGTAATACAATTTCTCTGGGATTTTTTTAGAAGGGAGTTACATATATGCAATCTAAAATCAATGACGTTCGTTCAGAGGTTAACAAGGTGATAAAAGGAAAAGATTATGTTGTAGAAAAGGTTTTGGCAGCAGTTATAGCCGGTGGACACATTCTTATGGAAGATATTCCGGGTGTTGGTAAAACTACCCTTGCAACAACCTTTGCAAGAGCAATGTCTCTTGACTATAAGAGAGTACAGTTTACACCTGATGTATTACCTAGTGATATTCTTGGATTTTCTATGTACAATTCAGCCACAAAGGAATTTGAATATAAGCAGGGAACAGTTTTCTGTAATTTGTTTTTGGCAGATGAGATAAACAGAACCTCTCCTAAAACACAGTCTGCTCTTCTTGAGGTTATGGAGGAAGGAACTGCCACTGTGGATGGTGTTACCAGAAAACTACCTGAGCCATTTGTGGTAATTGCTACTGAAAACCCTTACGGCTCATCAGGTACACAGATGTTACCAGAATCACAGCTTGATAGATTTATGGTATGTCTTTCTATGGGATATCCTGAACATAGTGATGCTGTGGAAATATTAAAGGGAAATGCTTCAAGACCAGTGGAGAAGGTTGCTCCAATTATATCTCTTGAGGAGTTAGTTTCTCTTAGAGAGACTGCGAATAATATGTTTGTTCATGACGAGATATATGAGTATATTGTCAGTATAGTTGAAAAGACTAGAGAAATGGAACTTTTCTCTATGGGAGCAAGTCCACGAGGAACAATCGCTATGCTAAAAATGGCTAAGGCTATGGCTGTTATTGAAGGAAGAGATTTCGTTACGGCAGAGGATGTTCAAAAAGTTGTTGTTGATACATTAGGACACAGAGTAAAGCTTAGCGCCAGAGGTAAGGCACAGGGCATCAGCGTAAAGCAGGCTTTGAATATGGTTCTTAAAAATGTAATTGCACCAAGAAATTAAGGGATAATTATGGAAAATATTATTAGAACAATTGGATATGCTTTATTGTTTATTATAAATGCACTGTTATTTTATTTCTTACATAGTCATTTTACATTTATTGTAATGGTGCTTATGATTGTTGCGCCTATAATATCTATTGTTTTGGCACTGGTTGTAAGAAGATTTGTGACTGTCAACATATCCAATACAGACAAGTCCTATCATTTTGGCCGTCAGCATGAGGAGGCTTTTTTTGAGATTAAGGTAAATAATCCAACGCCTTTTGTATGTCTTGAAGCTAAGTTAAAGGTAAAGATAAAAAATACTTTCTTTAAAACAGAGGGAGAACGTATTATAGATATGCCTCTCCATGCTTTTAAGGGATATACATTGGAACTACCTATAATTCCAACTCTTCCGGGCATAGTTTCAATAGAGGTAGCTTCTCTTACCATAAAAGATTTAATGGGATTTAAATATTTTAAGAAAAATATAGAAGTAAGTAATGAACTGGTGGTTATGCCATGTTTGGTAAATGAAAATCTCAGCAAGCTTCCGGAATTCGAACAGGGTATGTTGGAAAGTGAGGAAAGCTCCAAGAAAGGTAATGATTTTTCTGACGTCCATGATATTAGAGAATATATTCCTGGGGACAAGCTGATGAGTATACATTGGAAGTTGTCGGCTAAAAGAGATATTTTGATGGTAAAGGACAGAGTAAGCATGTCAGACAGGCAGATGGTTATTTTGCCAGAACTTTGTGGGGAAAATAATTATTTGCTGGAAGGCGTTTTGGCAGCCACTTATGCGATAATTACAAGCTTGATCAAAGATAAAACTACAGTGCGTTTGATGTACTGGAGTAGTAAAAGATACGAATATGAAAATATTAAATTGGATTATAAAGAAGAGTTAGATGAAGCATTTGCCAAGATGTTTTACGAGGACACATATGTGGGGTATGATGAAGCGTCAATCAATATGGCAAGTGTTAATCCGGAATTAAAAGCTTATGCTCACGTTTATGGGGATGGTGGACGTGTTGTAGTAACTATAAGGGAGAATGTCTAGTGGCAAAGAATAACCAAGTTATAGAAGATACATATCTGTGTTCTGGTGTTAAGCTGGGTAAAGATTTCTTCGAAAAAAAAGAAAATAGAATACTAACCTTATTCCTAAAAGGTATTATTGTGTATCTTATATCCATGGGAAGTATAGGTTTTTACATGTCTGCGTTAGATATAAGATATAACGAGTTTTTGTGCCATATTCTTATATTTGTTACGGCTATTTTGAGTGCTTTTTTGTACTATAGACTGTTGGTGGAAAATCTGGGATATTTACTCCTTTTCGCTGTGTTTGGAATGTTGGTTTTTAATTTCAGACCATATATCAACAGTGGATTTTATGCCATTGTAAATATTACAACAGACGCTGCGGCACAGTATTTTAATATAGATATTCAAAAATTATATACAGAGCAGATAGAGGATAGGTACGTGACAATTACCTTTGTATGTCTTTTTATAGGAATTGTATTGGATGTACTTCTCAACGTGTTTATATCACGACGAATGCAGTATTTTAATTCCCTTTTTACAGTTATGGGATTGAATTTAATTCCGTTATATTTAATCCTTGAGCCAGACATGATGTATGTAATTATGCTTTTGGGTGGAATATGCATGGCTTATGTCTTAAAATCAAGCAGGCATTATAGTCCACAAATGAACGTAAAACGAAACGATAATATATATTCGGAAAAGGGAAAGAAAAAGCAAACCAACAAACAGCTTTCTTATGTGTATAATGTAAAAGCACTTGGTCAGGCATGTGCTACGACTATGATAGTAGTTATAACAGTGGTAGTTATAGTCAGTGCATTTAAACCTAAAGAAAGATTTAATGTGGGATATGAAGGCAATAAATACAAAGACTTAACTATTGCGGGAATGACAACTCTTCTTATTGATGGTATACAGGGATTTTTTAATCAGGAAGAGCATATAGGTGGTATGCAACATGGTCAGTTAGGAAATGTATCATCTGTAAAACTTGATCATGAAACAGACCTTAAAATGCAAATCACACCATATAGTTTTGACACCATATATCTTAAATCTTTTACAGGTGTTGAATATGTTCCTTACGCAAATGAATGGGTGGATGTCAGACATCTTTACGATGAGGGTATGTGGCAGCAAACGCCGGAAGCTAATGAACTGATGAATGGATATGTGGAAGGGGACCCGTGGGGGGCAAAAGGAACCTTGATGCTTGACATTATAGATAGTTCATGTGCAGATACATATACCACATACTATTCATTTTGGGATGATAATTGGACAGAAACAAATGGATATTTTCCTATTGAATATTATCCTAGATTTTCAGGCTCTGATACAGTGATGATCTCGTCAGATTATTATGAGGGGACACCGTACACTCAAGAGGATTTATATGTGCCAGAGGAAAATAAGGAAGCTGTAAGGTATGTAATAGATCAGATAGAGTGGACCGGTAATGAGGAAAATTATGTGAAATTATTGAAAGAATATTTTCAGGATAATATTCCATATACAATAAGACCAGGTCGTACACCTAGGAAAAAAGATTTTGTAAACTATTTCTTATTAGATAATAAAAAAGGATATTGTTCGCATTTTGCTACAGCAGCAGTACTCATATTTAGAGAAATGGGTATTCCAGCCAGATATGTTGAGGGATATGCGGTATCATATAATCAGTTCGAGAATGGTGAGCTGGTAGAAGATACAAAATATTCAGACTATTATGATGGCTATTCTGAACTTGGAGAAACAGCTCTCATTGAGGTAAATATTACAGATGCAGATGCCCATGCATGGTGTGAAATATTTATTACAGGCGAGGGATGGATTCCTGTAGATGTTACTCCGGCAGGGGAAGAAGAGGAAGTGTCTGATTTCTGGGAAATGTTTGAGGAAACTATAGGTAGTAATAATGAAGATGACGGTGATGCACTGGATATTGGTATAATTAATTTCAAGATACCAAACAAACTTATAAAAATTGTGTGTTACGTTGCTTTAAGCATAGTAGCCCTTATAATTATTTTTATATGTGGAAGATATGGTGTACGAGGAGTTATATACTTAACCAAATACAAAAAGGCAACAATTAATGACAAGCTCGTTATGAAATATGCTGCTTATTGTAAACGTTTGAAGAAAAAGAATAAAGATTTCAGAGAATATATTAACTATAGGGAACAGATTGAGTATATTGCTTCAAGAACAGATTCAAGTTTTTCAGACAAAGAAAAAGTAATAGCAATATTGGAAAAGGCAGGCTTTTCAAATACTGCTATTAATGAACAGGAACAACAATGTGTTTTAGATTGGATTAGTAACCATTCCAGACTTCTTAAAGAAGCTAATTAGATGGTACAATACCTATGCCGTATTTTTCGTCGTTTCCATACTGATACAGGGTATAGGTGTTACTTTCAGCATCGATGTATTCATAAAGGGATATGGTAGATGCGTTAGTGATAATACTATTGTCTATGGTTATATTTGGGTAAATAGAAGGAATATTTTCAGGGTTGGCTGTAGCATTTTCAATGTTGCAGCCAATATGATTGTTGCCAGTTATGTACCCAAGATATGCCCCTGCATAAGCATAGTGTAATTCACGCATACCTGTTGCGGAAGTATTAACTTCTGCTGCTAATATGATGCCATCCTCTGTCATTGCCACAGTGTGTTTCAAGGAATTGTCAAATTTTGTAAATGTGATAATCCATAGATATGCAGTGTAGGTATTGAAGGAGGCATCTGTGTATTTGTACACTTCTGTTGACCAGGAATACCAATTGTCATATCCACCTAGCAAAGTGAAGGGATACGTGTCTATTTCATAGAAAAAATTCAGGCGGTGAATGGCTAAATCTACCGCATCAGTTTCTGAGATGAATGCATCTTTAGGGGAGGCTTTAGTCATAGTACTGCTCCAGACACCTGTAATGAGATTAATTCGCTCAATGGGGGAAAGCTTTGCTGAGTTGCTTTTTGCCATAGCAGAATTAGCAGCTAAATAGTATTCCTCAGGAGCAGAAATCGTTACGTTAAGTGTTTTGTTTGTGTGCATATTTAATATATATTTTGGTATAAATATACTACCTAAAATCACGGTAAAAATCAGGAGGATATATAGTGTAACATACAATATGTTTCGTATAAATTTATTCATCTGCATCCTCCTTTCTATGGAGAGGGAATGAAACAGATATAGTTGTTCCAACTCCTTCAGTACTCTTTATGTTCAAGTTTGCGTTGTGAGATTTGAATATAAGTGCAGCAAGAGAAAGTCCCAGTCCTGCACCGCCTTCCTTTCTTGAACGTGACTTATCTATCATATAAAATTCGTCGCATATGCGTCCCAGATGTTCTTCTTTTATACCGATGCCGAAATCTTGTATTGTAACTGTGTAAGTGTCATTTTTTGAAGTGCCGGAAAAAATGATTTTTTCACCAGGAGAAGATGCTTTTCTTGCATTATCTAAAAGGTTGATAAAAGCAGATTTGAGTAAATCTTTATCACCGAGAATGTATCCCATATCCTTTGTTGGACAAAGGGTTATATCTGCTTTTTTTAGAGAGGGTATAACACTTTCTTCTATATTGCCTAGAAGGGTTGGCATATGAATAGGCAAGAGAGAAATCTCATGTTTCTTTGTATAAATAAAATCGAAAAGTTTCATTGACATAGCCTCAAGACGTTTGCCTTCATTAAAAATGTAAGAGGCTGCCATGATTTGATTTTCTCTGTCTAATTCTAAGGAACGAAGAGTGTCAGCATAGCCTATAATAGATGTCATAGGCGTTTTGACCTCATGGGTAAAATCTGCAACAAACTGCTCCTGGCGAGTGACCATATCTTTTAATTCATAGATGTGTTCTTCTACGGAAGCGGCCATTTGGTTATAGGTTGATGCCAGATTCCCCACCTCATCTTTTGAGGTAATATTTGCACGGGCAGTATAGTCGCCAGAACCAAAATTTTTAGAGACTTTAGCAAGCTTCTCCAAAGGACGTGTAAGTAGTGTACTCAGTATAAACATAAGAATAGCACATATAAAAAGTACTGCCAAAAGAAGGACGGCAAAGTAGCTTTGCTGTTTTTTTATAAGTTGGTAAACTGATGTGATATTACGTTTGTTCACTATTACAAGATTTTTTTTACTTACCTGATTGCAACATGCTGTATAGATATAATGTTCCTTACCTTCTTTTGTAAGAGTATATATCTTTTTTCCATATTCAGAATGTGTAGTTAATTCTGTCGGGCAACTTGTAGTTGAATTGGTGTACAACACAATTCCATCATAGATAATGTACATTGATGAATCGTTGATGTACATGCTGGAAGAAAGATTTTCTCCTATGGTGGTAAGCTTGGGTGCTATGTTGTAGCTGGCTTCGTTTAAATATCCAAGCAGTTCGTATTCCACGCTGGATTGAATTAAATTGTTTTCTTCTACAGCGTTTTTAATCTGTGAGTCTAGTGCCAACTCGTAGTTTTTCTTAATCATAAAGAAACCAATGGTACCAATACCAACAGATAACAATATTATATTGATGATAAGCACCTTATATCTAAATTTCATTATTACTCACTTTCTAATCTGTAGCCGACCTTGTAGACAGATTTGATTTTCTTAGTTAAACCTGTTTTCTTGCGTAGTCTTTGAATGTGTAAATCCAGGGTTCGTGTATCGCCATAGTATTCGTTTTCCCATATGGTTTCATAGATACGTTCTCTGAATAGGGTAATATTTACATTGCGGATTAGCATAACCAAAAGTTCGAATTCTTTAGGAGTAAGGTCCAGTGCTTTTCCGTTTTTTTCGGCGGTTTTATTGTTTAAATCAATAGAGATATCGTCAAAGGTTATAGTTGAGTCACTCTTGTTATATCTTCGTAATACTACATTTACTCTGGCAAGAAGTTCAACAACCTCGAAAGGTTTTACAATGTAATCCTCGGCACCCATAGTAAGTCCCTTCACTCTGTCGTTGATAGAAGCTTTTGCGGTTATAAAAATAACAGGGGTATTGGTTGGCTTGATATATTCTAATAATTCATATCCGTCAATCTCTGGGAGCATAATATCAAGAAGAACCAAATCATAAACATTTGATTCTAAAAAATTTGCAGCAGTCAAACCGTCACTGGCACAGGTACAATTAAAACCGGCAGCAGTAAGGTTTAGATATATTAGGTTAGATATAGCGTTTTCGTCTTCTACAATAAGAATTTTAATCAAAAGAGTTTCCTCCTAGGTAAAATTGTTAATACTAATTATATAATATTATCCAACATAATTGTACAATGAAATTGTATCAAAAATGTATCAGAAGCTTATGTAAATATCTTTACTTTGATTTTTATTCATAATATAATGAAATTTAGAGTTTGTTAAGAGAAAAGGAAAGTAGATATGAGTCGTGTTGAAAATGCCTCAAGAAATGTAATTTTTGGTATACTGCTCAGAGGTTATCAGGTTATATTGCCATTTATTATCAGAACAGTAATGCTATATTACATGGGAATTGAATACTTAGGACTTAATAGTTTGTTTGGTTCAATACTCTGGGTGCTTAATTTAGCAGAACTTGGAGTGGGCTCTGCTATGGTTTACAGCATGTATCAGCCTATTATTGATAAAGATGAGGAACAGATATGTGCACTCCTTAAGCTATACAGAACATATTATAGAGTTATCGGTGCAGTTATAGCAGTGGTGGGTGTAGTTATAACGCCGCTTATCCCAATGCTCATTAAGACTGATACGGAGATACCTTCAGATATAGATATATATGTTGTCTACTATCTGAATCTTTTTTGTACAGTTATGACCTATTGGTTGTTTGCCTACAAAAACAGTCTTCTTATGGCTCATCAGAGGACAGATATATCCAGTAAGGTAACCATTTTGACAAATACAATATTATATGGTGCACAGATACTTATTATTATTTTTCTTAGAGATTACTATATGTACCTGGTGGCGTCTATAGTGACACAGATAATCAATAATTTCCTTATTGCGTACTGGTCAAAGAAAATGTACCCTCAGTATAGTCCTAAGGGAGAGCTTGATAAAATTACAAAGAGCAAAATCACCCAAAGAATCAAAGATTTATTTACAATGAAGCTTGGTAATGTGATTGTGTCTACTGCAGATTCTATTGTAATCTCAATGTTTTTGGGTCTTTCGATTTTAGGTATTTATAACAATTACTACTACATTATCACTGCAGTTATGAGTATTGTAAAAGTATTTTTTGTATCTGCAATGGCGGGTATAGGAAACAGTATTCTCGTAGAGTCAGAGGAAAAAAACTATGTGGATCTTAAGAAGTTTACTTTTATAATTGCATGGATCACAGGATTTTGTAGTGTTTGTTTGCTCTGCCTGTATCAGCCGTTTATGACCATATGGACAGGAAAGGATTTGCTGCTAGGCTTTAGTGCAGTGGTTTGTTTTGTAATATATTTTTATGTTGATCAATTTAACCAGCTGTTTCTTACCTACAAGGATGCGGCAGGAATATGGCATGAGGATAGATTTAGACCAATCATTACAGCTTTAGTTAATCTTGCTCTTAATATTATATTGGTACAGGTTATTGGTATATATGGTGTACTTTTGTCTACAGTTATTTCGGTAGTGGCTGTAGGTATGCCATGGATACTTCACAATATATTTACAACTATATTTTCTAAGGGTATTAGACAGTATGTTACCAGAGTACTATTATATACATTTGTTACAGTTGTAGTGTCACTTATAACTTATTTGATTTGCGCCTTATTGCCAGATGGCAATTTGTTGCTTATTATTCTTAAGCTAGTAGCTGTAACTATAGTTTCTAATCTGCTCTTTTTGTTGTCATATCACAAACTGGAAGAGTTTGGTTTGACTAAAGATATGGTTATGAGGATAATTAAAAGAAAAAGTTGAAAATATCAACTTTTTCTTTTTTTGATACAAGTTTGATACATTTTACTGTTAATATGTTACTATAAAATAGTTGTATGGGATGAGAAAGATACTGATACATTATCAAAGAATATATATTGATGGAGGATATATGAAAAAAAGGGGATTAATAATAGTTTTATTTTTAAGCATGCTTTGTATGACGGGATGTGGTGATAAAGAGAATCAAAAACGAAAAAATGTTTACATAAACGAATATGAAAAAATAGTTCACGAGACAGCGGAAGTTGAAAAGGGTGATATAACGCCTACCTTAGAGTTTGATGTGGTGTGTGATACCTTTGAAAGGAAAAATTATTATCCTGTACTGGATGAGATGGAGGTTGATCAGATATATGTTTCCGAGGGAGATGTTGTACAAAAGGGAGATGTATTAATAACGTTTAAATCGGGGGATATTGAGGAGCAAATTGCTGGTTACAAGGTTACATTAGACCAGCAGCAGTTGCTTCTTGAACATTATAGGAATCTGGCTCTTATCGATACGGGAGCTGATTATTCTGAGCAAATTAAAATGCTTGAGAGTGATATAGAAATAACAAACCTGTACATAAGTGAACTTAATGCAAAATTAAACAGTTATAGTATTATAGCAGAGGGAGAGGGAACAGTTGCTGCCATGTCAGATTTCCTGGAGTACGGAATTGTGAATTCTAACAATAATATTATCACAGTGGTTTATGGAACAGGAGATTATTATGCAACAGTTAAGGATGACTACGAATTTGTTGTTGGTGAAATTTATGAGGGTATCTATGCAAAATCGGTTTATAGTCTGGAGTTAATTGATGTTGAAATATCAGAAAATGAACAGGGTGAGCAAGTTCAGAACCTTCACTTTTCCATAGCTATGGATGGTGTTACAAAAGTGGAAAAGCTATCGGTTACTGTGGAGAAAAATACAATGTCAGATGTCCTTTTTGTACCTCAGGAGGCTGTATTTCAAGTGGGGGAAAAGTATTACGTTTACACAATAGACCAGCAAGGATTTAGAGAAGCAGTGGAAGTTACTGTTGGTCAGACTGTTGATGAAAAAACAATAATAGAATCTTCTCTTGTAGAAGGCGATAAGGTGGTGATTAACTGATGAGAAAAAGTAAATTTGCATCTATAATTTCATATGGTGTTGTGATGGCTCTTTTTCTCACAGGATGTGGCGAAACACCGGCTAAAGCACCTAAGCTTATAGAACCTGTTGCAAACAATGAATCTTATCGCCCTGTGACTATGGGTGACATTGGAAATGTAAATACTGGCAGAGGGGTAGTGGTGCCTACTGAATATTGTCATTTCTGGGATACCTCTGTAATAGTAGATGAAGTTATGGTTACTTATGGTGAGTTTGTTGAGGCTGGTCAGGTTATTGCAACAGTGGACACAGAGATGGCTGAAAATGGCATTCGTAGCTTGAGAGAAAGTATAGCAGTTAAAGAAAGTAAGTGGAGTATTGCTGAGGAGATATATCAATACGATTTATCTGAGCTTACATATAAGTATCAGGGATATGTAGAGATGGGAATGGTGACTGAGGCGGAGGCTATTGCATCGCAAATTGCCATATTAAAAGAAAATCACAATTACGATACTCTTATGCATGAGTATGAGATTAATAGTTTAAATGAAGAAATAGGGAAGTATCAGAAGATTCTTGATGAAGGAACTTTAGTGGCGAAACATAGTGGTTATGTGACCTACATAAAGGATTTGTCTGATTCTGATATGGTTTCTTACGGAGAAAATGTAATTATAATATCCGATTATGAGGATACGTATATAAGTCTTGTGGAAACTCCTGTAGAAGCGAGAGAAATTGATATATATACCAGTTATCATACCTATGTAAATGGAGAGAAGGAAGAACTTGAATTTTACGACTATTTACCAGAGGAAATGATGATTGCTCAAAATAAAGGTTTATATCCTACTCTTAGAATGAAGTTTTTGGATGAATCAAAATCACCAGAGATTGGAAATAACATAATTATATATTTTTATACAGAATATAAAGAGAATGTTTTATTGGTTGGAAATGATTCCTTGTATCAGGATGAACAGGGGACATATGTAAATGTTAAGTCGGAAAATGGTGTGGAGCAAAGATATATAGAGGTTGGCCAAAAGGATAACTATTATACTGAGGTTGTATCAGGTCTTTCCGAGGGTGAGCTGATTGCTTATTCTTCTGAAGCGGTTGTTCCAAAAGAATATGATGAGTTGACAGTTGAGCTTCAGGATTACAAAATGATTTATTTCATGGAGTCAAATAGAATATTAGATACTACCAGCAAAAAATATTACTCAGATTATGAGGGTACTATTTCCAGTGTTGCAGTTGCTGACGGAGATATGGTTGAAAAGGGTGATTTGATATGTGTTATTGAAACTAACGAGGGTAGTGCCATGCTGGCACAAATGAGAAATGACATAACAAATTTCAAAGAAACTCACAAGATGGCAATGACTGATGTAGATAGTCAGATAGCGGCTCTTGAGGCGGAAATTGCAATGGCCTATGAAAAGCAAAATCAGCCAGTAGATGAGCTTGCAACTGATACCGACAGTTTAAAAGTACAGGAACCTTATCTTTACGAGCAACTTCAATGTCAGTTGGAAAAGGCAAAGCTAACTAAACAAATGACAGAATGTGATTACACATATCAGCTTCAAATTATGGAAGAAAATTATGCTGAAATAAGCGCGAACAATGATGGGGCTGGTGGAATAAGCATCTATGCACAACAGGCTGGTGTGATTACTAGCGCCAATATGCGTGAGGGTAAAAATGTGTCATATGGAGATAGGTTGTACAATATAAAAACACCTTCTGAAAAGTATGTACAAATTAGAAGCGAAGAGATAGTTAAGGTAAATCAAAAAATCGTTTTTAGCGAGCCAAGTACTGACAAATCTTATGAAGGGACAGTCGTTGCTATTGGCGGAGATGAGGGAGGTTTCTATTTTTCCGAAGTAGATGGAAGAGTAGTTATAACTAATAATGGTATGCCAAATACCTTTTATTCATATTTGGTAAAATTAGATGATGAAAGCTATTATGAGGCCGAGGGCGATTTTAAAGCTTATGGAAATAATGGTAGTTTTGATAGTGTAGTAGTTTTAAGAGAAGGACAAGTATATTCAGAAACTATGCTTGAAACACAAAGATATTATGTGTGGAAGGTGTGTGATGGAGAGCTGTATAAGCAGTATGTACAGGTGGTTCCAACCCCAGGGAAAAAAGAGGTGTGCGTTGTAACGGGACTTACAGGGGGAGATGTTATAGCAGTGGAAAAACAGGTGGAAGAAAAGGAGTAAGCTATGTTTAATATGATTACAAAAAAAATAAAAAATAAGCTATGGCTTACAGTATGTCTTGTTCTTGGTATGGCATTTCTTGTGGCGGTTTTTTGCTGTCAGCCTATGTTTAAAATGGGTTCTTTGAATATGCTGATTGTAAATAGCTTTGAGATGGATATCAGAGAAAAGAATCAATATCCTGTAGTTTTTGGCAGATATGGTTCCATTAATGTCTCTGATGTTGCAACGATGGGTGCGGCGGAATCAAAAGTTAATAATTACCAACAGGTATGGGAGGATTATTTGCCGGATATAGATGTTTTGGCTACGCAAACCGTATATGAGTTTTCTGCTGAGTCCTCACAAGGTAGCTATGGTAGTAAGGGTAATTATGTCAATGTGAGTTATATGCCAAATCTTACAGATCATATAGAGGTGCTTAAGGGGTCGGATTATTATGAGTACGCATCAGAAGAAGGATATTATCCATGTCTTATTTCAGAAAAAGTAATGGATGAATTTGGACTTGTTCAGGGTGAGGTTATTGAATTTGTCAATTGGAAAAACAGTTCGGATGTCACCTTAAAGCTGGTTGTCGCAGGTATTTTTAAAGAAGCTGACAGGTCGGATTTGTATTGGTATATTGAGCCTACAGAGCTTTCTGTAAACGTGTTTGTAAGCAAGGAAACATATGAAGATATAATGCTTAAATATCCAAAGAGTGCTATTAGTTATAGACATTTCAGCTTATTTGCTTATCAAGATATTAACAGTAGCAATATCGAAGATTTGCAATATTACATAGAGGAATTTAAGAAAGCAGACACAAGCTTTATGTGCACTTTCGAAGATATAATTACAGATTACAATGCTGAGAAGAAAACAGTGAATGTTATTCTTTGGGTGTTAGAGCTTCCTATTTTGGGAATGGTTCTGGCGTTTATATATATGGTCTCTAAACAGATTGTTGATAGTGAAAAAAATGAAATTGCTATGCTGAAGAGTAGGGGCTTGAATAGAAAACAGATTGTTGCTACTTATGGCTTACAATCAGCGATTTTGGCAGGTTTTGGTTTTTTGATTGGTGTTCCTCTTGGTTATTTGCTTTGCAAACTTGCAGCAGGGACCACTGATTTCCTCACTTTTTCATGGGAAAATATGTGGGTGTATAGATTCGTACCATTAATGTTCGTGTATGGAATAGTAGCAGCATTTATTGGTGTTTGTTTTGTGTTGGCACCGGTAGTGGTTTCCACAAAAATATCTATAGTTGAATACAAGTCTTCAAAGAATGAGATAAAAAAGTCCGTATGGGAAAAGTATTTCTTAGACATAGCCCTCCTTGGTGTATCCATTTATTTGTTATATAACTATAATCAAAACAGTGATATGCTTCGTCAAAAAGCTATAGAGGGAGAAAAAATGGATCCTATGATATTCCTTAACTCTTTGGTGTTTATTATAGGATTAGGTTTGGTGGCGCTTAGACTTACCCATTATGTGGTTAAGTTAGTATATATCCTTGGAAAAAAGAAATGGTCGCCGGCAATTTATGCATCTTTCTTGCAGATTACAAGAAACTCTGTAAAGCAGGGATTTATATCAGTATTTTTAATCTTAACTGTAGCCCTTGGTCTTTTTAATGCCAACACAGCAAGAACAATAAATAGAAATAACGAAGATAGAATTACATATGAAATAGGTTCTGATATGGTTATACAGGAGCATTGGGACACAAAGCTTTATTATCTTAAAACAAGAGAAATAGAGTATGACTTTGTTGAGCCTAATTATGCCAGGTATACAGAACTTATAAATCAAGGAATATGCGATAGTATGACTAGAGTTATTTATGATGATAGAACTATAGTAAGGGCAAATTCTATGGTTAAAGAAGAGTGTATATTTATGGGTGTGCACACTAAGGAATTTGGTGAGACAGCTTACTTGAAAGAAGAGCTTAATTTAGATACTCATTGGTATACCTACTTGAATGCTTTGGCTGAAAATCCAAATGGTGTTATTATTTCCAGCAATATGGCAAAGGAAATGGAAGTTGAAGTGGGCGATATAGTAAGGTGTGATCGAATGGGTGCTATACCTGGTAAATATGGAGATGTTAGAGGCACTTTTGCCGGAACAGTTGTTGCCGTTGTAGATAACTGGCCAGGATATAATCGTTACTATTATGAGGAAGGTGAATTAAAAGAGAGATACTTGCTTGTTGCCAATTATGCCAGTGCGATAAGTGCATTTAAGATTACACCTTACCAGATATGGATGAATGTTAGTGAGGATGCTACTTACGAAGATGTTATGAGCTACTTGGATAATAAAGGTGTGGTTTTAGATGATAGTCGAATTATTTCTGAGGAGATTTCCCTGATGAAGAGTTCGCCTATGATTCAGATTACTAATGGAATGTTTACATTGAGCTTTATTATAGCTTTAATACTTTGTGCAATAGGATTTCTTATATACTGGATATCTTCTATCAGACAAAGAGAGCTTTTGTTTGGCGTGTATCGAGCAATGGGTATGTCCGTAAAAGAAATAAATAAAATGCTGACCAATGAGCATATTTTTAGTACCTTCTTTTCTGTTCTGGCGGGCGGTTTAGTTGGTATGGTGGCAACCCTTTTGTATGTAAAGGTTTTTGGAATCGTATATTTGCCAGAAAGGCATAATTTAGATATCTACATTTATTTTGAAATCGGTGACGTGATTAAATTGGCAGTTGTTGTTACTGCAATGATTGTTGTATGTATGTTTGTTCTTAGAAAGCTTATCAAGAGTCTTAATATTACACAGGCACTTAAGTTAGGGGAGGAGTAGCATGGAAAATATTATCGTAGGAAAAAAAATAACACGCTGCTTCAAGACTGGTGCTAGTGAAGACTTTTATGCTTTAAAAGGGGTGGATATTGAAATAAAAAAGGGAAAGCTTACTATACTGAAAGGAAGATCCGGTAGTGGTAAAACAACCTTGCTAAATATCCTAAGTGCTCTGGATGATGCAACAGATGGTGAAGTTTTCTTTGACGGAGAAAGTCTTGGCAATATGAACGAAAAGGAAAAAGAACTTATAAGAAGGAAGGATATGGGATTTGTATTTCAATCCGTAGCCCTCATTCCTATTATGAACGCATATGAAAATGTTGATTTTGCTATGAGACTTGCTCAGATTGAAGGTGAACATAACCAGAGAATTGAAAAGGTTTTATCTTTAGTTGGTATGAAGGAAAGAATGCTTCATATGCCGGGACAGATGTCAGGTGGTGAGCAACAGCGCGTTGCAATTGCCAGAGCAGTGGCTCATTATCCTAAAATTATTTTCGCAGATGAGCCTACAGGAGCTCTTGACACAGAGACTGGATTGAGGGTTATGAAGCTTTTTAGGAAATTGGTTGATAAAGAAGGGATAACAATCGTAATGACTACCCATGATCCAAATCTAATGGAGATGGGTAACATAGTCTACGAGATGGAGGATGGTGAGATTGTTGACAGATATGAAAACTGATGATGTTTTAATTACTTGCGATGGTTTAGTCAAAATATTTAAAACTGAAGATATAGAAGTAATGGCACTTCAGGGTCTTGATATGGAGATAAAGAGAGGAGAACTTATGTCGGTTATCGGAAAGAGTGGTAGCGGCAAAAGTACACTCATGAATATTATAGGAGGTCTGGAGAAACCATCCGCCGGGAAAATAGTTGTTGCTGGTAAGAACCTTTCTGATATGACGGAAAAGGAAATGGTAAATTACAGAAAAAATACTGTGGGTTTTGTGTGGCAAAAAAGTGAGCGAAATCTTTTTAAGTATCTTACAGCTTTGGAAAATATAGAAGCAGCTATGAATTTCACAGGGAAAAGTAGTAAAGAAAAAAGAACCAAGGCGTTAGAGCTTTTAGAGATGGTTGGTATGTCCCATAAGAAGGATTCATATCCCACGAGGATGTCAGGTGGGGAACAGCAAAGAATAGCTATAGCGGTGGCCTTGGCAAATGATCCTCAGATTTTACTTGCAGATGAGCCGACAGGAGCGGTGGATACAAAAACGTCTAACCACATTCAGGATTTATTCAGACGTCTTAACAAGGAGTTGGGAATAACCATAATTATTGTAACCCACGATATGAAATTGGCTGCCAAGGTGGATAGAGTGGTTATGATATCAGATGGAAAGATTAGTACAGAAAAAATAATGAAGGCTAAATATAGAGAAAATATAGACAGTCTTACAGATGAAGAATTGTACGAAAATGCTCATGAAGAATATTCTGTGCTTGATAAAGCTGGCAGGGTGCAATTAAATGATGAAATGCTTGATGCAGCAGGAATAGATACCAATAAAGTTAAGATTACTGTTGAGGATGGCAAGGTCATAATTACGGCAGAAAATTCTTAAAGTCGACAAAATATTATTATTTACAATTGAATAAAGATGCAGGAATTAGTATAATATCCTTGTTTGTAAAATACTCAAGGAGTTAATATGAAAAAGTTAAAATATATTGTGTTATTGCTACTTTTGGTTTTGATAGCTCTTACTGGTTGCGGTAATGATAAAGTAGTTTTAATGACTACAGAAGATAATCAAGTGTCAGATACAAAAGAGATTACAGAGTCAGAGGTGCCAGTTGTGCAAATCGAAGATTTGACAACGGAAGAAAAAAATAGAGAGGAAGCCACAGCTGAAGAAAAGAATATTACAATTGCACAAATATACGAGGCAAATAGCGGTGATGTTTTTTTGAAAGATGGTAAAGGCTATAGTGTGAATACCATATACTATTCCCATGGAACAGAAGTGTATTCAGAGTTACAATATCTTGGCTTTGATGAATATGGTATGTATATGCAAGCCTATGAGGATTCCGAGGGATATGTAGAGGTTTTAGATTCAGGCAATTTATGTTGGTACATTGTAAGAAACGGTCAGGTAAGTACTTTGATATATCCGGAAAATGGAATGGCGGATATTATGATTGATTATAGCCATAATGATATGGTGATTTCGGATCCTGCCAGCAGTGGAGAGACTATAGTTGATGTGTATAAGCTGAATGGTGATTTGGTTGTCGAGACTAGTTTGGTATCTGAGTTTGATGAAGAATACCTAAATAGATACGTCTTGGATGAGAATTATCGCATAATCACGGGCGAATGCTATGAGGAAGATGAGCTTATATCATCCTTCTGGACTACAGAAAATGCCGTGTATAACGAGTCTGAAGAACTTACAGCAATAAGAAGTGATTTGGAAAAGAGATTGGTGACAGTTAGCTATCCGGACGGAAGTGGTGTGGAATACATATATCAAATTCCTAGACAATGTCCTGTTGAATTGAAGCTTTTTGCCAGTGTGGCTTATGCAGATGAAGCTTGCAATACCAAATGGGTGGAGATAAACCCTATGTCTGATGGTTTTTATGCCGACGAAAACATATATGTAAAAAAAGTAAATTAAAAAGAATTGTTATAAAAGGCTTTACCAATTGGTATATTTTAATATATAATGATATATATAGGTGGTTTGGACAAGGATGTCCATGTTTCAGATTAATATCTGATTTGTCAAGGAGTGATTTATATGAATTTTAATGTTACAAATGATACTAATACATATGACTATATGAATAGTTTTTTTAGTGGACTCAATAATTCTTCTGGGAAGAATGATTCTTATGGTGGGGTTTCCAGCTTGTTAGGAGATTTGTATGCTGTCCAAAACGGAACATACCTGAAGGTTGCAAAGAAGTTTTATGCCAGTGATGCAGCCAAATCTTCTCAGTCAGCAGATGATATAAAGAAGGAAATGAATCTCGTAAAAGAAGCAACTCAGGAGGCTACGTCATCTCTAAGTAAGCTTATGGATGAAAGCTTATATAAGAAAGTTGAGAAAACTGACGATAAGGGTAATAAAACTTATGATTATGATAGAGATGCTATTCTAAGGAATATCAAATCTTATATTGAAGATTATAATTCTCTCATAGAAATGTCTGGTGACCTTGAGGACACATCAACTCTTAAAGCGGGGGTTAGGCTTGTGAATCAGGCTGAGGTTTATGAAAGTGCTCTGGCAAGGATTGGTATCGATATAAAGGAGAACAATCAGCTAGAGTTAGATGAGGAAGCTTTCGCTAAGGCTGATATAGTTGATGTAAAATCCCTTTTCACTGGGGCTGTATCATATGCAAAGAATATGCAGACAAAGTTTTTCCAAATGTATAGTCAGGCAAACAGCAACATATCTTCCGTGAATGGATTATACTCATCACAAGCACAGGGTATTTCAATTGGTAACATGTTTGATAGTATGCTATAATTACATTGTTGCAATCCCCTTGGGGGGATTGTATATATTACGAAGGTCCGCAGGTTACCTGTGGACCTTCGTTTCTTATAGGAGGTGGACTATGGCAAATATACGCTTAGACAAGTTCCTTGCTGATGCAGGAGCAGGAACAAGAAGCCAGGTAAAGGAGCTTATAAAAAAGGGAAGAGTAAAGGTAAATAACGTCATAGTCAAAAAAAGTGACATTAAAATTCAAACAGATGAAGATTTTGTGTCGTTGGACGATAAAAAGGTGAGCCATTGTGAATTTCAATATTTTATGTTAAATAAGCCAGGCGGTGTTGTTTCTGCCACAAAGGATGAAAAAGAAAAAACAGTGATAGATTTGATAGATGTTAGCAAAAGAAGAGACCTTTTTCCTGTGGGCAGACTAGATAAAGACACGGAAGGATTACTAATCATAACAAACGATGGGGTTATGGCAAACAAATTACTGGCACCGGGAAAGCATGTGAATAAAACTTACTTTGCTAAAATCGAAGGATGTGTAACAGATGAAACGGTTGAGATGTTTTCATCGGGAATAGATATTGGTGACGATAAACTAACAAAACCTGCCATACTTCAAATAATATCTGTTTTTTCAAAAGAAGAACAATATGAATCAGAGGTAAAGGTTACTATAACGGAAGGAAGATACCACCAGATAAAAAGAATGTTTGAGAAGGTTGGTATGAAGGTTACTTATCTTAAAAGGATTTCTATGGGACCTATATTTTTGGATGAGGCATTGACTTGTGGAGAATATAGAGAACTGACACAAGAGGAAATAGAGCTCCTAAAAAATGCTCATCAATAAGAAAAGGATATGCTACACAGATAAATGTGTTGCATATCCTTTTATGCGTAGTTGTTGTACATTAAACCACTATATAAGGATTTGTTATATACTGAACTTGATTGCTGTTGAGTGTTTGGGTATGTAACAATAAGCTTGTTAATATATGCTATTGGGTCAAGAGAAAGTCGGTTGGCTGCATTTGATACATCATCCTTGAATGAGGAAATGTCTTGGAACAACTCGTTGAACTTGCCACTTTGAATACTCTTTAGCAATTGTTCATCGTTTTTGATAAGTTTATTGTCTTCACTAAGACTTAATCCTGCAGATTCAAGCTCTTCTTTGTGCTTATCCACTATAACAGAAATATCTCTATATAAACTACGACTGCCTGGATTTACATGGCGACTATCCTCGGATAAATCAACGAGGTTGTTGTAGGCATCCACAAACATATCAATCTGCGATATAGACACGTTGGTATCAGGTATAAAACTAATATGCACTGGATTAGAGGTTGGTTTGTGGAAGTCCAACTCAATAATCTGATTGATGGAAATTTGGTTGGATGTGGAGGTGTGTTCCTCTCCGTTAATAGTAAACTGAGAATTGCTAGGAGGGGTAGTCACTTTATCCAAACCAAAAGCATCTACAATATTAGGTTCGCCAGCTGCTTCTAAAGAAAAATGCAAACCATCATCAGTAGATGGAACACCAGATTCTTTTGAAGAAAGCATTATAGCACTGTTTTTGCCATCACTTACAACGGAGGCATTTATGCCGAGATTGCGATTATTGATGTACTGGCTTATACGCTGCTGAATGTCCGAATTAGTGTCATCTTTTCCCACAGTGATATTGAAGTGGGAACTGGAGTTGATAGTACTTAGAGTAAAGGTATAACTTCCGGCAGAAAGGGCTTTATCATCCTGAGGTAAATAGTTACCTGTATTAATCTGTTCCTTTGCTAAAGTTTTTACCTGAATGGAAAGCTCTTCAGGAAGGGTACTCAAGTCACCATTCTTGAAGGAACCGGTAATTGAATCAGTGTTGTCAGAGTGAAGTACCTTTTTGTTGTAAACATCACTGTCTGTATTTGTGAAACAATCGGACACTTCTTTTAAAGTCATGGCTGCTTCCTTGATGTTTATAATCTGGGATTGCTTAGACTGTGAGAAGTTTAACAGGTATAACGGCGTTTTTTTGTTGTATCGTGCCATATTAGTGTATACTTCATGAAGCTCGGAGGATTTGTGGGTAGTGTTGCGCTTTTTAGGCACAAGATCAGAACTCAAATGGTTGTATATATTTGAAGAAACTAACATGTTAAATCCTCCTTTCCGAAAAAATTAAAATAAAATCTAAAAATTGATGAAAGTTATTCATAATAATTATACAATAAAAATAAAAAAACGTCTACATTTCTTCTATTATAATGTAAAAAAATTATATAAATATAGAAAAATGTTACAAATCTATAAAAAACAAACAAAAACCATATATTTTTCTTGACTTTGACTATTGGTTTTGTTATCCTATACTTTGCGATGGAAGAAGGTCTTTTTTTTATGCCTTAAAATCAAAATATAAAATGGAGGTGGAAAGTTGTGCGTGTTAAGATAACATTGGCATGTCAGGATTGTAAACAGCGTAATTACAATATGACAAAGGATAAGAAAACACACCCAGACAGAATGGAAACAAAGAAATATTGTAAGTTCTGTAAGGCGCATACAATGCATAAGGAAACAAAGTAATCGGCATGGTTTAAAGATGGGTTTTAATTGTTAGGTTATAATCCATAAAAAGGAGTAAGAATATGTCAAAAAGCAAAGAGACATCATCTCCTGCTTTAAAAAGAAGCTGGTTTCAGGGATTAAAGGCTGAATTTAGTAAGGTAACATGGCCTACTAAGAAAACTTTAGCCAAGAAGTCAACTGTTACTTTAATAGCAGCTGTTGTGTTAGGTGCTTTGATAGCAGTTGTTGATATATTGCTGAAATTTGGTTTATCTTTTGTTATTGGATAGGTAGGTGAAGGTATGTCAGATATGGTACAAAATGAAGCTATTATGCAGGCTTCAGAGGAGAAGGATTCAACCAACAAATCTGAAGCAAGATGGTATGTAGCGCATACCTACTCAGGATATGAGAACAAGGTAAAAAACGATATCGAGAAGACTATCGAAAACAGAAAGCTTCAAGATCAGATTCTGGAGGTGGCAGTACCGGTTCAGGATGTGGTAGAAGTTAAGAGTAACGGTACCAAGAAAGTCGTGCCTAAAAAGTTGTTTCCAGGTTATGTTTTGATTAATATGATTATGAATGACGTTACATGGTACATTGTTCGTAACACAAGAGGCGTTACAGGTTTTGTAGGTCCGGAATCAAAGCCAGTACCTCTTACTGAAAGTGAGATGCGTACATTAGGAATTAATGTACAGGAGGTTCATCTTGATGTAGAGGTAGGAGATATGATAAAGGTTGTG
>SVED01000013.1 GCA_015057515.1 Lachnospiraceae bacterium
ATTGTTTGTTGAAGTAGACTGAAGATTTTGATAAAGGAGTGCCTTAAAGCTAGCCTCCTGAGTCTTATAACCTGTGGTGTTAACGTTTGCTAAATTGTTTGCTATTGTATCAACATTTGTCTGCTGTGCTCTCATTCCTGATGCCGCAGTCCATAACGAACGCATCATATCACTCTACCTCCTTACACCTTGCCTATATCATTTGCAGCTTTGTTCAAAACATCGTCGATAGTCTGTATCATCTTCTGATTTGTCTCGTAAGCTCTAGTTATTGCAATCATGTCTACCATTTCTGTAACCATATTTACGTTGGACATCTCTAAGTATCCCTGCGCAACTGATGCATCTGCATCTATCATAACCGCTCCATCAACTGCTTCGTACATATTTTCACCATAGCTGGATAAGAACTCATAGCTCTCAAAATCTGTCAGCTGGAAGGTGGAAATGTACTGATCTCCCACATATATGTCACCCATCTCATTGACATTGATGTCAACTATATTGGCTCCCGGAATCTGTATACGATTGCCTCCCTCACCAAGCACAAAGTCTCCATCCTTTGTTACAAGATAACCTTCCTTGGTTACAGTGAAATCTCCATCTCGAGTATATCTGATGTGTTCTGTTCCACTCTTGTCAGTCATGCTTATGGTAAAGAAGCCTGTTCCAGAGAGCGCAAAATTATACTGATCCTCTGTTTGTCTGAAATTACCCTGGCTCATGTCAAAGTATGTCTCACCAATCTTTACTCCAGGATTGAGTCCGCCTATACCCTGCATACGATCAGGACCAATCTCCTCATCGTTAATTTTAACTGCAAGATGTGACGCAAATGACTCTGATGTCACTTCAATCTTCTTGTATCCTGTAGTATCAGCGTTAGCCATATTGTTGGTGACTACATCCATTCGCTTTTCTTCGTTGCGAAGACCTGTCCAAGCTGTGTACAGTGCTCTTACCATGTCGTCAACTCCTTGTAAATATTACTTTTTCTCGCTTAAATACTCTATATATTTGCCTGTTCCAATAGCAACCGCCGTAAGGGGTTCCTCAGCAGTCATAGTAGTAATACCTGTATTCTCCTCTATAAGATCCTCAAGTCCGTGAAGCAATGAACCTCCACCTGTTAGAACTATTCCCCTGTCAGCAATATCTGCTGCAAGCTCCGGCGGAGTTTTCTCAAGAACGGAATGCACCGCATCCACAATCTGAGCTGTAACCTCTCTCAATGCTTCCTCAGTCTCATCAGATGAAACTGTAACTGTTTTTGGAAGACCTGTAACCAGGTTACGTCCTCTTATGTCCATTGTAATGTTCTCTGGTCTCTTATAGCAGGTGCCTATGTTAATCTTAATCTCCTCTGCAGATCTCTCACCGATAAGAAGATTATGTCTTTTTCGCATAAACCTTACGATGGCATCGTCAAAATCATCTCCTGCCACCTTAATAGATGTACTGACAACGGTTCCTCCAAGAGAAATAACTGCGATATCAGTGGTTCCGCCACCTATATCTACTATCATGTTGCCACAAGGTCTGGATATATCAATACCTGCACCAATGGCTGCTGCCACAGGCTCCTCAATGATAAAAACTTCTCTTGCACCAGCCTGATATGTGGCATCCTCAACGGCTTTTTTCTCAACCTCTGTGACACCAGAAGGTACACATACACTAATACGTGGTCTACGACCAAAAAAGCTCTTGCCAACTGCCTTCTGTATAAAATACTTCAGCATCTTCTCAGTTATATCATAGTTAGAAATAACACCCTGTCTAAGCGGTCTGATTGCGACTATATTGCCAGGAGTTCTACCGAGCATAAGTCTGGCTTCCTCGCCAATGGCTCTAATTCTGTTGGTGTCTCTGTCATATGCAACAACAGATGGCTCCTTCAGAACAACTCCTTTTCCTTTAACATAAACTAATATACTGGCTGTTCCCAAATCAATTCCAATATCTGAACTTGCCATGTTTACTCCTTTCCCGCTAACTAATATATCGTCATTTTATTTTAAATCCTTAGCTTTTCTCAAAATAATTAAGGAAGCTGCCTGACCCTTGAGCCATTCTATCTGAATCTCAGTTATATCCATTATATCATCAAGACTCTTGATATAGCTTCTCCAGTTAACAATTTTATCCTTAGTGATAAACGGTTTTCTCATACCTGATATGTTGTCAAACCTATCATGCAAATCTGTAAGTATAGTTCTACTATCGCCTCCTGTAAGGTCATAGCCTAACATTTCATTCATTTTAGAATTGGAGAATAAAACCTCACCAGAATGTGCATCTCTTACAAAAACTCCCACCTTAAAGTTATTGTATGTATCAATCAAATGTTTATTCACACTTCTTATATTCTCGTCACCCTCAGCATTTTCAAACATATTTTGGATAACCAGGGCAACGCTTTTTGTAAATCTTAGTTCGTCAGGAGACCAAACTCTTTCAAATTTGCTCTCTGCAAAGAATAAAGTGCCATACATTTTGTTGTTAAGATAAATAGGGTAAGCCACCATAGCCTTGAAGTTAAATCTCATAATATTAAGCTTATCTTCAGCTGTAAGGTTAGCATTGTCCACCAAATACTGACCCTCACCCTGTTTTATACAATCCTCAAGAATATACATTCTCTCTGGAAGATGCTTAACAAGCTCCTCTGAAGGCTCACTACCAGCTAAATCCCAGTGGTGTCTCAGCTGATAATTACCACTGTTTTTATCATAGGTGCAAAGGAAAATCTTATCGATATTCATATGTGTTCCCACATCTCTTAAAGTCTCTTCCACAACCTGATCAACAGTGTCAACTAATTTACTGCTTATCTTAGAGAGGGCGTCATTGATTATACTCTGACGTGCCAACTCCTCACGAAGCTTTGCACCTGCTCCTCTGGATTTTGCAATCTCTACCTCTATGGCATTATTTTTGTAAACGTAATCAGAAATAAGCTCAGCAATAAGCCAGTGATTTTCAACAGACTTTTTAAGCTTAGCTGTTTCTTCCTTGGTATAGGAGCCTATAATCCATATACCCTTCATATCACCATTAAATTTGATAGGTGCTGCGGATATCTTACCAATTCCTCCCTCTTCTCTATCAAGAATAGTTGGCGTCTCATTATTTACAACAACCTGTTTGATATATTTGTAGTATTCCTTGTATGCCGGTTTTTCAAACAAATCATAAAAATCACCCATGTTAGTAGCCGGCCCTACCGGTGGAAATACCATCTTTCCATTTAAATCAACATAAACAGAATATAGTTCTGCTGTCTCTGAAAAAACGGTCATTATAGATCTGATACGTTCCATCAAAGTCATATCACCAAAGGACTCTTCCTCTTCTTTCCTTTCCTCAAGTGAACTTATATTGATTGGCGCATCTTTTTTTCTCTTGTCACCTATGTTCTTTATGTAAAACTCTACCGTGAAACAATCATCCTTAACCGGTGATACGGAAATTTCATTGCACACATAATATAGCCTGCCATCATCTCCTACCATTCGATACTCGTGGGTATAGTCCGAAACAGAACTGGCGTTGGCCTGGTGCACTGTCTCAATAACCTTTTGTCTATCCTCTGGGAATATGTAATCCTCTGTAAGCTTCATACCTTTATTTAAAAGCTCTACGTTCATTCCCAACATAGATGCGTTGGGAGAAATATATTCTAATTTACTTTTTCTGTCTTTGATATAACAATTTTTAACTATTACAACGTAACCTGCTTTTTCGATAGCCTTGCGAAGATATCGATTCTCTAATATCATAAGTTTTCCCCCTTTTCATCTTAAATCTGTAAATGTATTAAAATGGCTGTTGCACCCTTTGTATGCAACAGCCACGCCTTACTGTAAATGTAAAATTACCTCAAATCAGGAAATGCCTGATCCGCAACAGATTTAGTCTCGTCACATGCCTTAACCACATTGTCAACACAAACCATAAGCTGTGATAAGTAATCGCTCACGCTCTCACACTCACGCTTAACTGCCATACGAGTATTATATGCTTCAATTCTTGCCTGGTTACGCATATCCTCACACTCTGCCTGAGTAGAAAGAGTAAGTTCTTCACAAGCCTCTGCAGTCTCTTCATTTGCAGTTCTACAGTTATACTCTGTCTCCGCTATAAGTGCATCAGTTTCTTCCTTAGTCTTGCGCTTTAGATCCTCACAGTTAGCATAAGTTGTCTCCTTAAGTTCCTGACAAGCACTCTCAGTTTCAGCTGTAAGTCTGTCACATGCAGCAACCGTTTCATTGGTAAGCTGCTGACATTCATCCTCAGTTCTTGCACGAAGCTCATCGCACTCTTTGTTGGTCTGTCTCACAAGAACATCTGCGCTCTCTCTAGCCTCTAAGAGGGTTCTTGAAATAGACTCATATCTGCTAGCAGATTCGTCTTCTCTAACTCTGTATGTCTCCAGCTGTTCCTTTAACTGAGTAATCTCAACCTGAAGTTCATCGTTAACCTTCTTGAGGTTATCGATAGTGCTAGATGACTCATTAAGGTTAACCTCACGCATAGTGTGAAGGTTCTTAACTGTCTCAGAGAGTTTAACTACACTGGCTTTAAGCTCTGATACTTCCTTCTCATGCTCTGCCTGAAGTTCTTCTATATATGACTCAACTGCCTTCTTATCATAACCACCAAATGATGCTGTTTTTAACTGAATATCCATTGAAAAAATAACCCCTTTCATCTGAATTAAAATAATAAATACCTAATTGCCATTAGTATACCATAACATCAGACATATTGCACTTGTTTTTTTGAATAGATTTTAAAATTCATCATAAAAACACAATATATGCTCTATTGAAAAAGATTTACTAAGATGATATAATCGGTAAATGATTGCACAGGGATTTCCCAAATATTTTTTTGGAGGATTATATACATGAATTTAAAAAATAAAAGATTATTAGTTGTAGGCCTATGCCTTGTTATGATTTTTTCTCTTTCAGGCTGTGGAGATAAAAAAGAAAAAACATACCAAAATTATGTAAAAAGTCTCATCGCCATCAATTATCTGGGTGCTACTGAGGATTACATAAACTCCACCGGCGCAAATAAAGCTGATGCAGAGGCTCTTTACAATGAAAATATGGAGCATTTAGCCAACAATATCTTGGCTTACTACCACGTAACCATATCTGATGTTTCTGATGCAAAGAAGGGATATATTGAGCTTGCTAAAAGCATTTACAGCAAAGTTAACTACAAGGTAAGCCCTGCGAAAAAATCAGGTGACTCTTACACTGTAGATGTAACTATTTACCCTATCAACATATTTACCCAGACTCACGACCAGGTCCTTGCCTATGTTGAAAAATTCAACACAGAGGTAGCTAATGGGGCATACAATGATTACACCCTGGAGCAGTATGAATCAACCTTCTCAGATGGTCTTTTAACTATCTTAAATGACGGTTGTCTCAACATGACATATGCAGACCCTGTTGTCATCACCGTAACCATCATCGAAGAGGGAGATATTTACTATATTAGTGACGAAGACTTCTTAGCAATAGACGCAGCTATGATATCAACTGCCGAGCCTATTTCAACTGCTTCACCAACAGATGCAGTGCAGTAAATCTAGCAATATTTTCAAGATTTAATTCAAACTATATAAAAGAAGATGCAGGTAATATTCGATATGATTACCTGCATCTTTTTAATTATCCTGTCTTTGAAACAAAGCAGAACATATATTACTCTACTGTAACTGACTTAGCCAGGTTACGTGGTTTATCCACATCCAATCCCTTTGCCTCTGAAGTATAGTAAGCAATAAGCTGAAGTATAGCTGCTGTTGCAAAGGCTGTAAACTCAGGATCAAGCTTCGGTATGCGAATGTGCTTATCACAGATTTTGTTGTCATCAACCTTTTCGTCCATACTGATAAGTATTACATATGCGCCTCGTGCCTTTACCTCACGAATGTTGGATATAACCTTTTCGTATACATCCTCCTGTGTTGCTATGGCAATAACCGGAACATTTTCAGTTATGAGAGCTATTGTTCCATGCTTAAGCTCACCTGCCGCATAAGCCTCAGCGTGAATATATGAGATTTCCTTAAGCTTAAGGGATGCCTCTAAGCTCATGGTATAATCTAAGCCTCGACCAATATAGAAGGCATCTGGTGAAAGCTTGACGTGATTAGCCACACGCTTAATGTCGTTTGCACCTTCCAAGGTAGCTTCAATAATGTTAGGTGCGTTAATAAGCTTAGTCATGAATTTTCTGGTGTCTGCATCTGATATCAATTTCTTAACAACACCCATTCTGGCTGCAATCAAATACATAGCTGCAACCTGAACAGTGTAAGCCTTTGTACTGGCAACTGCTATCTCCGGACCAGCGTGAGTGTAAAGAACATAATCACTTTCACGAGCTATACTTGAGCCCTTAACATTTACGATTGATATAACCTTTGAGCCATTTGCTTTTGCAAGCTTCATTGCTTCCAATGTATCTATAGTTTCACCTGACTGGGAGAGAACTATGGTAAGTGTCTTCTCATCAATGATAGGATTTTTGTATCTAAACTCTGATGCAATCTCCACCTGAGTAGGTATACGGAGCTTACTCTCAATAAGGTGCTTTCCAACCATACCTGCATGCATAGCTGTACCACATCCAATAACTGTAACCTTATCAATATTTTCGAATACACTGTCGCAAATTCCATCCTCTGTAAAATCTGGCATTCCATCCATCACTCGTGGAGTCACTGTATTTCTTATAGCGTCTGGCTGCTCGTAGATTTCCTTCAGCATAAAGAATGGATATCCACCCTTCTGAGCACTTGTGATGTCCCAATTTACTGAAAGAATCTGAGGCTTAACCTCATTTCCCTTCATATCTCTCACATCAATTCCATCTTTTGTAAGAGTGAGAAGATGATACTCAGGAACTACAAAATAATCCTTTGAGTAGGCAATTATAGCAGTCAAATCTGACGCAATAACAGAACCTTTTTCACTGGTTGCTGCCACAAGTGGGCTCACATTTCTGATACAGTAAATTGTATCTGGAATATCCTGGAACATAATACAAAGACCAAAGGCACCTGATAAAACATTTACAGCCTTCTTAATAGCCTTTACTGGATCTCCCTCATAAAACTTGTCAATGAGAGCTGCCACAACCTCTGTATCAGTTTCTGAAATAATATCATCAGCCAAACCATACTCAACTATAAGCTGACGGTAATTCTCAATAATACCGTTATGTATAAGAACAACCTGACCTGAGCGATGTGGGTGAGCATTTACATCTGTTACCCCTCCGTGAGTTGCCCATCTGGTATGTCCTATACCACAAGTTGCCGGATTGTCTAGATTTGCGCAGAGTTTTTTTAGCTCTTCCACCTTACCAGTTCTCTTCTTTACTGTAATGTCTCCATCAGAAAGAAGAGCAATTCCGGCACTGTCATAGCCCCTGTACTCAAGGGTCTCAAGTCCTCCGATAATTACATCCTTTGCAGGTATATTTCCTGTGAATCCTATAATTCCACACATATTTAATTGACCTCGATTCTTTGTGTTTATGCTAATCACTATGAGCCCAGTTTTATCACAAGACATAGTAATAGCATATTCTTATTTTCCATTTTTTAGAATAAGTTAACCAATATTCGCATCCAAAGAAAGCAATGTATTTAGACCGCCTGACATCATTTAACTCGGACAAAGCTTTAGTTACATTGATATTCCTGGATTTAAACACAGGACTGATTACTAGAATTTGTTTTGAAGTTACCCTCATATTTGTCCTAGCATAACACGCTCAGTTGCGCGAAAGAGCATCCGCCGAATATTTCGATAAACTCTTTACCTCGTTAACCCTGTTTGCTTACACAGGGTGCATGGCGCTAAGGTTCTTAACCTTTCGAAATCTGTATCCTCCACTTACAGACGAGTGAATTATAGCATATTTACTACGTTATTGCAAATATAGTTCCAGTTTCTCCCTTGTAAGCTCTTGGGCATTATGCTAGAATTCAAAAAAAGGAGGAGTGAAATCATGGGGTACTTAAACGAACAAAATTATCAAAAAACCAACAAAGGTATTAAAATAGCAGGCCTAATTATTATGCTAATAGGAATTATTTTAATTGGTGTAGGAGTATTTAAGCTTGCAAGCTCTTCCAGTATGTTTGATATAGCCCCTGGAATGTTCCTAATAATACCAGGCATATTCCTTGCTATTGTAGGATGTATGGTTCGATTCATGCTCGGCAACAGACGCCAGATAATGGCCTATCAAATGCAGGAAATGATGCCTCTTATGCATGAGGGTATGGAACAGATGAGACCAATGATGAAAGAAAATCTAGAATATATGACACCTGCTATAAAAGAGCACATGAAACAAATGGCGCCTACTTATGGAGAAGTTGCCAAAGAGGTTGCCAAAGGTGTAAAAGACGGATTAAGCGAATAATTCATATAAAAACAGCAAGCAAAAAGCTCACCTAACTTTACATTAGGTGAGCTTTTAAAATTTTATTTCTTAGCTTATCATAGCTCCAGCTGGCATATCCTTCTCTGCTGTAAGAAGGGCAAGATTTCCATCGAAATCCTCTGCACAAAGAAGCATACCTTCTGACAATACACCTGCAAGCTTTGTTGGCTTAAGGTTAGTAATAACAACTACTTTTTTACCAACCATCTCTTCTGGCTTATAGTAGTTCTTTATACCGGAAACAATCTGAAGAACTCTTCCGTTAACCTGCACCTGTGAGCAAAGAAGCTTCTTGGAATTCTCAACAGCTTCACAAGAAAGAATCTCGCCCATCTGAAGCTGCATCTTGCCAAATTCCTCAATAGTAATCTGCTCTTTTACAACTGCCTCTACTGTAGGAATCTTAACCTCAGTCTTTGATGGCTTTGCTGGTTTTTCTTCTTCTGGTTCCGGCTCCTCAATCTTAGAAGGGAATCTTCTTTCAATCTCATCTAACATAGCTGTAGCATCGATTCTTGCGAAGAGAATCTCCGGCTCAGCCACTACCTTGTTGCCAGATGGATAAAGTCCAAACTGTGAAAGCTCAGTTACTCTTCTCTTTTCTGCATTAAGCTGCTTTAGAATCTTCTCTGAAGTCTCTGGCATAAATGGCTCAAGAAGTGTAGCACCAACAACTATACTTTCAACCAAGTTATATAATACAGTATTAAGTCTGTCTGACTGTTCAGCATCCTTTGCAAGAGCCCATGGCATAGTCTCATCAATATACTTGTTACATCTCTTAAAGAGGGCAAATATCTCTGTCATAGCATCAGCTACCTTGAGTTTGTCCATGCAACTGTTAACCTTAAGTCTTGTATCGGTAACTACCTTTCTAAGCTCCTCATCAACAGGCTGGTTATCTCGAGCATTAGTAACAACGCCATCGAAATATTTGTTTGACATAGATATAGTTCTGTTTACAAGATTACCAAGGGTATTTGCAAGTTCTGAGTTAATTCTTTCAATAACAAGCTCCCAAGATATAACTCCGTCATTCTCAAATGGCATCTCATGTAACACAAAAAATCTAACAGCATCAACGCCGAATAAATCCACCATATCGTCAGCATAGATAACATTTCCACGTGACTTGCTCATCTTTCCATCGCTCTGAATAAGCCATGGATGTCCAAATATCTGCTTTGGAAGTGGCTCACCAAGTGCCATAAGCATAATTGGCCAATATATTGTGTGGAATCTTAAAATGTCTTTACCGATAAGGTGTAAATCTGCTGGCCAGTAACGTCTGTATAATTCACCAGAAGCTCCATCAACATCGTAATCAAGTCCAGTGATGTAGTTTGATAATGCATCAATCCATACATATACAACATGTCCTGGATCAAAATCTACAGGAATACCCCACTTAAATGATGTTCTTGATACGCACAAATCCTGAAGTCCAGGAAGAAGGAAGTTGTTCATCATCTCGTTCTTTCTTGACTCTGGCTGAATAAATTCAGGATGTGTATTTATATGCTCAATAAGTCTGTCAGCGTACTTGCTAAGCTTGAAGAAGTATGCTTCTTCTTTAGCAGTCTGACACTCTCTACCGCAATCCGGACATTTTCCATCCACAAGCTGTGAAGAAGTAAAGAAAGACTCACATGGAGTACAATACATACCCTCATACTCACTCTTGTAGATATCGCCCTGCTCGTAGAGCTTTTTAAATATCTTCTGTACCTGCTTCTCATGATACTCATCTGTAGTTCTGATGAATTTGTCATAAGAAGTATTCATCAAGTCCCAGATACCCTTAATCTCTGTTGATACCTCATCAACAAACTCCTTTGGAGTGTTGAGAGTCTCAAAGGCCTTAATCTCGATCTTTTGGCCGTGTTCATCTGTTCCTGTCTGAAATCTTACGTCATAGCCCACAAATCTCTTGTATCTGGCTATACTGTCAGCTAATACTACTTCATAAGTGTTACCTATATGAGGCTTACCTGAAGTATAAGCTATGGCAGTTGTGATGTAATATGGTTTTTTTGGCATAACTTTAACCCTCCTCTTGTCCCGCATGGGGGATCTTTGATTGTTTTGTTATTTGTTATAAAAAACTCAAGGCTAGATTAACCAACCCTGAGTTTAAATTTCTGAAGCTCTTTATCTGAATCCACTACCTGAATCTGACCGCCAAGTTCTCTTATCTTGCCATCAAAGTCCTCGTAACCTCTGAGTATATACTTTATATCGTCAACTGTACTAAAACCTTCCGCGGCAAGTGCAGCAATAACAAGTGCAGCTCCGGCTCTTAAATCTGGTGCTACAAGATTGGCACCCGAATATCTTTCGATACCATTTATAACAGCCGAATTACCCTCCACCTTAATACGTGCACCCATACGGGATAGTTCGTTGACATATTTGAATCTGTTTTCGAAAATGCTCTCTGTAATGACACTTGTACCCTGGGAAAGCGCCAATGTAACAGCCATCTGTGGCTGCATATCTGTTGGGAAACCAGGATATGGCAAAGTCTTAATCTGAGTTGATTTGAGTCTGCCATCTGCCATAACTCTAACAGAATCATCATATTCTATTACATGAGCACCTATCTCGTTGAGCTTTGAAGAAATAGCCTCCAAATGCTTAGGAATAACATTCTTAATAAGGACATTACCACCAGTTGCTGCTGCCATTGTCATAAATGTACCAGCCTCTATCTGATCAGGAATAATAGAATACTCTGTTCCCTTTAGCTTCTGCACACCACGAATTCTGATGACATCAGTACCAGCACCCTTGATGTTTGCACCCATACTGTTAAGGAAGTTTGCCACATCAACTATGTGTGGCTCTTTTGCAGCGTTCTCTATGGTGGTTTTACCCTCTGCCAAAACTGCAGCCATCATAATATTTATTGTTGCACCTACAGTAACCACATCCAAATAAATATGTCTTCCCACAAGCTGTTCAGCCTGGGCAACAACATATCCTCCGGTTACCAAATCTACCTTTGCACCTAATGCCTCGAATCCTTTGATATGCTGATCTATAGGTCTAAGACCAATCTCACATCCGCCAGGTAATGCCACCTTGGCATAGTTATATTTGCCAAGAAGAGCTCCAAGCAAATAATAGGATGCACGAATCTTTCTTATGTACTCATCATCAACACATAACTCGTCATCTTTTGCAATAGTTCCTCCACATATGGAAACTGTGTGCTTATCTATATATTTAACTTTAGCGCCAATGTTCTCTATGGCCCTGAGCAACACCTTTGTGTCCTCCACATAAGGAACATTCTCAATAATGCACTCCTCATCTGTAAGAACAGCAGCGGCAAGAATACCAAGAGCAGCATTTTTTGCACCTGCTATGGTAACCTCACCCTCAAGGACTTGGCCGCCTTTAATAACATACTTTTCCATTCCACACCTCTGGACAATCTACATAGTCTCATAAATTATATCACATTTGTGCAAAAAGTAAACTCTAAAAGTCATTTTTACAAAATAAGGACTACTTGTCTGCCTCACAGTATATACATCTATATACTCTATTCTCTTTGTCAGTCAAATTAAAAATGTGAGGAATGTCCTGCTCCACCGATGTAATGCATCGTGGATTCTTGCATTTTTTAACGTTTACAAGCCTCTCCGGAAGGGCAACCTTTTTCTTTTCAATAGTCTGACCATCCTTAATAATACTAACTGTAATATTAGGGTCAATGTAGCCAAGAACATCCAAATTCACATCGTACTCCTGATGTATCTTAAGAATATCTTTCTTACCCATCTTGCTGCTCTTAACATTCTGTAAAATACCAATACCGCAGCCCAACTTATCAAGTCTGAGGTCATGATATACTGTAAGAGCTTTGCCAGCTGTTATATGATCTAAAACTATTCCGTTTTGTATACTCTCGATTTTCATTTAAACAGTCACCCCCAACATAGTTAAAATAAGTGCCATTCGAACATATTTGCCATTCAAAGCCTGGCGGAAATAGCAGGCTCTTGGGTCATCGTCTACATTGGTTGAAATTTCGTTAACTCTTGGAAGTGGGTGCATAATAGACAAATCCGGTTTAGCATTTTTAAGTTTATCCTTATCCAAAATATAAGTGTCTTTCAATCTGACGTAATCTGCCTCGTTGAAGAAACGTTCCTTCTGGACTCTGGTCATATAGATGATATCTAATTCATCCATAACCTCTTCCATAGTGGTTACTTCCTTATATTCTATATTATTCTTTTCAAAAACTTCTGTGATAATATAATCAGGCACCTTTAGTTCATTTGGCGAAATAAGAACGTACTTAATATCCTTATATCTGGAAAGTGCTTTGATAAGAGAATGTACGGTTCTACCGAACTTAAGGTCACCACAAAGACCGATAGTAAATCCACCTAAGCTACCTTTTTCTCTCTTGATTGTCAGTAGGTCTGTCAGTGTCTGAGTTGGGTGATTATGTCCACCGTCACCAGCATTTATGATGGGTACCTCTGACACAAAGGAACCAAGCAAAGGTGCACCCTCCTTTGGATGTCTCATAGCAATGATATCTGCATAGCAACCCACTGTTCTAATAGTATCTCCTACGCTCTCTCCCTTTGCAGTGGAGGATGAGTCGGCAGAAGAAAAACCAAGCACGTTACCGCCTAACTCCATCATAGCTGCTTCAAAGCTAAGACGTGTTCTTGTACTTGGTTCAAAAAATAAGGTAGCAAGCTTCTTGCGCTTACATGCCTCTGCGTATTTATCCTTATCTGAAATAATATCTAAAGCCAAATCTAAAAGGTCATCAATCTCTTCAACTGTCAAGTCCGTTGGATCTATTAAATGCTTCATATTTGTCTCCTATCTACTATACTTTTATCCTAACTTTTATAGTATATCAAATGGGTCTACGTGTCAATAAAATACCCCAAAATCTAGTCCTGATTTATCACCTTTATAACCTTTACATTGTTATTAGTAAATATGGTTTTTATCTTCTCCCTGTCCCGACGCTCACAGACCATAACATACTGCCTTCTGTTGGCACGAATCTTTAAAATAATAATATTACTGTCATCCTCTTCGTCCACTAATTTATATCCATCCATAAATTCCCAGTCAATAAAAGAAGTACCCACCACTGCACCATCATCAGTGATACCACTCTGAATCTGAGTAGATAAAACAATAAAAAGAACAAAGGCTAACACTGCGGGAACAAACAAAAAAAGTTTAAAATACATAAGCACTGCCAATACAATCAAGCCGAGGTTAGCATATATAACCTCGGCATTATTTATTCTGTGCTTTATTCTACTTTTTATGATAATTCCTGTCTGGCGTTTGATGGAATTGATACAAACCATAACCGCTGTACCAAAGCCAAGAAAGAGTACAAAGGCCAGAACACCTAACCATATATCCATAGTTTACATCACCAATCTTTAGTCTTTAAGAAGAGTAACCATAACCGCCTTTTCTGCGTGACGACGATTCTCCGCCTGATCTAATATGTAATCTAAATTCTTGTCAATTACACTCTGTGAAATCTCAAACCCCACATGCATAGGCATATCATGGAATACCACTGCCTTACTTCCAGAAAGAAGCTCATCATTTATCTGATATGGCATCATCTTCTTCATAGTCTCTGCCTTCTGCTTAGCAAAAGCAGGATTGTTGAAAAACTCCATGTCAACCCATGTATCAGTATAAAGAATATCCATATCCTTTACGTACTTCTTGGCCTCTTCCATAGTCATAGTTGGGTCAAGCTCAACATAGTAGCCTGAAGCCTTAGCATCCTCATAGAAGTCATCTCCACAAGCAGTCTCATTTACAAGAGGTGTAAGACCATAGATAGTACCCATCTTCATCTTTGCAAAGAACTCAACGAGAGAATTAAATACGTTGTTTTTTGCACCGATGTAAAGAAGCTTTACATTGAGGCTGCCAAAATGCTCAATAATTGTAAGCGCATCTGCTAAAATCTGACATGGATGATATGAGTTATCACAACCATTTATGAATGGAACAGTTGCATTCTTTCCAAAAAGCTCTACTGTTTCATTTTTAACAAGACGAGCCATAATAATATCTACGTTGCGGCACACATATTTAATCTCTGATACGGGCTCACCTAAAACAAAGTTAGAGTCCTCCCAAAGCTGGTTGAAATAGCTTCCACCAAGCTCAGTTATACCAGTTGTAAATGACAAGAAGGTTCTTGTTGAAGTCTTCTCAAATAAAGTGTAAAGTTTCTTTCCCTTAAGTGCCTCACTGTACTTATCAGGATTCTTCTTCATATCCTGTGCAAGTGTTAAAATATCCATAAGCTCCTCAGCTGAGAAGTTCTTAAAATTGAGCATATTTTTCATAGTATTGATTCCTTTCTACTTCTATAAATACTTCTTAAGCACATCAACCTTATCAGTCTTCTCCCAAGGAAGGTCAATGTCAGTTCTACCAAAATGACCATAAGCAGCAGTCTGCTTGTATATCGGTCTTCTAAGATCAAGCATCTTAATAATACCTGCTGGTCTAAGGTCAAAATTTTCTCTAATAATATCAACTAACTTGTCATCAGCAATCTTGCCAGTTCCAAAAGTATCTACCATAACTGATGTAGGGCGGGCAACACCTATAGCATAGGAAAGCTGAATCTCGCACTTGTCTGCAAGACCTGCCGCAACGATATTTTTTGCAACATATCTGGCAGCGTATGCTGCTGAACGGTCAACCTTTGTGCAATCCTTTCCAGAAAAAGCACCACCGCCGTGACGTGCATATCCACCGTAAGTATCTACAATAATCTTACGTCCTGTAAGACCACTGTCACCATTTGGTCCACCAATAACGAAACGACCTGTTGGATTGATGAAAAACTTAGTATCTGCGTCCACCATCTCCTGTGGAAGAACAGGGCCAAATACATACTTCTTAATGTCAGCATGAATCTGTTCCTGAGTAACTTCCTCACCGTGCTGAGTAGAAAGAACAACAGCATCGAGTCTTGCTGGTTTTCCTGCCTCATCGTACTCCACTGTAACCTGAGTCTTACCATCTGGTCTAAGGTAAGGAAGAGTACCATTTTTTCTAACCTCAGTAAGCTTAAGAGCAAGCTTATGGGCAAGGGCAATAGGATAAGGCATAAGCTCAGGAGTTTCGTTGCAAGCATAACCAAACATCATACCTTGGTCACCGGCACCAATAGCCTCTATCTCTGCATCACTCATTTTATTTTCCTTAGCCTCAAGAGCCTTGTCAACACCCATGGCAATATCGGCAGACTGCTTATCTAAAGCAGTAATAACACCACAGGTATCACAGTCAAAGCCATACTTAGCTCTATCGTAACCTATTTCTCTTACAGTCTCTCTAACAATACTCTGAATATCAATCTGAGCTTTTGTGGTAATCTCACCCATCACAAGTACAAGACCAGTTGTAACGGCTGTCTCGCAGGCAACGCGACTCATAGGGTCCTGTGCCAAAATAGCATCCAAAATGGAGTCAGAAATCTGGTCACAGATTTTGTCAGGATGTCCCTCTGTAACTGACTCAGATGTAAAAAGTAACTTTTCCATAAAAATTCCTCCGTAAAAATCATCCTATGTGGATTATTGTAAATGTATTTATCTCTCTAAAATGATTTGATGAAAAAATAAAAATCCGACACATAAGCCGGATTTGAAAATCTTATACTCAAATCCTCTTATTGCTCGACTACTAGATGAAAATAGTATCGCTCAGGTCGGCACCTTCCGCAAAGCGGGGTTGCCGTGGCTTCCCAGTCCCTTCTGACTCCACCACTCTGAATAAGAGAGATATCTTATTAGGTGCTTAAAACCATTGGTTTAAACACATTTCTACAATACTCTATATATTTTTTATTGTCAATAAAATTCTTGCTTTTAGGATATATTTGCTATAGTATGGAATAATATTACAAATAATTTGAAATAATCACAAATATACATATAGTAGTTTCATTTACCTACTGATATAGAACAAGGAGAAATATATGCCTAACACAAGCAAAGACAACAACCAACAAGGTGATGTTCCAAACAAAAAAAGCCTCAAAGAACTAATGGCAACAGAAATAACCTTTGATGATATAAGAGGTGGTTACAATAAGGTGACCGGCACCATAGCCCATTACTGGAGCAAGGTACAATTCGTAAACACCTTTATGCTTAAGCTTTTTGCCATAATAATTATGACTATTGACCACACCGGTCATATGTTGGGTATTGATTACATAGATGGTCGAAACTACCTAAGTCACGTTTTTACCTACGACCAATATATGATGCTCAGAACCATTGGACGACTGGCCTTCCCTATATTTTGTTATATGATAGTTGAGGGATATTTTCATACCAGAAATGTATGGAAATACGGCGTAAGACTTCTCATCTTTGCCTTGGTGTCCCAGATACCATTTAATCTTATGCAGACCAGAGAAATATATACACCTGGCTGTAACACCAATGTATTTTTCACCCTCTGCTTGGGACTTATGGCTGTAGCTGTTTTAGACACCTGCCACAAAAAAGCTAAGGAAATGAAAAAAGACCCAATGAACAGTTTTGGACAAAGGGCGGGGATATATGCCATAGGCGTAGTATTTGCCATAACCATGATGCTTATTGCTGAAACCCTAAAAACCGACTACCATTCTCTTGGAGTCATTATAATCCTATGCTTTTATATATTTAGAGGCAAGCCGGTAAGACTGTTCTTATCCGTATATCTGGCCATATATTATATGTCCGACCAGTTAGAACTCTATGCCCTGTATGCCTTTATTCCAATACTGCTCCATAACAAGAAAAAGGGACCTGGTATGAAGTATTTCTTCTATGTGTACTATCCACTACATATTACTGTGTTGTTTTTAATATGGAAATTTGTTGTGTAATTTTAGGTTCTTATTCTTCACATAAAATGGCAGCCGAGATATTTTATCTCAGCTGCCATTTTTTTGTTAATTTAGTTAATCCAAACACCGCTAGAGTTGAATAAGTAAGTTGTACTACCTATCTTGTAACGACCTGTAACCATATCACCTGCACTAGTGAAATAGTACCATGCTTTGCTTATGTACTCCCAACCGGTCTGCATCTCACCATTACTATTTAAATAGTACCACTTGCCACCGATAAGTACCCAGCCTGTCTGCATAACTCCATCAGAGATAAAGTAATACCAGTTTCCACTAATAAGTCCCCAACCAGTCTGCATATCTCCGCCTGGATTTAAGTAATACCACTTGCCGCCGATATTAATCCAACCTGTCTTCATAGTTCCATCTGAATTAAAGTAATACCACTTTCCATTGACAAGTCCCCAGCCTGTCTGCATAGCTCCGCCGGAGTTTAAATAATACCACTTACCACCGATATTAACCCATCCAATCTGCATCTCACCGTTTGAGTTGAAATAATACCATTTACCATCGATAAGTCCCCAGCCTGTCTGCATAGCTCCGCCGGAGTTTAAGTAATACCACTTGCCACCGAGAAGTACCCAGCCTGTCTGCATCTCACCATTATTATTTAAATAATACCACTTGCCATTATCCTTCACCCAGCCTGTCTGCATCTTGCCTGCTTCGTCATAATAGAACCACTTGCCAGATACGTTCTGCCAGCCTGTGAGGATTTCTTTCTCATATTCTGCTTTTTCTTCGCCACAGATATCTCTAGCTGACGCGTCATAGATTGCAAGTATATTTTGATCAAATACAAAATCCTTAGTTCCTTTACCTTCTGCAATCAATGCCTCAGCTGCTTTTTTATTATTTGGAGCATCACCCTCTGCAAATAATGTCTGCATAAACTCGTCATCACAGCAAAGCTTCTCTAAAACAAAAGCTGCAACTGCATCGCCTTCTGCATCATTTCCAGTTCCCGCAACACCAAGGAAGGAACCACTATAGTAATAATTAACAGGACCTTCACAAGCCATGTAAATATCACTAGGAATAACCCATTCATACCAAGTTGAACCAAATACACAGAATACTTCTCCATTTAGTTCATTATACCATTCAGTTGACCATCCTTCGCTACCAGTTGTGTAACCATTATTATTTACAGTTGATACAAAATCATCTGCTCCATCAATCTTATTGAAATGAGACTGTGCAAAATTAATATGGTAATTAATCAAATTAACATCAGCAGCCATAGTGTAGCCTGCTTTCTCAACCTTCTCAGCAGTCTCATAGAATGCCTCAGGAGTAGCTACAAGCTTCTGAATTTCCTCTGGATCAGATGTACCTAATACTTCCTCAGCAATCGCCTTGTTGTAAAACATAACATTTGGGCATACCTGCCATGTAAGAAGCTTAAGTTCTGAATCAAAGGTACCAATCTCCTTTGTATACTTATATGCATTCTCATAGTCTGCAGCTTCTATACCTATGTTACTAACAGGGTCAAAATTATCCATATCTACGTAACCGCTTAAAACAGCATCATTATCCATACAGATTATAGCAGGATAGTCCTCTTGAGATATAGTATTTACAAAATCCATATAATCATAACCTGTACCGCTACAATCAAGATTCCAGACTACTATCTTATCTTCATACTCTGGATAAGCATCAGTAACAAGCTTAATCCTTTGTCCAATCTCAGTATTCCATGAAAATACGTTAACCTTACCTTCTGTGTCAGTAATTGCTTCGCGCAAATCTGTCAGAACACCATTCTCGTCTGCGTAGTAAGGAATTCCTTCCCATATTCGGATTACATCTACACCAAGGAAACCGCCCCAGTCAAAATGATATTTCTTCCCGTCTATAGTGTAAACACCATTCATACACTTCATACCATTATAATAGTAATAGGTATCTTCGCCATCTGTAACCCAACCATTAAGAGTTGGATCCTCCACCTCTCCTGAGTAAGGATTTACATGCTGTTCAAATACAAAATCGCCACCACTATATGCTCTAAACTCTAAATATGAATCATCACTAAGGTTTTCTGGCACAGTATAGCACACAAAGAATGTGTATGACTCATTTTTGCCAAGCTTCACAGCCTGAATATCACTCAAAGTCAATGAATCAACACCATTGCTAGCCTTGAACGTAACTTCTACCTTTTCGGTATCTCCATTATAAAACATATTGTATAATTCAAAGTTAGTTAGATTAATTTCTATATCTCTTTCGTTAGTTATAACAACTCTTTGACACTGAGTCATACCAGGAATTAACAGGTATGGAAACTCCATTTTCACATACATAAGATCGGAGCCATTGTCTACTCGAGTATACAAACCTTCATGTTCATCAATTATACCCCAACCATTATCACCTTCAAAATATACTGCTTCAAATCGAATCTTCTTATCATTAGTATAATCCTCAGGAATAGTAAACTCTACACAAAATTTGAATGTCTCTCCGGGCATAATAACATATGATGTTACATCAGTAGCTTGAATATAAGAGCCCGCCGTATTCTTATAATTAAAATCAAGTTCAGTACCCTCGTCAAAATACCAATCTGAATACTCATCAAAAACCACAATACTATACTCGTCTAAATGATATCCTTCAGACCCATCATTATAAATTTCAACTGTATAAGTATGGGTAGTTCCCGGTGTCTTAACCTCCCCATCAGACTTTACATTCAGTGAAAGACTAGGCCCATCACCGCCTGCATCTGCTGTAGCTATGTCACTCTCATTTGCATAGGCAACATTCGATGCACCGCTTACTACTAAGCCTAAAACAAGCATTAAGCTTAATAAGACTGATACTATTTTCTTCTTCATAGTATACCTCCTTTTTTTAACATTTGTTTTATTAAATACATTAATGTATTAAATACTAATTATGTGCATCTTGTAAATCAGAATTCTGTTTATTCTCCCTTTTATCTTTATGCATCTTATAAAATAGAATAAATACCAACACCCCTGCCATAGCACCACAGCTATCCAGTAAAGCATCCTTGACCATGCCTGCCCGTTCCGGAACAAAAAGCTGGTGGAACTCATCCGTAGCTGCATAAAATGATGCAATCAGCCAAGGTACAAGAGCCTTCTTATAGCTTGCTTTTTTAATTAGAACTCCCGCCACAAAAAATCCCAAAATAGCAAACTCCGCGAAATGGGCAGTCTTTCTTACAGGATAATCTATAGCTATAGCAAACTCGTCCTGCTTCTCCACAGTCCAGTCCTCAAATCCAGGTACGAATATTTGCGCAAATACCATGCCTGCCCACTTGCTCACACCACCGGACACCTCTCCCGGTTGGGCTGAAAATATAAATATAACCACCATCCATAGGAGGGTGAGGATTGTAAAGATTTTTTGACGAAGGTTCATAGGAACTCCTTTTTTAATAAAATATTATGGGGAGTTTTGATTGCTATGCAAGTCTATGTTGTTACATTTTGAAATCATATATTTTTTATTCTTATTCTACTCAAAGTTTTAGCTACAAGATGCCTAATCATCATTTTAAAATTAAATATTTTTTCTACAGTTATAATTCCATCTTGACATTCGATTTGAAATTTACTATTTTTCAAAGTATCCTCGTTTATTTTATATGAAAAAAGGCCACTTTTATATATGTGATTTAATGCATCTGTCCCATACAAATAGTGACATACCTCAGATTTATTCATATTTTTAAAATCAAGTTTATATTCACTTTCTTTAATTCTTCTAGCAATAAAGTCATCGTATGATTGCTGTTGTTGACGATTAATATTACCATCACATAAATTATTTAACACAGTAACGTAACACTCTCCTGCAACCTTTGCAATGGTTTTATCATAATCTTGGTATGATATATTTCTAGGTATTTCAAATTTCTTTTGAAAAAGTATATCTCCCGAGTCCATCCCTTCATCAATATAATGAATTGTTACTCCTCCAAAATTCTCTTGGTTTCTTATAACCCAATAGCTTGGATTAGCTCCTCTATATTGGGGGAGTAATGATGAATGTGCATTCATTACACCATATTCCGGATACTTTAATATTTCTCCTTTTAACAATTGACCAGCGGATGCAACACAAAGCAAGTTACATTTTTTTTCTTTCAAAAATTCAGTACACGAAAAATCATTAAGATTATCAGTATACATATAAGAAATATTTCTTTTCTTTGCAAACTTTCTTAAACTTCCCATTTTTATTGAAATTAAATCCCATAAAGAATAAGTTTCTTTTTTTCTTACTGATTGAATTATACCAACAACCTTAAACCCGTTTTCAATCAATGCCTCCAAGGCACCAATAGTATACCTACCCATACCAATAAAAACTATATTTAGATTCTTCTTCATACATTTTATCTCCACTCTTTTCTCATCTTTAAAATACTCTTTAATCTTTCAAGATAAACTTTACTTGTTATGGTTACTAATTGAAAAGTTCCTCTTCCAAAAATACATTCCTTTAAGTACATGTTAAATGGAATATATCGTTCAGCCATAAGAGAAGACCTAAAATATCTTTTTATTCTCGTGATTTTCCTTATTACTGTTACAACAATTTTATTTGTTCTTATCTTGTTTAAAACAGTATCATATGATTTAACATCATTTGTTGATGGCAGCCCATCCTCAACAGCTATAAAGTACAATTTTCTTTTAAAACGTAATTCCAACGGGACTCCATGCCAAAAATTTATAATATTATAATCCCAAAGTGGAATCAGCCATTCATATCCAAAAAACTCATATATTCTTGTAGAATTTACAATATATTTTGCTTGTCGTTCCTGTATATTAAACCACTCAATTAATGATGCATATCTAACATTGTCATAACCTTCACAGTCAAGAAATCTATTTTGTAGCTTATTAACAATATTCTGATATTCTTTTTTTTGTATGACACCATACGAATAAAATTTCTTTATTATACTTGATAAAAATTCTTTATTACTAAAGTTTTTATTCAAATATTCTTCTGTAATGTGACCACCGGTAATCAAATCTCCTGTATGTCCTGGGATAAATACACTATCAGAAGGTATAATATCATTATCCTTAAGATATCTTACGGCTTCAAAATCTTGTATATGTGGAGTTGAACTTGCTCTAAATGCTTGATTTTCATAATTATTCATGCAAGTGTCTTTCCTTAATCTTTTCCACATAGTTCCCGAATAAGGAATATAGTGCCATTCATAACCAAATTCTTTTGCTACTCTCTTTGCAATTTTAACTTCATTACTATTCCTGCTACCATATGTAAAACATATTACTTTATCATACCTATAATATTTCAACAATGTAAGCACCATTCTAGAATCCGCACCACCAGATAATGGTACAATAGCAGTCCTACCATGTAACTCTTTTATAAGGTTTTCTCCTGCTCGATAATATGATTTCCACAACTCATCTATTATTAAGTTTTCTTCACATCCACGATACCTTTCATCATGTACATAATCAATATATTCTGTATGTTCAATACTTCCGGTATCTAAATTTATTTCGCAAATTTCTCCTGCTCTAATCTGATACAACTCACTAATTAGTGTATCTTCCCCCGACACAAAAATTGATGAGGCTTTATATTCTATTTCTGATGTTTTATTAATTTCCGGTTTATCTAACACTTTAATAATCTGTTCAATGTCATCGCCCAAAATCAGATCATTTTTTAATGAATATAGTATAGGGAATGATCTAAGCTTATCTGTTCCAATTATCACATTTGAGTTTTCTTTTATAACAAAAGTATACTGACCATTAATTTGTTTTAGTTGATGTGCAAGGTCCCCCTTTTTATACAAATTATGTATATAACGGATTGCATCATTTTCTACATACAATTTATTCTCCACATACATAAACCCTCTAAATAGAGCATCTTGCGTTTTAAACCAGGGATATGCCACTTCATTTTTGAACAAATAATTAATAATCATTTTCTTTTTCCCTTCATTATATTACAAACTTTTATTTTTATGGGATATACAACACTTGTGATTTCTTTATTGCCCGTAATCACAAGAAAAGACAAATATACCACCATCGATATAATTGTATCGATAAACAATATACTAAAGTTACTATTAAGTGTAATTACATTATGCGTTACTTCTACAAAGATTATCGAAATAACCATTGCAAAAATTAGTTTGCATAAATACTTTAGATATATCAGCGCATCACCAATTATTTCCTTCTTTTTGCCAAGAATTAGCAACAGCAACGCTATTATCAAAGAAGATAACGATGTTCCTAATGCAATACCTGGCATACCCATAGTAAACACAAACAAAATACTAAAAACAATATTCAAACCGACACCAATTGAACCGCAAATCATAGGAGTTTTTGTATCTTTTATTGCAAAAAACGCCCTTGTTATAACTTCTCTAACTCCTGCAAAAACAAAACGAGGTGCATAAAATATTAAAATTAGTGATGTAAGATAAACTGAATTATCACCAAATTTTCCACGTCCATATACTACAGACACTATTTCTTTAGCATCCATAATTGTAACGAATGTAATCGGTACTAAAATTATAAAAATAATTTTTATACCTTGATCTAAGGTTTCTCTAAACTTTCCTCTTTCACCATTAGCTATATCGATAGTCAATGTTGGAAACAAAACTGTGGATAATGATATCACAAATACACTTATAACCAGCATGCTCAATGTATTAGCATAATTTAATGACGATAAAGATCCTTCCGGTTGAATAGAAGCAAGTGCTTTATCTACAATATTGTTCAACTGAACAACGCTATTACCAAGTAATATAGGAAGAGCTAACTTTATCAAAATCTTAAAATCTTTATCAAAGATTTTTGTCATAGCATTAAACTTAAACACTTTTTTTGCACATAATATCAACATCAATACTTGTACAAGTAATCCAACAATAACTATTATCGTAAGATATTTTATATCCATATGTTTTCCAGCAAAAATAGTCAAGATAATTACTGTTATATTATATAAAAGTGCCGCTATTTGGGCGCCAATAAATTTTTTTTGAGCATTTAATATTGCACATAGCATATACTGCAACATAATCAACTCAAACGCACCCATAGTTAATCGCGTTAAAGATATAGCTAATTCCAACTGTTCTCCCTCAAACCCTGGTGCAAACACTGGTACGATGTAAGGAGATAACCAAACTCCAAGAATACTTAAGAATATACCCAAGAGCATTGTAGACATCAGCATTTTTGATGCATATGCATCTCCTGCTTTTCTATCTTTTAAGTACGATTCAACATATAAGGGCGTGAAGGCAAGTGATAGACTATTACACACAGCTGGGAAAATTGTTCCTGGCATGCCCTGCGCAAGAAAAAACGCATCTGTTTCTGATGTTGTTCCGTAATATGAAGCAATTATTGCTTCTCTTCCAAAACCCAAAATTTTACCGACAATGATAATTATTGTTACTAAAAATGCTGTGTTTAATAAGGTATTTTTCTTATTCATCACTTGTCTACCCCCATTTTGGTTAAACTTGTCTCATTCTCTCTTGACATCCAATAAAAGATGATTATTAAAACAAGTAATCCGCCTGTGAGGAAAATTTGTAAAATAAACATACTAAGTATCATAATTGTCATATATAAAGCAATACAAACAGAAATTCTGCTATCAAGATTATCTGTATATAAATCAAGCAATTTTAATACAAAAGCAATAATAATCGGCATTATAACTATTCCTACTAACCCTAAATTAGTTATTGCATCTGATATCAGACCATTATTGGCGCCTTGATCAAAACCAAAAAACCAAATACTTATCATATGCGAAATATTGTCATATGGTGATTGGAATCCAAAATATCGCAAAAAACTAGATCTAAAATAGTCTGGTGTATATTGAGTGAAAAAATTGTAATACGCATATGAAATCATATTTGTAATCATTCCCAACCTGTTAATGATAGTTTGAGCCAATGCATAACTTCCATTAATCAGATACAACAATAGGCTTCCACCAGTGAGACCTGACAAACCATATAAGGCAAACGAATTTAATGATGACATTTTAATTTTAGGAAGAAGATAGTTAATCATCATTGCTATTACTGCGAAGAAAAATGGACCTTTCATACCATTATAACCAAACATAAAAATCTGTGTTATAAACAAAATCAAAACAAAACTATGTTTCTTTTTTCTAATATAATAAACAATCATAAACGGATTTATCCATGTAGCCCAATTGTATAGATAAACCATTATAGTCGGTAGATTATATGTTCCAGCTTCTGTTCTAAGATCGTAAACTGAATCTAAGTTAAAATTAATTCTAAATCCAGAATACACACCACAAACAAGTAATGCTACTAGAAAAAAAATCACGCATATTAAACCAATTTTATACTTTGGGGGAAAGTAATTTACTGATTTAAATTTCTTTACTTTAATCTTATTTCTAAATATAAATGTGAAAAAATATAAAAAAGCAAAATATGCAGTATTAGCAAAAACATATTCACTAGTAAAATTTCCATATTTTATCAAACTAGTAAAAGGGATTATCGATAATAAAAATATTAAAAATATAACAACATTAGATACTCCTTTTTCTGCATAAAACATATTTCGAGTCATCATTGCAAATGTAAATAGTATAACCCAAGATAGTAAAATATTTTGAATATTAAAGCTTACAGAATAGTTATAAACGTTTCCATATATAGGAGCTAATATAACTTCAAAAACTTTATCAATAAGCATTCTATATATAACAATAATGATAAAATATAAAGCTGTGCTTTTAAAAAATTTCTTTATTGTAGTAAAATTTATATACATGTTTTTATCCTCTTAATTTTTTTCTAATCAAAAATTTCAGTATAGGATTTCTTGTGTATATTTTTCGAATAGAAAAGTATGGAGTCTGATGTGCACCAAAATGCCTAAATGATTCTTCAACTCCCGGCATCATACTTCCTTCAAAATCATATCCTTTAACTTTACCCGAAAAATATTCCAACATTGAATACACCAATAAGTCTGGAATCCCCTCTTTTCTAGTATCTGGATCAATTGCACTCACCAAATCATATGCCCACATATTATCCCAAACATTAAATAATGCACTAATTACATTTCCTTCGTTATCCTCAATATAAATGGATTTTCCTGAATTGTTCTCATATGAAGCATTATATAATCTCTCAAATAATTCAAAAGAATATCTCATATTTGTACCTTGTTTTTCTAAGCACACTCTATGTAACTCATAAAAATCTTTTGCTGACAAGTCAAACTTTATGGTGTATCCTAACCTTCTAGCTTTGTTAATGTTTTTTCTTTTATTAGATTGAAAACCTTTATATAACGTATCCACATCTGATATATCCTCTAATCTGTATGTATAATAGCTAGTTTGCTGATATCCCTTCCAATACAAAGGCAACCAATTTGTCAATACAGGAGAATAATTCTGCATATAATAAACTAAATTAAGGTTTTCAACTTGCTCAAGTATATTTGTAATAACTTCTTTTTCGAATGATATACGTTTTGACTCAATTTGATTATCCGAATATTTTATCCATATGCCATTATGCTGAGTTAGTTCAGGTTGTGTTATATACTTAATACCACCTATTTTTTTTACATAGTATGGCATTGCTCCAAGAATAGCATCACCTTTTTCATACAGAATAACATCCCAATTTTCTTCCCCACACACAGCATCTAACCACCAGTATTGATCATATATACAAATGGTAGGATTTTCTTTACATAGTTCTCTATATTTCTCTTTGTTCGTCATAAATATCATTCCTCATTAATATATATATTATCTAAAATCTTAACTGCACTTTCCCATGAGTATGCTTGAGCCATACGCAACTCGTTTTCATGACATTGATTCCATAAAGCATTATTATTTTTTATACTTAATACCGCATTTCTAATTTCTACAGGATCTCTAGTATCACATGATATTCCAAATTGATTTTCAAGTACCTTCTTTTCCATTCCAATCCCTTTTGTTATCAGTATTGGTGTACCAGTAAATATCGCCTCGTAAAACTTTATAACTTCTGCATCTCCTTGATAATTCAAATCATTTGGATCGTATGCACAAAACAACAAATCGGTATTTGCGTATAATCCAGATGATTCCACTATACCGTTATATGGACCATTAACATACACATTTTCATAGTTGTCTTTTATTCTTTCTAATTCTGGCAAATCCATTCCTCCACCATTTATCTCTACTGTAATATCGTGAAGCCCCTGAATCGCCTCAAATAATGCCGTAAATTCTTTGATTTGACCCCTCACCACTCCATGATATGCTATCCTAAATGTACTACTTTCTGTCTTAGGTAATCTTTCAAGCAAAGTAGCATCTGGGTAATTTCTTAACGGATATAACTTACTATGAACCTTCTTATATTCTTTCCCCAAGTAAATTGCATTTTCGTATAAAGCAGCTACCGATTGATTAATTGCTCGAATTACCAGTTTTCTAATTATGTATCTTTTAAAGAAATTGCCTTTTTCATAGTATTCGTGCATATCAAATATCATTTTATTAGACTTTTTCTTACAAAACATACCAATTATTGCTCCGTCTAAATCGTTGCAATGAATATAGTCATACTTATTACTATTTATATTTTTCTTACACGCTTTAAGAAACTTAAAATATTGCGGAACCTGTTTCATTCCTGTTCCATATACCGATGATATTTTAAAACGAATTAGGTTTATTCCATCTATGCACTCATTTTCTTCATGATGCTTAGACAAATCTCTATCCCAACATAAAATTGTAACATTAAATCCTTTATTTACTAAATATTTGGCTTCCTTATATACTCTTACATCTGGGTCAAACCCATTTGTAAGAATCATTACTACATTTTTCATAATTATCTCCATTTGAAAATAATATTAAAAATACAATATTTTATATATACTGTAGTCATAATTTATTAATCGGCTTCTATATAATCAAAAACTCTCTCTAAAATATTAACCAAATTAGGTTGGTCATAATCCTCTGCTACCTTTCGGGCATTTTTTCCCATCTCCAACAATTTTTCTCTCGGCATATTGCATATTTCCAATACTACATCTGAAAATGCTTCAGCTGTTTGATTTTCTGTAACAATTCCACAATTATATCTTGTAATTAAATTGTATCCAAATTTTGCATTGCAAATAATTGGTTGTCCACTTGCCAAATAATCGAATAATTTACTCTGACTACCTCCATATTTCATCAAGTTCACTTGCTTATAAGTTAATACATTTGCTGTGGCATTTGACAAAATATATGGTATTTTTTGCTTTTCAATTCGACCATAAAACCGAATATTGTCTATTTTTTCTGATTTACAATACGTTTCCAGTTCTTCCTGTTCATCACCATTTCCATATATGTGAAAAAATATATTGTCGTGTCCAAGCTCATCTATTTTTTTTGCAGCATCACATATTTGTCGGATATTATTTGCTCGTCTTACGGAACCACAATACACAATATTTTTTTTATTCATATCCCAAGGTAGTTCTTCATTAAAACTTTTTTTATTAAAATCTACTTCTTTTATATCACATCCCATATTAATATGAAAAATCTTTTTAAAATCTACTTTTTTTGCATATCTTTGTTCCCTTACATAATCACATCCACCCTCCATGGAAAAAACAAGGGCATCCGTTTTTAGATACGTTCTTTTTTCAATATATGATAAAGCAAGAATAATTGGATTAATTTTACTAAACCCTGCATATTCGACTATGCTTGCAGGCCATAAATCGACAATATCAGTTATTATTGGTATATCCTTAAATACATTCTTAGCAAATGAATACAAGTACGCTTCACAAATAATGATGACGTCTGGTTTTTCTGATTTTATAGTTTTCAGTTTAATACCAAAAGTCATCATATTTTTTATTCTAGCAAATCCATTTCCATAATACCTTGGTGTTTGAATATATTTATATTTAACACCATCAACTATATCAGAATCCTCATTTAACTCTTCAATTACATCAACATCTGTGTTGTGCACAGTACTCGCAGAAACAATTTTCACCTCATATCCTCTTTTTACCAATTGCTTACCCCAGTTGTGATATCTTAACATAGTATTATAAGGTGGTTGTTGAGCATAATGACATATTATCAATACACTTTTAATTGTTTTACTCATAACTAGCCTCCTGATATATTATCCACTTGTTTTAATATTTAAATGTATTATTTATCAAATAATCCATGCATATCAATACTTTCGAATTTTTCAAGTGGTAATTTTATACGTTGTCCGGTTAATTGACTCTTATATATAGCTAAAACTATCTCTAAGGCATTTCGCCCAGCATATGCATCAACATAAGGTTTTCTATCATGCTCTATAGCATCTATCACATCCGCATATAAAGCTGTATGACCATTTCCATACACATTAGAAGTTGTTTCCTGTAATCCTTCTTTAGAATTTCCCTCTGAAAAATTCCAGACATCAATATTATTACAAGATGTACCTCCTAGTTTTACAGTTCCTTTTTCTCCAAATACATATAAGGTTTCTTCCAGATTTTTAGGATACACATTAACCGTTCCTTCAACAGTTCCAATAGCACCATTTTTAAACTTAATTATCGCTACTCCAACATCCTCACACTCCAAATAATCATGAAACTGTTGACGTGTTACTCCATATACTTCTTCTACATCATCACCCAGCATCCACCTTAATAAATCAATACCATGTATACACTGGTTCATAAGAGCACCACCATCTGAAGCCCACTTACCTCTCCATAAAGCTTGATCGTAGTAATCTTTATTTCTATTCCAACGTACATTAATTGATCCATGTGACATTTTTCCAAATCTATCATTTTCCACGGCATCACGTAGTTCTTTTACTGCAAGATTAAATCTATTTTGATGACAAACCGATATTTTCACACCTTTTTCTTCACTTTTTTTAATCATTTCTGAAGCATCTTCCATTGACATTGCCATAGGTTTTTCTACTATAACATTAATACCATGCTCCATACAGAACAATGCAATCGGTGCATGTTCTCCGCTATCTGTAGCAATAGCCACAAGCTCAAGTTCTGGATGCTCTACAACCATCTTTTTGTAATCATCATATCTCTGCGCAGTAGTATTAAACTCTGTTTTGCTCAATAGTACGTCTATGTGTTCCGGAACAATATCGCAAAGGGCAACAAGTTCTAATCCATTGTTTTTTATTGCTTTTATATGGTTTACAGCAATTCTTCCACACCCTATCAATGCATATTTCATTTCCTTATCCTCCATATCTCATTTAATTTATCACCACAATTTAAACTATTTCCTTAATGCACCTATGACTTGTTCTATTACGTAATTTCTTTCATCATCATATAATTCTGGAAATACAGGTATAGCGAATGTAGTCTTGCTTAAATTTTCACTTACAGGCAAATCTCCTTCTTTATATCCAAGATAAGCAAATGCTCCTTGAAGATGAAGAGGAACTGGATAATATATTCCACATGCCACTCCATTTTCATTTAAGCTCTCGATTATTTTAATAGCATTATCGTGTTTCAATGCATAAATGTAATATGAATGATAGGAATTTACACCCTCTTTCGGTGTTACGTATGTAGTCTTTTTAAAAGCCTCATCATACATTTTTGCATTTTTTCGTCTTCCTTTAACAAACTCATCAATATGGGTTAATTTTTTTCTGAGTATCGCTGCTTGAAGCGCATCTAAACGTGAATTATACCCAACTAGATAGTTGTAATACTTTGTTTCACCCACCGGAATGTTATTGGGGATTTCTCGTCCATTATTTTCACATAATCTTTTATATGTATTTAATCCATCTTTGCCAGAACCATGTAACTTAAGTGCCTTACAAGCGCTTGCTATGTTCTCATCATCAGTTAATATCATTCCACCATCACCAGCACAGCCAAGATTTTTAGTTGGAAAAAAAGAAAAACAAGATACATCTCCCAAAGTCCCTTTTCTTGTTCCTTTATATTCAGTACCCACTGACTGAGCACAATCCATAATAAGATACAAATTATGCTTCTTGCATATTTCTCTTATTTTATCCATATCACATGAATTCCCATAGAAGTGTACAGGTAAAACAGCTTTTGTTTTACCTGTAATAGCCGACTCTATAAGCTCTGGATTCATACAATAAGTGTCACTACAAACATCAATAAATACAGGTTTAGCGCCTACCGCAGCTATACTTTCAGCAGTCGCAAAAAAAGTCCAGGCTACAGTTATTACTTCATCACCACATCCTATACCAAGAGCTCTCAATGCAATTACTATCGCGTCGGTTCCATTTCCACAAGATATACCATATTTTGCACCTTCATATTCTGCAAATTCTTTTTCAAAAAGAGCTACTTCTTCTCCACCAATATAATTTCCCGATCGAACTACTCTCAACATTGCATCCTCATAATCAGAAGCGTATGTTTCATGTTGTCGCTGTATATTCATGAGCTGTACTTTCATATTATTTCCTCCAATTAATTTAAACCGTGTAACTTTAATCCCTTTTGAAAACATCTCTTGTATATACTTTTTCTTTTACATCATCAAGGCAATTTTCATATCTATTTGCAATTATTACCATAGATTGCTTTTTGAAATCATCTAGATCATTTACCACTTTGCTGCCAAAAAAAGTTGTATTGTTTTTAAGGGTAGGTTCGTAAACAATTAACTTTGCACCTTTTGCCTTTATTCTTTTCATGACACCTTGGATAGATGATTGACGGAAATTATCTGAATTCGCCTTCATTGTTAATCTGAAAATTCCTATTGTAATTTCTTTTTCTTTTTCTAAGTCATATTCAAATTCATCATCATAACCATAATATCCCGCTTTAATAAGAACTTGGTTAGCTATAAATTCTTTTCTGGTTCTATTACTCTCAACAATTGCCTCAATAAGATTTTCTGGTACATCTTCAAAATTAGCCAGAAGCTGTTTTGTATCTTTTGGTAAACAATATCCTCCATATCCAAAAGATGGATTATTGTAATGATTTCCAATCCTCGGATCCAAACATACACCTTCAATAATTTGTTGTGTATTTAATCCTTTAGACTCTGCATACGTATCAAGTTCATTAAAATAAGATACTCTTAATGCTAAATAGGTATTAGCAAAAAGTTTTACTGCTTCTGCTTCTGTAAAACCAATAAAAAGTTTATCAATATTATCTTTTATTGCCCCTTCTTGCAACAATTCAGCAAAATCACGTGCAACCGCCTCTGTAGTATCGTCGCAGGAAACAATAATTCTTGATGGATACAGATTATCATACAACGCTTTTGATTCTCTCAGAAATTCTGGGCTAAAAATAATATTATTTGTATTATACTTTTCACGAATACTTCTTGTGTAACCTACAGGAATCGTAGATTTAATAACCATAATAGCAGTTGGATTTACTTTTATTACGTTTTCTATTACTTTTTCAACTGCAGAACAATCAAAAAAATTACGTTTACTATCATAATTTGTTGGAGTAGCAATAACCACATATTCCGCATTTGAATATGCAAAATCACTATCTAAGGTTGCTATTAAATCTAAATCCTTTTCAGCAAGATACTTCTCTATATACTCATCTTGTATTGGACTTATCTTTCTATTTATTTTATCTACCTTTTCTGGTATAACATCAACTGCAACTACAGTATTATTTTGAGACAATAAAACAGCTATCGATAAACCTACATACCCTGTGCCTGCCACAGCTATCTTTCTTTTCATATCTTCTCCTTATCACAAAAAACATTTATGTTTTTTTAATTCGTTACTGTGTCACCATATTCTTAGCATATCTATATTCATTCATTTTCCTACCATATTTAGTTCCATATTCTCTTGTAAGCTCAAAGCCATTTTTTTTGTAAAATCCATTAACTTTATCGTTATTCTCAGCATCTGTTTCTAGCGATATATATTTATATTCAGTAAAGTCGGTTATTTCTTTCAATTTATTTATCATCTTAGAACCTACTCCCTTAGATTCTATTTCTTTTTTTACTGCAATTGATGATAATTCCACATATTTCTCTTCTCTTGCCACTTCATCAGACTTTCCAAAAGCACCAATTAATCTTTTCAAAAAGCTAGGATGTTTAATAAAAGCAAGCATTGAATAAAATCCAAACTGAATTATCTTTCGTTTTATCAACCCCTTGAAAAATGCTGAGTAGTCTTTTGAATACGCAACAAATCCCAACAATTTTCCTTTTTCTTTAGCCACAAGAATTCCCGATTTTTCATCATCCATATAACCCTTGTATAATGTCTTTAAAAAACCTTTTCCTAATTCCGTTAAAAAGAAACCTTCAAATGCCTGCATATGAATACACACTATCTCTTCAATCAAAGCTTTTTCTGTTGTTTCACATATCTTCATCTTAAGACTCCCATTACTGTTTTGATACACACCCTTAAATCATATATTAATCCAACTTTTTTTATTCCCCTTAAATTATACTTCATTTTGATAGGCAATATTTCATCAATATATGTTATATCTGGATTAGAACTTTTAGATATAAGTTTATCCTCATCCTTAAACTCTATGCTTGCTTCACTCGTAATACCAGCCGGCAAAAGTAACGTAGCTTTCATTTCATTTGTATACTTTTTTACGTACTTCTTAACTTCTGGACGAGTACCAACAAATGTCATATCTCCAACAAGCACATTAAACAATTGTGGTATCTCATCAATTCTGTACTTACGAATTTTTTCTCCTACTCTTGTGATTCTCGAATCATTTTCAAAGGTCAAAGAATTACCTTTTTTTTCTGCATCATTTACCATCGTACGAAATTTGCAGATATAAAACGATCTACCATATTGTGTTATTCTAATTTGTCTAAATAACACCGGCCCTTTTGAATCAAGTTTTATCCATATACCACAAACCAACATAACAGGAAGCAAAATTACTAAAAGCAAGCTTGATAATAAAACATCAAACATTCTTTTTAGGAACAACTGTACTTTTTTCTTTGATAAGATGTTGTAATATATTTGCACTTCTTCGCATTTCATCCATTCAGGTAACTCTTCCCATTTTACTAATTTCATCGATCATTTCCTCATACAATATCTTTAATCACACTAACGATATACTCAACATCTTCATCTGTTAACTTAGTGTTCAGTGGTAAGCTAACTTCACTCTTGTACATGTTATAAACATTAGGATAATCCTTTATGTCATAACCCATATTTTTATATGCAGTCATCATAGGCAATGGTTTGTAATGCACATTACACACAATTCCTCTCTCTGCCATACTTATTATAAATTGATTACGCATCTTTTCATCATATCCCGGAAATCTCAATAGATACAAATGTCCCGAAGATATGTTTTTCTTATCATAATGTACAAGATATTTTAAATTTAGCTCATCTGCCACCTTATTATATCTTTGAATTATAGTCCTTCTTTTTGCTAGCATTGCATCATATCTATCCAACTGTACCAATCCTATACTAGCCATAATATCTGTCATATTGCATTTATACGCAGGGTATTTAATATCATATTCCCACGAACCCAACTGATTCTTCTGAAGAGCATCCTTGTTTTGTCCGTGAAGAGACAATAGCATATATTCCTTATATAGCCACTCATTGTCTATGCCTTGTATATCTTTCCATACTACAGCACCACCTTCTGCAGTAGTCAAATTTTTAACTGCATGAAAACTAAAGGAAGTAAAGTCAGCACATTGACCACACATGTATTCGTTACCGTCAATAATTCTTTTTGCCCCAAAACCATGAGCAGCATCAGCCAAAACAATTATTCTATTAAACTTCTGCTGAATTACATTATTAGGATTCGGACAATATAATTCTTTCTTTTGCTCAAGTATAGAATATAGCTTTTCATAGTCACACATACGACCGCCTATATCAACTGGCATAATAACCTTAGTTCTACTAGTTATAGCCTTGCTAACAGCCTCATAATCCATTTCAAATGAATCTTTTGCTGTATCAACCATAACAATTTTGGCCCCTACATGCTGTATAACCGACGCAGTTGCAGTATATGTATAGGCAGACGTGATAACTTCGTCGCCTTCTCCAATCCCTAAAATTCTCAATGTTAATTCCATAGCCGCTGTCGCTGAATTTAAACATACTGCTTTAGACGCATTACAATATTCTGCAATCCTTGTTTCAAACAATTTAGTTTTTGGCCCTGTCGTAATCCAACCACTTCGTAACACCTCTACCACTGCTTGTATTTCATCATCAGTAATATCTGGTGGGCTAAAAGGTATATTTCTCATATCTTTCTCCTAAAAAATATCTCTCTACTCTTCAATCACTATCTTCTCACCGGCATACATTGCTCTCAAATACTCCTTCGCCTGCTCTACAGTTGCCTCATCAGGTATCATTACATATGCGGTGAAATTTCCCATAGAATAAGTTGTGCCTGAACTGTCGAATCCATTTACGCTGTAGGATATTATATCCCAGCCTCGCATATCGTTAAGCTGGAACTTAACCAGCTCACTTATCTCATCATAGGTCATACTTGTTATCATACTATCTGATATAGCCTCTAAAACTTCTGTATAGTTGTATAACATATCCGAAGAAACCATCTTATTGATTACTGCCTCTATAACAGCCATCTGATTCCTTCCCCTTTGTCTGTCACCATCAGCAAAAGCATACCTACATCTAGCAAACAGGAGTGCCTCTTTTCCATTCAACTCATTACTTCCCTTTTTAAAGTTACATCCACCCCAGCTAAACGCATAATCCGAATACACTGTTATTCCACCCAGCTCATCGATTATCTCTTCGAATCCAGTGAAATTAATCTTTACGTAGTCATCTACCTGAACACCATACAGCATACCTAATGTGTCCTTGGACACGTCTATGCCATATATGCCTGCATGAGTAAGTTTATCCTTTACACCGTTAGATATTGATAGCGGCACATAATAATCTCTAGGCGTGCTTATCATAAGTATCTGTCTGGTATCTAAGTTCACTGTTATAAGTATATTTACATCACTTCTGCTAGTTACATTTGGTGAGCCAGTGGTATCTATACCACTAACGTACACCGTGAATACACGGTCACCGTTATACAAGTAATCCTCTGGTACCTCCTCCGGAGCCACTACAACCTCTGTCTCAATGTCCTTGTAGGCTATGGATTTGACCTTATCAAGGAAATCTCCATAATTTTCATTCTCCTCCACAAAGTTCACATAGGCACTGTTCAATATAACAGCCTGGACCTCTTGGTCATAGAGTCCCTGAATAAGTTCTGACACGCC
>SVED01000014.1 GCA_015057515.1 Lachnospiraceae bacterium
GTTTCAAGGCTTCTGCTATAACCAAGACCATATCCTTGCTCTTTCTCTCAATGGCATCATTTAACTCCTTTGAGATTTGCTCTGCATCAGCTGACGTTTCAATTATGTTGTAATAACCAAAGTGCCTAGCTACTTCTTCAGGGTTATATGGAGGAACATTTTTTCTAAGGTTCTTGTCACGAAGTCTGTCCCTGTAAGTAAAGAAGTCAAGCAACGCTAGTTTGTTCACGAGAACAATACTGCCATTTCTCAATATGCAATAATCTCCATATCTATCCTTGTGTTGTTCTAGTTCCTTGATACGATTATCAACAGTCCTGGTACTAATATTAAATTCTTCTGCTATCTCTCGCCTATTCATAATGATAGGTTTGCTACGCATTTTTTCAATTTTAGTTATTTTCACTGGATACGCCTCCTATATCACTGTGTCTTGTAGGATACTTTTTAATTAAAAAAAATATTGCTCACTTGTTCATCCGACAAGTTATATTTTAATTTTATACTTCTAATTTCGTTTTGTTTAAACTCAGTGCTACGTTCATTGATTTTGTCGCTAAAACTACGTTCACTAATCCCTAGAAACTTTGCAAGCGATTTATTGGTATCGTTGTGAAGTAGCATAATACTCCTAAGTAAATTTTTGTTCATGACATCACTCTCCTTTTACATCGTGTCTTACAAGACACTTTTACTTTAATACATTATTCTCTCTGTGTCAACAGATTTTTTCTATTTTAACGAAATTTATTGCACCGCAAGACACTTTATGATATTATAGGACACAATAACTATTTCATTTAAGATAAGGAGGTTGGGCTTTAATGGATATCGGAAAAATCATAAAGAACGCTCGACTCAAAAAAGAATATACCCAGGAAGAGCTTGCCACCCTGGTTGGTGTAAAAAAATCAGCTGTTGCAAAGTGGGAAAACGGACGTGTATCAGAAATAAAGCGCAGCAACTTAAAAAAGCTTGCCGAAGCTCTAGATTTAAAACCTACCGAACTATTAGGTAGTAACGAATCACAGCATGATATGAGCGATATAAATTTCCACCTTTTGTGTGAACGACTTGAATACGATAACGAGTTATTATCGTTGGTTATTATTCTTAGCAAATTAGATAGTGTTAAATTATCAAGAGTAAAAAACATGTTAGAAGCATTTATAGATTAACAAGGAGTAATTTTATGTTTTGCGAAAAACTACCAAACGGAAAAGTACGATACGGAGAACGATACAAAGATCCTCTTACACTAAAAAGTAGAAAGGTCTTTGTACAAATGGATAAAGATACACCATCCAACAGAAAAAAAGCCATGTCCGAACTAGCTCTTAGAATAGAAAAGAAATGTATAATTACCGAATTTTCAGATATAACTTTCCAACAACTTTTGGACGAATATCTTCACTATCAGCTTCATACAGTAAAAAAAACTACCCACAGAAGAAACAAGTGCACATTACAGCGTTTTGTTGACACAATAGGACCTTCCGTGAGGGTAAACAGCGTAAACGCTCGATATATAACCAATTTATACTTGCCTAAAACAGATGATGAAATAACAACCTCAAACGAATATATAAAACGGATCAAAGCCATGCTTCGTTGGGGATACGATAACGAACTCATAAAAAATTATGATTTACCTGCTAAATTGCAATTATTTAAATCAAAAATAACCAAAAGAGAAAAAATAAAAGATAAATTTCTGGAGCCTGAAGAACTAGCAGGAATACTCTCCTATCTTGAAAATCACAAGCTATATGAGTGGTATTACTTAACTAAGTTTCTAGCGTTATCCGGATTAAGAATAGGCGAGGCACTAGCACTTAATAATTCAGATATTGATACAAAGACAGGAAACATATCTGTGACGAAAACAATAGAACTAAACGAGCAATTCTTATCAACACCAAAATCTTTTACTTCGGTACGTGATGTGTTCATCCAGGCAGAGTTAGAAGAAGTAATCCTGGAATATAAACAATTCAAAGAAAATCATTTAACAAATATATCTAACACTTTCTTTTGCACTAAGGATGGTAATCGATTAAAATATGATGCTTATAGAAAACAACTAAGGCTGGCTGCAGCTACTGTAACACAAAAAAAAGTAACGCCACACATCCTAAGGCATACCCACACATCTCTGCTTTCAGCTCAAGGTGTAAGTATCGAAACTATAACAAGGCGCTTGGGACATTCAGATAGCAACATAACCAAGGAAATATATTTGCACGTAACTAAACTGGTTATAGAAAAGGATAATAACCAGTTGCGAAATGTATATCTATTGTAGCAAAAAACAACTCCGGTGAATGTGTATTTCACTGGAGTTATAATATAAAACGATATTTTTTGTCCCTTTTTTGTCACTTTAAAAACACACCAGACATAATTATCTTTGAATTCACTTGTGTTTTCAACCATTTTCCTTTTAATTCTAAGTGCACCAGATAGGAATCGAACCTACGCACATGGCTCCGGAGGCCATTGCTCTATCCACTGAGCTACTGATGCATAGCAAAAGCTTTATCACAAGCTAGCTGCACTTTCAGCTCTTCTATATTGTTGAATCGCTTTTCTCCTCTAATGTAATCCTTAAAGAATACAACAACCTTTTTGTCATATATATCATTGTCAAAATCTAGCAAATAGGTTTCTATTGTCATGTTATTATCAGCATCTATGGTAGGATTTACCCCCACATTGGTTATTCCTTTGTAAAACACGTTATCCACCAAAACCTCTGTGCAATAGGCACCAAATGCCGGTATTAGCTTACTGTTATCCGGAATAATATTTATAGTTGGAAAACCAATAGTTCTTCCAAGCTGTCTGCCTTTCATAACCTTACCAGACACAAAATAATCTCTTCCCATAAGATTTGAAGCTTTTTTTACATTGCCGATTTCAATCATCTCTCGTATAAGAGTTGAACTGATTACGTCCTCTTCCTCCATAAGCTTATCAAAAGCAATAACCTCAAAGCCATAATCTTTTCCAAAAGACTTCAACATAGCTACATCACCGGCTCTTTTATTGCCAAATCTAAAATCTGTACCAACAACAACAAGCTTTGCACCTAGCTTTTTAACTAAAATATCTTCCACAAACTCTTTTGGTGACATAGAGCCAAATTCTGGAGTGAAATCACAGGAAACCTCAACATCAATCCCACTTTTTTCAAGAATATCACGTCTCTCACAAGGAAGGTTTATAACCTTATCCTGGCTCATATTTATGGTGAATACCACACCCTTTAAACCAAGTTCTTTGCTTTTTTGACAAACACAATTAACAAGGAGCATATGACCCTTGTGTAAACCTTCGAATTTGCCTAAAGCAACCGCTGTATTATTAAGCTTTGTATCCTCATAGGTTATTCTATCCAAAGTAAAACCTCTCAGGGAGTTACCCTAAAAACATTTTGTACGGTGCAAAAAGATTTTGCTCTTTATTATATTCATATAATGCCAAAAATTCATCATTCTTGTACACACGAACTAACTCTTTATCTCTTAAGCTTTGTTCCATGAAACATGTATTTGTATCTTTATGAACATTCATCTGATTTATATATAATTTGTTGCCATTTAACAAATATTTGCTGTGTTTTTCTAATATGTCATATCTTTTATACTGGCTTAACAAAGCATCAACAGGTAAAATATATTTCTCTATATCTTTCGATGCTGCAAGTTCTTCTATTTGAGATAATTTTAAAGAATCATCTATATCATAAGACTGAACATGGCTTCGAACCAATGCTTCCATAGTTCCTCCACAGCCAAGTCTTTCACCTATATCTCTGCAGAGACTTCTAATATATGTACCCTTTGAACAGTGAACATCAAAACTTACTGTGGGAAGAGTAATATTTATATTGTCTATTGAAAAAATAGTAACCGGTCTTGGAGTTCGCTCAACCTCTATACCTTGTCTTGCATATTCATATAGCTTCTTTCCATCTTTTTTTATAGCAGAATACATAGGAGGAATCTGATCATATGAACCCACAAAACTCATAATGACTGATTCGATTTGATCCTTGGTTATATTGGGAGAAATACCATCTTCTTGGAGAACTTTTCCTGATATATCTTCTGTATCGGTAGTTATTCCAAGACGTAATACAGCCTTATATTCCTTGTCCTTTGCCGTTATCATATCAACCAATTTTGTGGCCTTGCCAAGGCAAACCATAAGTACGCCTTCAGCCATAGGGTCAAGAGTTCCCGTATGACCTATCTTCTTTTGTTTTAATATACCTCGAAGCTTAGCCACCACATCAAAGGATGTGTACCCCTGCTCCTTATATACATTTATTATTCCATCAAACAAAGACTTTCTCCTTTACAATTGTTCCTCTATCATAGATAAAATCTTGGAAAGATTCTCCTCATAATCACCTTTTACCTCAAATCCGGCAGCCCTTATATGACCACCACCACCAAAAGCCACTGATATTTTGCTCACATCTACCCAAGAAACAGAGCGAAGGCTGAATTTGTAGGTTTCATCATTTAACTGATAAGCAAATATAGCAACCTCAACACCATCTGTAACTCTTAATTTGTCTATAATTCCATCAGTATCTGACTTTGTGGTATTATACTGTTCAAACATTTCGGTAGTAATTCGTGTACCTATAACCTTTCCATCCAAATACAATCTGGCATCCAAAAGTGCCCTTCCGGTAAGCTTATTCTGGTTAAATGTAACCTTATAAAAGGTTTCATCAATAATGTACTGTGTTCTTACACCTTTTTCTATAAGCTCTCCAGCTATAGCCATAGTTTCCTTAGATGTGGCCGGATACTTAAAAACACCTGTATCATGAACCATACCAAGATATAGACATTCTGCACACTCTGTAGAAATAATACCGTGGGAAATGTATCTGTATAAAACTTCACAGGTAGATGAAGCCCCAGCGTCACAGTAATAGTAATTACCGAAGCCCTGATTACTCTGATGATGATCAAGACATATAGTATCTCTCGCTCCGGCATATATACCTGAAAACTCACCATGTCTGTCTGTATCACCACAATCAAGAGAAATTGCCAAATCATATATACTTCTGTCAGGAACATTTCTTATAATGTCGGCACCTTTAAGAAACTTAAATTTTTCCATAATTGGCTGAAGAAATACTACAACCTGCTTTTCCTGATAATTATCCATTATATAATTGTATAATCCCAAACAGGATCCAACACAATCGCCATCAGGACGAATATGTCCTAATATGGCAATTGTATTAGCTTTTTGAATTTTATCTAAAAATCCATTCATATAAACACCCTGCTAACTCATAATATCATCAATCTTTTTTGACATTTCTATACCATACTCAATTGAGTTATCTAAAACGAATGTAATCTCTGGTGTATTTCTGAGATTAATGCTTCTAGCCAACTCTCTTCTGATATAGCCTGTTGCACTCTTAAGACCTTCTATAGTGTCTTTTCCTGCTTCTTCGTCTCCGAGAACGCTTATAAAGGCCTTACAATATTTTAAATCTGAAGTAACAATAACATCTGTAACTGACGTCATAGGACAGATACGTGGGTCTTTTATCTCCATACTTATAATACGGCTGAGTTCCCTTTGAACCTCTCCATTTACTCTCTGGTTCTTATGACTTGTTTTTTTCATAATTGCTCCTATCTAAGATATTATCTAGGAACCTCCTGCATAATGTAAGCCTCGATAATATCCTCTTCCTTTACATCATTAAAGCCATCAATTACAATACCACACTCGTAGCCTGACTTAACTTCCTTAACATCATCCTTAAAACGCTTAAGTGATGCAAGTGCACCCTCGAATATCTGCTCGCCATCACGAGAAATTCTAATCTTGCAGTTTCTTTGGATGTTTCCATCAAGAACGTATGAACCGGCAATTGTTCCAATACCAGAAGCTTTGTATGTCTGTCTAACCTCAGCGTGGCCAATAACCTTTTCCTCAAAGATAGGGTCAAGCATACCCTTCATAGCTGCTTCAATATCTTCAATAGCATTGTAGATTACTCTATATAATCTGATATCCACCTTCTCACGCTCAGCAACATCCTTTGCCTGATTATCAGGTCTTATATTAAATCCAATAATAATAGCACTTGAAGCTGAAGCGAGTATTACATCAGATTCATTGATAGCACCAACGCCTGAGTGAATACACTTAACAACAACCTCTTCGTTAGAAAGTTTAAGCAAGCTTGCCTTTACAGCCTCTACTGAACCCTGAACGTCAGCCTTTATAATAAGATTAAGGTCTTTTAAATTACCTTCCTGCATCTTGTTATAAAGATCATCAAGTGACATTCTAGACTTAGTATCTGCAATAAGCTTCTCCTTACCACGATTAATAAATGCCTCTGATATCTGTCTTGCTTCCTTCTCGTTTGCAGTCTGCATAAATATTTCGCCTGAGTTAGGTACACCGTTTAATCCAAGAATCTCAACAGGTGTAGAAGGAGTTGCCTCTTTAACCTTTCTGTGCTTGTCATCAAACATTGCTCTAACCTTACCGTGAACATTTCCTACTGCAACACAATCACCTACGCGAAGTGTACCTTTCTGAACAAGAACAGTTGCAACTGAACCACGACCCTTATCAAGCTGTGCCTCAATAACAATACCTCTTGCTTTTCTCTTCTTATTAGCCTTAAGCTCAAGAATCTCAGCTGTAAGGATAATCATCTCAAGAAGGTTATCTATACCTTCCTTAGTATGGGCAGAAACTGGACAAAATATTGTGGAACCGCCCCAATCCTCTGGAACAAGCTCATATTCCATAAGTTCCTGCTTTACTCTGTCAATATTTGCACTTTCCTTATCTATCTTATTGATTGCAACGATAATTTCTATGCCCGCAGCCTTAGCATGGTTAATCGCTTCAACTGTCTGTGGCATAACACCATCATCAGCGGCAACTACAAGTATAGCAATATCTGTTGACTGTGCACCACGCATACGCATAGCTGTGAATGCCTCATGTCCTGGTGTATCAAGGAATGTGATTTTTTCACCATTTATACTAACAACTGATGCACCTATATGCTGTGTAATACCACCAGCCTCACCTGATGTAACTGAAGAATCACGTATTGCATCAAGAAGGGATGTTTTACCGTGGTCAACGTGTCCCATAACACATACTACAGGTGGACGTGGAGTCATAAGAGACTCGTCTTCTTCATCCTCTCTTAAAATCTCCTCAATAACATCAACCTTTTCTTCTTCCTCAGCAATATAATTATACTCTAAAGCAATATCTGCTGCTGCATCAAAATCAAGCTCGGTGTTAACTGTATATATCTTACCAGCCATAAACATTTTTTTAATAAGCTGTGCCACTGGTACTTTAATCTTATCAGCCAATTCACCCATTGTAAGAGAATCAGGAAGCTGAATTGACTTTATAACAGGTTCAACAGGCTCTGGTTTTCTTGGTTCAGGCTTCTTAACTTCTGGCTGAGGTCTTCCTTTGCCCTTGCCCTGCTGATTATTCTTAAAATTGCCATTGTTAGGTTTTTGCTGATTGCTCTTACCTTGCTCTGATTTAGGCTGGTTGTTCTTACCCTGCTCTGGTCTCTTATCCTTCTTTGGCTCTGTCTTAGGGGCCTCTTTTTTCTCAGGCTGTACCTTATCAACATTCTTTGGCTGCTGTGGTTTTTCTACCTTCTTTGGTGCAGGCTTTTTCTCTGTTTTAACATCCTCTTTAGCTTTAGGCTCTGCCTTTTTCTTTGGCTCGGACTTCTTAGCAACAGGCTTTTTTACTTCCTTTGGTGCAACTTCCTTTTTAGGCTCTGCCTTTTGCACTGCCTTCTTTGTATCTTTTAAATATATGTCCTTAATGTACTTAATTAAATCATCATCAATTGAGCTTTGTGGCTTAAGACCTTCTTTTTTCTTAGCAAGCTTAACAAGAAGCTCACTGCTCGGAATAGTCTTTCCTAATTCAGTTGATAATTCTTTTGCCAATTCGTGTACTCTCATAGATTACACCTCCATATCTAAACTTGCGTCTAACTTTTTGTTAATCTGATTTGCAAATCCCTCATCTGTTACTGCAATAACCATTCTATCCTGCTTTCCGATTGAATGACCAAGGGAACCGCTATCTGCACATATCTTGTATAAAACCTCATAATATGTACATTTATTGATAAATTTTTCTTTTGTATTATCCGATGCATTCTCCGCTATAATCACTAAAAATGCAGTTCCCTGTTGTAAAGCTTTTTCTACCATAAAGCCACCACTTACAACCTTGCCAGCTTTTGTGGCTAGGGATAACATGGATAATGCCTTTGTATACTTTGTCAATCTATCAACTCCTTGCCAATGACTTCGTATATTTCCTTCGGAATGTTAACCTTAAAAGCTCTTTCTAAAGCCTTTGATTTTACTGCTTTATCATAGCAGGTTAAATCATAGCAAATATATGCACCACGACCATTCATCTTTCCTGTTTTGTCAAGACATATATTCCCATCCGATGTTTTTATTATTCTAACCAACTCATTTTTGGGCTTCATTTCTCTGCAACCCGTACATTGTCTAAGTGGTATTTGCTTAGCCATTAAACATTACTCCTCATCTTCCTCATAGGAATCATCATACTCTTCATATTCTTCATCATAAGAATCGAACTCCATACCAAGTTCCCTAGCCTTTGACTCACTCTTGATATCAATTTTGTATCCTGTAAGTCTAGCAGCAAGACGGGCATTTTGTCCTTCCTTACCAATAGCAAGTGATAATTGATAATCAGGAACTACTACATAAGCACACTTAATAGGTTTTCCCTTCTCATCAGTCTCCTCACCTAGCTCAACTGAAATTACCTTTGATGGGCTAAGAGCATTTTCAATAAATCTTGCCGGGTCCTCGCTCCAAGTGATAATATCAATCTTCTCACCCTTCAAATCATCTACTATGTTATTTACACGTGTACCGTTAAGACCAACACATGCACCTACTGGATCAACATTAGGGTCATTTGACCATACGGCTATCTTTGATCTTGAGCCAGCTTCTCTGGAAATACTCTTAATCTCAACTGTACCATCAGCAACCTCAGTAACTTCCTTCTCAAAAAGACGCTTAACAAGCTCTGGATGTGTTCTTGATACAAGAACCTTTACGCCCTTAGTGTTTTTCTTAACCTCTATAACATAGAGCTTTATTCTATCGCCTCTTCTGTATACCTCACCCTTAACCTGTTCATTTTCATTAAGAATGGTATCAGTCTTATCATCAAGACTTACACTGATATTATTTCCAACATATCTTTGAACTACACCAGTGATAATATCCTTTTCCTTGCAATGGAACTTGTCATAGTTTGCGTTTCTTTCGCCTTCCTTAATCGCCTGAACAATAATACTTCTTGCTTTCTGTGCTGCGATACGGCCAAATTCCTTAGACTTTATTTCAATCTTTACTTCATCATCAACCTTATTTTTCTTGTTCATCGCCAAAGCTTGAGTAAGAGAAATCTCTGTTGCTTCATTTTCTACAGTTTCAACAACCTTCTTAATCTGATATACGTATATATCACCAGTTGTTCTATCCATAGACACCTCAATAATTGCATCTTTTCCAAAGTCTTTTTCACAAGCTGATTCAAGGGACTTTTCAATAGCGTCCATAATCACATCCTTGCTAATATCCTTTTCCTTTTCTAATTGGTTTAATGCGTCAATAATCTCTGACATTTTTTTATCCTCCTATATTATTTTTTATACAAATGCCAATCTTATCATAGAAATTTGACTTCTACTTAGCACAATGTTCTTATCATCCAGTTTCAATGTTATAGTTTCTTCACTGTAATCAACCAGCACGGCTTCAAATTCTTTAAGACCATCCATAGCCTTATATAGTTTTATTTCTACCAACTTTCCGATACTACGTTTAAAGTCTTTATCCTTCTTCAAAGGACGGGTAAGGCCTGGAGAACTAACTTCTAAAATATATGCATCCTCTATCTTGTCAGCTTCATCCAGTTTAGCTTCAAGTGCTCGGCTTATAAATACACAATCGTCAATATTAATGCCACCTTCCTTATCAGCATAAACTCTTAGATAATAGTCAGCACCTTCCTTGACATACTCTACATCTACAAGCTCAAAGTTATTCTCCTCAATTATAGGAGTGACCAAGTCCGTACAATGCTGTTCAATTTCACTTTTTTTCATTGACATCCACCTTTCAGTAAAAACAAAGAGTGGGTTTTTTCAACCCACTCTGCAAAATCAATATTTAAGTCAATTAAAATTATATCACTAAATATAAGAAATGCAAGCTTTTTTTATGTTTTTTTAATCATTTTTATCTGTATTCCTTCCACATTTAATTGATTGTTTTCTAATGGTAACATTCCATTACTCACCCATGATGTCCAACCATAATCAAACAACTTACACCTATAGTAAACATCATACTCCTTACTCACTTCTCCTTTTAACATTATTTGTACATTTGTTATATTTTTTCCATCATAACATAAAGTCCCATCTGGGCACCAAGGTGAATAAGTATAATCGCTATGTTGTGTTCTATATATTACATATCCATCCTCTACCTTTTCTCCTAAATTTATCACTATTCCCCATAATGGAGCACCTTCACTTTTTGCTGTTATTCCATCCTTTTTAGCATCAGACCAATCCTTATTTTCTCCACATACCGTATAAGATATATATGAATTCTGAAGATATGAATACACAAACATACCATTAACATAAGAAAGTAAATTATTTAACTCATTATTCGACAGTTCCTTCTCTAACCATTCATATCTAAACAATACATATCCATCACATCCAATATCAAGTGCTGTTTCATATTGTTCCTTTAGATTTACATCCTTTATTGACCAACCAATATCCGTTGATGAATTCTCTCCAACTCTATATAGCGCTAAACCTATATATATTGGTAAATCCAGAATATTTATTTCCATCCATTCCTTACATCTATCTGTAAACATAGTCTTGTTTCCCTCTTCTGTAACAAACATATCCGTCCAATATATTTGAGGCATAATATAATCAATATATCCCTCCACAGAAAGCCATGTATCTATATCCGCTCCCTGTGATCTGGCATTATCCAAATTACCAGCAGGACTAATTCCAAATTCACAGGAAACATCCGTTTCTTTTACTGTGTCATATACCTTTTTCACCATTTGATTTACATATTCTTTTTTTTGATTTTCTTCCAACTCATTTGCCATACCAGATACATAAAAATAATCATCAAAATGTATTCCATCTATATCATATTTTTCAACAATTTCTTTTACTCCATTTGATATAAGCTCAATAGTTTCCTCTTTTGATGGGTCAAAACATATACAGGTTTCACCATTTGCGTTGCTATATTCCATTATGTGGTGTTTATACAAATCATAGTACTTAGTCCCTTTAAAACTATTTGTACCTGTTGTATTAAGCGATATTCGGTAAGGATTTATCCATGCCTCAAAACGAAGTCTCATTTTTTTTGCAATATTAATCATTATTTCAAGGGGGTCATATGAGGGTGCCTTTCTATCAGTAGAAATATAATTTGACCATGGAAAATACTGGGAAGGATATATGGCATCCCCCATAGTTCTTACCTGAACAATAACTGTATTTAAATTATTTTCGAGTACTTTGTTATACATATTTATTACTTCAGTTTCAAATTCTTCTTCACTCAGGTCTTTTAAACGTGTTTCTATATCTAAATATGATATCCAGCAACCTCTTATATTATCTGCGTTGCTTAATGCATTTACGGGTACTTTACTTTGTCCAAACATAAAATACGATATATACACGAATATAAAGATATATAAAAATACTCTTTTTCTACACAATAAACTCACTCCTTAATTAACAATTCCTTGTAGCAATGTTTTTTTTAGTTTTTGTAAAATAAAAATAGACAGTCTGTTAAAACTATCTATTTTTATTTTATGCTATATTATTTTTCTGTAGACCAAGCAATTTTATCTCCATCTGTATATAGAATTATATCTCCATTAACATCTGTTCTATATACCTGTATGTTGGCATCTTCCAAATATCTAAGTATCTCTTTATGGGGATGACTATAATCATTATCAACTCCACAGCTTATAACTCCGTATTTTATATTTAAAGAGTCAAGAAAATCCTCATTAAAAGAACCTACACTCCCATGGTGTGCCACCTTATATACATCCACTTTAAGTTCTGGATAATCAGTTTTAATATCAGACATAATATTTATCCCTGCGTCTCCAGCAAAAAGAAAGCTTAGATTTTTGTATTCCATCAATAAAACAATAGAATGGTCATTTGCATCTTCAGATGTTAATTCTTTCGTTGGCCATAAGACAGTAAATTTAATGTCATCCATATAAAACTCTTCTCCCTGATATGGATGATGTACATTACATTTCTTTTCCTCTACGGACATCATAACATCCTCATATGATTGTGTATCCTTTGAAATATCAGGCATAAATACATTTTCACAATCAAACTTATATATTATTACGTCCATTCCCCCTATATGATCAGCATCCGGATGAGTTACAACTGCATAATCCAAGGTTTGAATCCCCTGTCCTTTAAGATAGTACTGAATAGCTGTACCCTTTGAATTATCACCTGCATCAATAAGCATAGAGTGTCCCTTGTATGTAATCAGGGTTGAATCGCCTTGTCCAACATCTATGTAATGAATCTGCAACAAATCATCAGGTTTATCACCATTTTGAAGCTCTGAAACATCAGCAGATATGTCATCATTACTATGCTGTTTATTATACAAATCAAACAGCCTTTCCCGAAGTAAAAACAATATTCCACCAATGCAAAGTAATATTATACCTGCTAAAGCCAAAATGCCTTTTTTGTTTCTTTTAGTTGATGCATTTTCTTTTTTATTTAATTTATTTACTTTTTTTTCAAGTTTTCTTATGTTTTTAGACTTATTTTTCATCATCCAAATATAAACCCTGTTAAACTAAACTTATTTTATAATTATAATACTATTATATTTATATTTCTTCCATAAAAAATTAACTTTTTACTCAAAAATACAAAAAATATATTATTTTATAGATTATTTCTTGCTTTATAACCAGGGTATAAACTATAATATTTCTATAATTGTACGGAAAGGAATATACATATGAAAAAACCAAATTACTTATTTTTAATTTGCGCAATAGCTATAATTGGTATTTTTATAGCTATCACAGTTATTACACCAGGTTCTATTGATCCGGAAACCTACTCACCTAAGGTTTTCTCCACAGTAGGCGCGCTACTACCTCCTGTAATTGCAATATTACTAGCACTTATTACTAAAGAGGTTTATTCCTCACTCTTTGTAGGAATATTAGCCGGAGCTCTACTTTACTCCAACGGAAATCTTGAACTTATGCTTAACACAATGCTATACAATGAAGATGGTGGTATGGTATATAAGCTTGCTGACAGTTGGAATGTTGGAATTCTTGTATTTCTTGTTATATTGGGCATTATGGTAGCCCTTATGAATAAAGTTGGAGGCTCTGCGGCTTTTGGACAATGGGCTGCAACACATATCAAATCACGAGCTGGAGCTCAGCTGGCAACAATGTTTTTAGGTGCCTTAATCTTTGTTGATGACTACTTCAATTGTCTTACAGTAGGCTCTGTTATGAGACCTGTTACTGACAGACATAATATCTCAAGGGCAAAGCTTGCATACCTTATTGATGCTACAGCAGCACCTGTATGTATTATTGCACCTGTATCAAGCTGGGCAGCCGCTGTTACTTCTTCTGTTCCAGATGGAAGTGATATAAATGGATTTACTATGTTTTTAAAGACAATACCTTACAATTTCTATGCAATCACTACATTGGTAATGATTATTTTAGTAATTGCTTTTAAAGCTGATTTTGGACCAATGAGAAAGCATGAGCAAAATGCTCTTAATGGTGACTTATTTACAACTGCAACAAGACCATATGGAGATGCGGATGATGAACCAAAAACTCCTCATGGTAGTGTTATTGACCTTATATTCCCTGTAATTACACTTATTATTTGTTGTATTATAGGTATGGTTTATACAGGTGGATTTTTTGATGGAGAAAACTTCATCGACGCTTTTGCAAATGCAGATGCATCTATGGGACTTGTATTTGGAAGTATTGTAACCTTAGTTATCACGTTCTGTTTCTATATGACTCGTGGAGTTATGAAATTCAAAGAATTTGCAGAATGTATTCCTGAAGGATTTAAGGCTATGGTTGCTCCTATTCTCATTCTTACTATGGCATGGACCTTATCAGGCATGACTGGACTTCTCGGAGCAGATATATATGTTAAGGATTTAGTTGCTGGCTCAGCTGGTGCTTTTAAGTTATTCCTTCCATGTATTGTATTTATAGTTGCATTATTCCTCGCTTTCTCTACAGGTACAAGCTGGGGAACTTTTGCAATTCTTATTCCAATTGTTTGTAACGTATTTGGAGGTAATCCTGAAACTGTGGAAATGTTAACTATCTCTATAGCAGCTTGTCTTTCAGGTGCAGTATGTGGTGATCATTGCTCTCCTATATCAGATACAACCATTATGGCCTCTGCGGGAGCTCATTCAGATCATGTAAACCATGTATCAACACAGCTTCCATATGCTTTAGTTGCTGCTATCGCTTCGTTTGTTGGATATCTCTTAGCTGGATATCTCGGTTACAAATTCGAAAGTGGAATTGCACTTATAGCACTTCCTGTTTCACTTGTTACTATGGCAATTATTGTATATTTCATTTCTAATTCAAATAAAACTATTACTGACGTAACAGATATGGAGTAAATTATGGCACAAAATGACAACATGAAGAGGCGTAATGCTCTTATACTTGCACTTACATCTTTTATATGGGGTATATCATTTGTAGCACAAAGTGAGGGTGGGGACGCTATAGGTCCCTACTCTTTTAACTGTATCAGGTCTTTTATAGGTGCTCTTTTCCTTGTTGTTATTATTACCATTACGGACAAGGTTGGTTTAACAAAAAAACCTGAAAATAAAATTGCAACCAAAGACCTAATTAAAGGAGGAACTTTTTGTGGCATAGTTCTATGCATCGCTACAAACCTTCAGCAGATGGGAATATATCTAGGAACACCTTCAGGAAAAGCTGGCTTTTTGACCGCATGTTATATTCTCTTAGTCCCTATTCTAGGTATTTTTTTAAAAAGAAAATGTGGTCTAAATGTATGGCTTGCAGTTCTAATCACTTTAATAGGTCTTTATCTACTTTGTATAAATGGTGATTTTTACATTCAATTATCAGACCTACTTGTTATGATTTGTGCCTTCTGTTTTTCAATACACATAATGGTTATTGATCACTTTTCTCCAAAGGTTGATGGTCTTAGAATGTCCTGTATACAATTTTTAGTAACCGGTATACTTACATCTATACCTATGCTTTTTGTAGACATTAACCATTCTGACAGTATATCAAGCTGGTTATCAGGCTTCACTACCTGGGACGCATGGATACCGCTCCTTTACGCAGGTATTTTTTCTTGTGGTATTGCCTATACACTACAAATCATTGGACAAAAAGGTGTTAATCCAACTATTGCTTCTCTAATTATGAGTTTAGAATCCGTGTTTTCTGTTCTTGCTGGGTGGTTGCTTCTCAAAGAAAAACTTACTAAAAAGGAGCTAACTGGCTGCTTATTTATATTTATTGCCGTAATATTAGCACAACTACCTACCAAAACCGACAAACAATAATGACAAAACACATAAGTGCTAAAACAAAAAAGTGGAATATCATCAAATAGATGATATTCCACTTTTTTAGCCCTATCCCATAGTATCAAATTTGCTTGATAGGGAATTTAAAATTTTTCCACCATGTGTGTAAGTATTAGTAATGCTCTCTATATTAGCGTTGGCGCTATCAGCTATCTTTTTACTGACAAATGACAGTTTAGAAAGAAAATCACTATCCGGACCAAATAAAGTCTCTAAAGTATCAACATCCGTAGATTTTAACTTGTCTTTATCTATGGATACAATACCGTCTTTATCAACAGATATACCAACGTTTGATAGACTATCAGAATTATCATTTGTAAGTTCTTTAAGCATATTATTATAAAACACTTCCAAAGTGCCTGTTAATGTTTTTGAATTAGATAGAGTGCTGTTATAAGATTCAAACATATCAATGATTGATTCATATATATCTGATAAAGCGCCCCCTCCTTTTGCCAACTTAAAAAGACCTTCCTCACCTTTATCCATAAGCTTATTTGCCTCATCAATTAAATCGGAAGATGATTTTGCTATTTTATCATAGTTACTCTGCTTAAGCATATCTGATGTTTTTTGAGTATTTTTATTAAGCACAGCCATGAGAGAATCCCCTCCATCCTTCTTTAAATAATCAAGTAAGGTTGACTGTGTTACTGAAACTCCCGCTTTTTGAGCTGAAGCATTTAGCATTTGACTTGTAATTCTCATAGTTTTCACCTCCACATTTAATATATCGTCACACCTGCACTAATATGTAATATCTTTGTTTACATTCATATATTTGGGGTAATTGTTACACACTAAAATAAACATTATATTAATGGATTAAATGCTCTCAAAAAAAATGTTATATAGCACCATATATGCTATATAACACTTCTATTAATAGTCTAATATCTTACAACAACACACTCCCAAGGCACCTGGACCTATATGACAAGCTATGCTAAGTGCGAGTGGATCTACAGTTACCTTGCACCCTGGGTATATCTTTTGTAGTTCTTCCCCTAATAATCTGGCATTCTCATAATTATCAGTATGTGCAACTCCAAAAGAAATCTTATTACTATGGTACTGACCACCAAATCTATGTTCAATATCTGATTGTATTGCTTTTAGCATTATATCCTTACCTTTACTAAAAGTTCTCACTTTTGAAAATGCATCCAGCTTTTCTCCCTGTATCTGTAAAACCGGTTTTATGTGCAAAAGACTTCCCATGGCAGCAGCTGCCTTGGTAATACGTCCACCTTTTTTTAAATAGTATAAAGTCTCTAGCATAATATATATGCTATTGTTGAATTTGTCATCAATTAAAATATCTCTTATGGTTCCACCATCCTTACCCTCCTTTGCCATTGCAAGTGCATCCATTACAGATTCCTTCATAGGTACGGATATACGTTGGTTATCAACAACAAATACACGACCGTTATACTTTTCAGCCAACATAAGTGCTGTTTGACATGAACCACTAAGTCCACTGCTCATCGGTATGTGTATTACTTCATCATAATCTTCTAATGCTTTGTCCCACATTTTTGTTACATCATCAGGCGATGGCTGACTAGTATGAACATCTATATCTGATGCCAAAAATCTATAAAAATCCTCCTGAGTTAAGTTAACTCCCTCATAGTAAGTTTTTTCTCCAATAATAAAGGGCATAGGTATAATATATAAGCCTTCTATGTCTGTATCTTTTGTAATTCCGCTATTTGTATCTGTTACAACAGCAACCTTACTCATACTTATCCTCCTTTACTCCCATGTTTTAATCTTTTCAAGCATAATATGTTTTACTTCTTCACTGATTTCAGCGGTACTGTGCTCCAAAACATATTCCTTATCAAGCACTGCTATATATTCTAAATATACATGTTTTCTAACAAAAAACATCTTCTTAAATATATACTCCGGATTTTTTATAACTGCAATTACAATAGGACACTTAGCTTTTTTGGCAATCTTAAATGCTCCATTAGAAAATGGCAACAAACCTTCACCTTTGTTTCTTGTTCCCTCCGGATAAATACCCATTGAAGCCTTTTGTTCATTCACAAGCTTACTTGCTCTAATAATAGTTAAAGCTCCACTTTTAACATCATCTCTGTCTAGCTTAAGACAGAAACATCTATGAATAAGTCTTGAAATAATAGGAATTTTAAATACTCCTTTTTTTGCAACAAATCCAAGTCTATATTTACCAGTTTCACCAAGGGTTAAAAAAGGATCCATGGCACTTCTGTGATTACATACAAAAAGAAATTTTTCACTAGGAATTATATCTTCACCTGTAATATGAAACTTAATATTGAGTATCTGTTTAACTGATTGAATGATACAATCAATATAAAATCTGAAAAAAGGACTGTGATCATCATATTCCCTATCCATATCTATAAACCTTGTAGCAATTATACAGGATATGGCCCATACCAGTATAATCCCCAAAAACAAGCCTATAAATACAATTGGTATCATATATAAATTCTCTATAACTTCAAGAATATACAGCAATATTGTACCTATAATCGAAACAATCAAGTCAAATTTTAATAGCATATACATAAACCTCCGTCAGTCTAGCAGGAATGTCTCATTACAAGAAAATATTACCAGTGTAAACAGACACTGGTAACATTATAATACAAATCTATTTTAATATCTATAAAAAAACACATTAAAAAAATGAAATTACTGTGAAAAATCTTCGAAAGTTTCAATGCCTGAATCAAAACCTGGCATAAGCTGCAGTTTAAACTGATTTATCCTGTGAAGATGGTCTATTCTTTCCTTTTTGGTCAAATCATCAATCTCACCAAATCTAATATATCTATCGAGTTCCGCATAAGTAAACCCAAGATTATCTTCATCTGTTTTACCACAAAGTCCATCTATAGGTACTTTATCCACTAAATCTTCTGGTAAGCCAAGAACCCTGCCAATAGCCTTTACTTCCTGAACAGTTAGATTACACATTGGTGAAAAATCTCCAGCCGCATCACCATATCTAGTTGAGTAACCTACCCAGTCTTCAGACAAATTACATGTATTTACAACTCGACCGTTTACGCTTTGTGAAACAGCATACACTGTTGCCATACGAATTCTAGGAGGCAAATTTGTTACCGCCTGAGTAGATAAATCTAATTCTGGTGATATTGCATTTTTAAGGCCATCGACACAATCCTTAATATTTACCTCATAATGACTAATCCCTAAGTGATTAACCAATTTATATGCCATATCAATATCATGCTGCTTTCCACAAGGCATTAATACTCCTATTACCCTATCTTTACCCAATGCCTCAACACAAAGAGCAGCAGCCACAGAACTATCTTTACCTCCTGATATACCAAGAACAGCATTACATCCTTTTCCGTTATTTTCAAAAAATTCTCTAATCCATTGTACACAATCATTTTTTACTTTAACTGCATCAAAACTATACATACCTATCTCCTATATAAGCCGTATTATTTTCATCAAACACTAAGCGTTGTTTATTATGTTAATTTGACACATCTGCATTGTTTTAATAGCTGCATTATGACTTTCTACTGTGACACCGGCACAACATGATGCATCTACAGTAATATTGGCCTCTGGATAATTTGCTTTAATTAACAATGCATTTGAAACAACACATATATCTGTACAAAGACCAATAAGTTCAATGTTGTACTCTTCTTCATCTAATCCAAAATCGATTATTGCAGGAAGCTCAACAGAACCAAATGTATTTTTTTCGATTTCAGTATATTCTTTGTCTTTTAACGCATTATATACGTCGTCATTTAACTTCCAGCCATCCGTGCCTTTTATACAATGAGGTACAGGAAGCTTCTTACCTTCACTAGTATCCATATAATTGTCAAAATGTGTATCGTAGGTTACAAAAATATCACCGGAAAATGAATTAATCTTGTCCACTACATTAGGAACAATTGAAGCCGCCTCAGAAGTACCCAATGCACCATCCACAAAATCTTTTTGCATATCCACAACAATCAAAATATTCTTCAAAGCAATCAGTCCTTTCTACAAATATCCACGTATATGAAATAGTTATTGAACCCAGACACCATTTTTGTCAACATAATAGTTATCAATCCATGTATCATAAGCCATAATACCATCATTATTTAAATAGTACCACTTGTTGTTAATTTGCTGCCAGCCTGTCTTCATTACTCCACTGTAATCGAAGTAATACCATTCTCCTGAAATATACTGCCAGCCTGTCTTCATTACTCCGTCACCTGTACTGCCTAAATAGTATACTTTATTGTCAATATACTGCCATCCGGTTTTCATGGAACCATCTCCTGCTTTGCCAAGATAATACCATTTACCACCTATATTTTGCCAGCCGGTATACATTTTTCCATCGTTTGTCTTTCCAAAGTAATACCATGCACCTGAAATATATTGCCAGCCGGTTTTCATTACTCCATCTTTTGAATCTCCAAAATAGTACCAGATTCCAGAAATATTTTTCCATCCTGTAGTCATTTTTCCGGATTTTTCAGTATAGTACCATTTGCCACCTAGATTTAACCATCCAGAATGTGCATTGCCATAACTGTTAAAGTAGTACCATTCCTTGTTTATCAATTGCCAGCCTGATGGTGTATCTTCATAACCAGCCTCATTAAACCAGTACATAACACCATCTATCTCAAGCCACTGATTTGCCGGGTAACCACCTGCAAGATAGCTGTACCACATACCTATTTCATTCCATCTCCAAACACCACGACTCTTGACATAATTTTTATCAGCGGTAGTTCTTGGAGTTACAACATCAGAATAATCTGTAAAAGCAAAATCTATATCAACAACATTCTCAGTAATACCGTCAATAACAGAAGTTGCTCCAGCCTGCCAAACATCCCTTGATATATCATCATTATATGAACCACCATACTTAGCAATCCATCTTTCCACATCGCCAACAGAACTAAAATCAATATAATTCTTATACCAATTCTCATTGCAATATATCATCGGTGTATAACCGGCTTTTCTTATTTCATCACAAAATACTCTGGCAAGCTCAGTTATTTCTGCTTTTGTGAGTTTAACACTTTGACTAGTATCCTCCAAGTCAATCGCAACCGGATATGATACTGTATATCCATCCATATTGTCAATTACAAACTGTGCGTCTCTAAGAGCTTCCTCAGGAGTCATAGCCGTACTGTAATAATATACACCTGTTTTGATACCAACCTCATTGGCACCTTTCATATTTTCAGCAAAACGTATATCTAGGTTTTTATTTCCATAGCCAAGGCGCACAAAGGCAAATTCAATCCCAAAGTCTTTTACCTTTTGCCAGTCAATCTTTCCCTGCCACACAGAAACATCTATTCCTTTAATACTATTATTTTGATATGAATAGTCTGATTGCATAGCACCTTTATTGCTTCCTGAAAGATAAAAGTATCTCCAATCAGTGTCATTAATTTTCTGCCATCCAGTAAGCATAACACCATCATCATCAAATATGTAATATTTAACCCCAGATTCTGTTGGTATTGCCTGATATCCTGTAACCATTGCACAGTTACTTCCAAAGTAATGCCATTCATCCTTTATCAAAACCCAACCAGTTACAGCATGTCCACTATCAGAAAAGTAATAATACTCTTTTATACCAGCACTATTTTTAATTCCCCTAAATCCTGTAACCATAGTAAAATCAGTATCAAAATAATACCATTTACCACTGATCATCCTCCAGCCTTTTACTGCATAACCATTTTGGTCGAACCAATACCATTCATTATCAATAAAAGCCCACTCATTGGCAGGATAACTGCCATCTGAATACTCATACCATGTACCTATTGCATTGCTTTTCCAGCTCCCCTCCGCTGCAAAAGAAGAAATTGAATAAAGTGAGGTCATAATCAAAACTGTTAAAAGTCCAATTATAACTTTTTTTCTCATAGAATTTCGCATTTTTACATCTCCATACATTTATATTTTGAAACTACAATGTGTATTTTAACACATACAAGCATCAAGGTCTAGGACAAAACATAAAAAAGGCTGGTAATGAAAAAATTACCAGCCTTATAAAAAACTCTACAAAGTAGATTTTTAATTAAAGTCCCATCTGAGCTGCAACCTCTGCTGCAAAATCCTCATTCTTCTTTTCAAGACCTTCACCAGTCTCAAAACGAACAAAGTTCTTAACTGCAAGATTACATCCGTTAGCCTTAGCTACGTTAGCTACATACTGAGCAACAGACTCCTTGTTCTCTGCCTTAACATACTCCTGCTCAAGAAGACAAACTTCCTTAAGCTCCTTGTTAAGTCTACCCTGAACCATCTTCTCGATGATATTATCTGGCTTATTAGCATTCTTAGGATCATTCTTAGCCTGTGCAACGAGAATCTCAAGCTCGTGAGCCTTATACTCCTCAGAAACATCAGCAGTTGAAACATACTTTGGATTCATAGCTGCAACCTGCATAGCAATGTTCTTTAAACACTCTTCAATCTCAGCACCTGAACCATCTGTATCAGCCTCAACAAGAACACCAATCTTACCACCAGCGTGGATGTAAGATACAACCATACCATCAGTTGTAACCTTCTCAAATCTTCTGATGTTCATATTCTCACCAATCTTAGCGATCATAGCTGCAAGCTTCTCGCCTACTGTCATAGACTCATCAAGAGCCCACTTCTCCTCCTTAAATGCTTCAACATCAGCAGCATCAGAATTAACTATCTGAGCTACAACCTCTGAAACATATCCCTGGAATACATCATTCTTTGCAACAAAGTCTGTCTCAGCATTAACCTCTACGATTGCTGCCTTCTTACCGCCGTCAACAACAGTAGTCATAACAATACCCTCAGCTGCAATTCTACCAGCCTTCTTCTGTGCTGTAGCAAGTCCCTTTTCTCTAAGGAACTCCATAGCCTTATCGAAATCGCCGTCTGTCTCTGCAAGAGCTTTCTTACAGTCCATCATACCAGCGCCTGAAATTTCTCTTAACTCTTTTACCATACTAGCTGTAATAGCTGCCATAATATTATCCTCCTAAATATTTTACTATACCACTGAACGAAACTCGCCCAGTGGTACGTTGTTTTCTATAAATAATCTATGTGATTACTCCTCAGTTGCTTCAGAAGCCTCAACCTCTGCCTCTGTCTCAACATCTGCACCCTGGTTAGCCTCGATAACAGCATCTGCCATCTTAGCAACGATAAGCTTTACAGCTCTGATAGCATCATCGTTACCTGGAATTACATAATCAAGCTCTTCTGGATCACAGTTAGTATCAGCAATACCAACAAGTGGAATTCCAAGTGAATGAGCCTCCTGGATACAGTTCTTCTCCTTGCGAGGATCTACAACGAAAATCATATCAGGAATCTGCTTCATTTCCTTAATTCCGCCAAGGTTCTTCTGAAGCTTATCCATTTCCTTCTTGATCTCGATAACTTCCTTCTTAGGTAATACATCAAATGTACCATCCTGCTCCATTGTCTCATACTTCTTAAGCTTCTCAATTCTAGTCTGGATAGTCTTAAAGTTAGTAAGCATACCACCTAACCATCTCTGGTTAACGTAGTACATACCACATCTCTCAGCCTCTAACTTGATTGAATCCTGAGCCTGCTTTTTAGTACCTACAAATAAGATGTTTCCACCCTCTGCAACACAATCAAAGATTGCCTTGTAAGCCTCATCTACCTTACCAACTGACTTCTGTAAGTCAATGATGTAGATTCCGTTACGCTCAGTATAAATATACTCAGCCATCTTAGGATTCCATCTTCTTGTCTGATGTCCAAAATGAACACCTGCCTCGAGTAACTGCTTCATTGAAATAACGCTCATAATATACCTCCTGGTTTTAACTTCTGTGGAATTCTATTTTTGATATGTAGAATTTTATCAAAAAGTAGCAGAAACCATCGCGTTAATGGCACCAATCTGCCCATTCTTCCACATGTTTTTTCACACGAAGTTGATTATAGCACAAAAAAAAAGTGCAATCAAGCACTTTTTTGCTATTCTACGCTATTTGTAAGCATTTTTGCTATTTCTTCGTAACTCATACCTTTTGTAAAACTATATTCACCTACATCAATCTTTGTTGAATAACCATTCGAATTTAAATATGAGTCAAAATCTGATGCATCTTCAATAACTCCCGCTGTTTCCAGCAAAACAGAAACATTATACGATGTCATCCCACGATCAACAGTTACAACAATTGCCTCCACAGAAGTATCCACACCTTCTGTTGAAGCCTCTGTTGTAGATTCTGTTGTGGATTCTGTTGTAGATTCTGTTGTGCCCTCTGTAGTTTTATCTGTAGGCTCAGTAGCAGTATCTTGTATTGGTTTTTCGCTTGTCGCTCCATCATCTGTAGATTCAACAATTGGTTTATCTTCCATAACCATACCAAGTTTTTCTGCCTTTTTTATAATCTCATCATCAGTCATTTTATATCCACCTGATGTCATATAAGCAACAAGCATAATAATTGCAGAAAAAATAATACCTGCACCAAGGCCTCTTAAAAAATACTTTAATTTCATTATTTTGTCTCTCCTTGATATAAATCTACTACAAGTTTTACTTCACCAACGCCAAGTCCAAGATGCTTTGCAATTTCCAGTATACTAAGGCCTGACTTGTGCATTTCAAGGATAATATCTCTATTGCTATCCACTGGAGCCTCTTCCTTTTGTTCATCATCAAGAGACACATCTTCCATCTCACGTATTTCTTCCTCAAAAGCCTGTTCCTCATGAGGAATAGTGTTATATACACTGTTATTAGCTACATAAGCCTCCACATCCTTACGGTAATCATCAACCATAGTTGCTGTGGTCATAATTTCCTTTTGCTTATCAGCTAGCATACTATATAAAAACATTACCTCATTATGGTTTCTTTCTATCTCTTCATTTACTGTTACAGCATAATCTCCTAAAGCAAGAGTCTTTTGATTGACAATCTCTGAAAGCTTACCCTCAATATCTGACATTTTGCTATCAACATTCTCATCCATATAATCATCAATAAGCTTTTTTATCTTAGATTTCTGTTCATCTGAAAGCTCTGAAGGAATTTTAATTACCTCTTCATCAGAGTCACCTTCTTTTGACAATTTTTCAGCAAAAGCAAAGCTTACAAATATAAATAAAATACCTATTATGATTAGTACTATTACTGTAGTTGACATATTAATCCCCCATTAAAGATTAGATTTTGATATCAAAATTGACTCTTGTTGACGTAGTTTCATTTGATGTCTCACTATCCTTTTTCTCTTTTTTCTTTTTATTGTTGTAAAGATTTACGTATTTATTCTTACCTTCTTCTTTTGCATCATGTCTTTGTTGGTAAAAAACCGCTTCATCTTTATTTACAACAGTCTCTTTAGCCTGTTGCTCATTTTTTTGAATTTTTGATTGCGCTGTTTGATTATGTAGTGCTCCCTGAGTCTCCGCATGTTGTTGAACGTTTGCAATTGGAGCAGAGGTTTGAGTCGCAATTATTGGTGAAATCATAACAAAACTCCCTTTCTATAAATACACTAACTAAAAGGACATTGGTTTCACATCTCCGTCTACAATCTTATATATACTTCTTACATCCTTATCCTTAACAATATATGTACATCCTGCAACAAATATTGTAACACCTCTATATGTATTACCTAAAACCTTAACACAACCTTTTTTACCTTCTTCAAGCTCTTTCTTAATCTCCTGCAATCTGCAGTTTTTAATATCATATGCTGTATTAAGTTCATCAAGCTTAATATTAAGTTCTTTGATTTGTTTTATATTTTCAGGTGTGAGCTTGGCACCATTTTTTGCCTTTGTTCTATAAACATTAAGATAAGATGATGTTTCTTCAATTGCTTCATTTAGTTCGTTTGCCTCTGGAACTAAAGTCTTCATCTCCTCATATAACTCAGGTCTTACACCTACCTTTATTGTAGTCTGAGTTTCCATACGATTACCTATGCTGTTTACTTCAACATAAGAATCACAAACTATCTCTCCACCAACAATAAATCCTTTTCTACCGCTTACAATTACTTGGTTGCCACAAGTAACATTACTGTGCAAGATAGAACCAGCCATAACATCACCACCGGCATTGATATTTGCGCTCTCAAAAAACTGTGCACATATATCTCCACCAGCTGTAAGGCCTCCCTTTCCCATACCCTGAACGCCTCTTTTTATAACAATATTACCGCCTGCAATAAGGGTAGCACCTTCAACAACACCATTAACCTGTATATCACCTTTTGCTTTTACAGTGAATCCGGTCTTTACAGTGCCAGGAATCATAACACTGCCCTCATAATCAATATCACCAGTTGAGGCATCAACATCGGCAGCCACACTGTACGTATCAGACACAAAAACAGTATCATCAGTCAATGTAACATTACCATTAACATCACTGGTTATAACTGTTTTATCCTCAGATAAAGTTATATTACGACCAAATTTAAGCATTCTTATCTTTGGTTTATTCTGTGGAACAGGCTGTCCAAATATATTTACACCTGGTTCACCCATGGAATGTGGGGTCAACTTTGCAAGAACATCACCCTTTTTTACTGATGTAAAAAGATTTAATTCGTGAAAATCAACACTTCCATCCTCCAACATCTTTGGCTTTGCAAGTGGTCTTGCATTAAAAAAATACTCTATCTGTGTATCCTGTGCAAGAACAGGCTTTTTCCCCTTTGCAATAGGTATATTTAGACAATACTGTCTTGCCATCATAAAAACGTCTATAACCTTCTCAGAAATTCCATATTTTATATTCTTGCGCTCCAATTCAGCAATGATTTCTTTTTTATCCATAAGCTTTCCACCTGTTGAAGGAGGATAAAATCTAATGTATGCCACCATATTATCAGGTGATATTGTAATTTTCGCACTCTCTGAATATGGCTCAATTGCAGTATTACTTACTTTTATCTGCGCAGGTTTGTCAACAATATTCTCTAACAGTGATTTTACTTCTGTATTTGAATAATCAGTGCAACCTTTCTCGTCAAGAAAAGATAGTACTTCCTTGATATCAAGACTTTTTCCATCACTTACTGGCGGATATACCACCAAATATGTATCATTATCCCGTATATCTAATTTAAAAAATGAATTCTTATACTTCATTGTCCCCATCCTATCCCATAAGAAGTGCAAAGTTGTCACCTAGAAATGTTTTCATTTTCTTTAATGCCTTAGAATGTAACTGAGAAACTCTCGACTCAGACACTTCCATAACACGGCTTATCTCTTTTAACGTAAGCTCTTCATAATAGTAAAGAACTACTACATTTCTCTCCTTTTCAGTAAGAGCCCCCATAGCTTCAACTATTGTTTCCTTTACTTCTTTGTCATCATATATCTTATCCGGCTCAACCATCATATATGATGAATGAGACGGTGTCCTAACCTCATTACCTTGTTCAAAATAATCTTCCAATGAAGCAATATTACAAACATTGGTCTGTTTTTCCCAATCAAGGTATTCATTTTCTGAAATACCTAATTCTCTCGCTATATCTTCGTCTGTAAAATTAGGTCCTTTTTCAGTTTCTAATTTTTTGATAGCAGCATCAATATCTTTTTGTTTTTGTCTAACTGAACGAGGAATCCAATCTAATTTACGTATCTGATCTAATATAGATCCTCTTATTCTGAGACTTGCATAGGTTTCAAACTTATTTCCTTTTCCATAATCAAACTTGTCTATTGCATCAATAAGTCCAAATATACCATAGCTAACAAGATCATCATATTCAACATTTCCACACAGATAAATATTTAATCTACCAGCAACTATCTTAACTAAGGGCAAATATTCAATTATAATCTGTTCTCTGATGGCACTTGATTTGGAATAGTTATACTCAATCCATAGCCTCTCTTTGTTATCTAACACAGCCATAAACAGTCACACCCCTTTGACAAAGAACTACTTGTTCTCTGTTATTTCTTCTGTAGCATTCTCGTCGTCTTCAGATGGTTCTTCATCTTCTACAACCACCTTATTATTTTCCATGTTGATTATTTTGCCAACAAGCATAATAGCAACTGATGCTATTATGTAAAATACAATAATAACCACTAAAACAATAACTAAGGATTCAACAATATCCCGTTTATATTTTATGTTTAGCAACAATGCTATAAGTGCTGCAAGCAATACAATAAATGCTCTGGCATTTTTACATTTGTCGTTATAACTCAAAGTAATATACCCCTTTGCTAAATAATATTTTTTTGCTTTCCAGCTTTTATAACTGTAAGTTCTTCTGTTTCGGGATCAAACACAATTGTTCTACCATAGCTTAATCCCACATCCTCAGATACAATCTTTATACCTAATTCTTTTAGTTTTGCACGCACAGCGAGAATATTTTTATCTCCTATACTACCCAAATCAGTAGAGGAGGAAAAGTTAAACATCTTTGCGCCTCCAGCTATTTTGGCTTTAAGATTTTTGGGGGAAATACCTCGTTTATCTAACTCCTTAACCAATAATTCTATGCCTGTATCAGCAAACTTCATTTTATTTTGATTTTGTTTTATTTTGGTACTGTCTGGTAACATGATATGAACGAGTCCTGCTGTTTTTGTTTTACTATCATACAAAACAGCTCCTATACATGAACCTAAACCAATGGTAGTAATCTTATCAGGTGATTGACATATATTCATATCAGCTATACCAACTCTGATAGTCTCACTCATCTATGCCTCCAATTCCCAGCTTATGTAAAAGCAAATTAAACGAATGAATCTCGGATACCATCATTATGTAGCCATTGATTTCTTGAGCACCCGCAATAAAATGAGAATTAATCAATAAAGCTTTATCGCTAATCTTGCCAAATTCAATACACGGTACGCTAAGTATTGCACCAGCCATATCTACACAGCTTTCAGGTTGTGAATACCTAATTTTCATACCTGATAAAGTCTCAAGTGAAGCAACATAAGAACCAATTATTATATTTCCAATCTCTTTTACAGCTGACATACCCATTTCGGATTGCCAGTCAATATCATAGTCAAGTAGGGCTTTAATCATATTCTTAGCATCCTCTATACCCACAACGAATAAAATCATTGCCTGCATGTCGCCCTCAATTGTACTAAGCACACCAACAACTGTTACATCTGCTCCACCTAAAATTCCTTCAAGTGAATTAAAATCATGTATAGCAACCTGTGGTGGTGACATAGTAAGCTTTGACTTGAGAATAACCGACAAAGATGTAGTTGCATTTCCAGCACCAATATTGCCTAATTCACCAAGTGCATTAGTAACATTTTCAGATAATGCTTCCTGTCCGCCCATAATAGAAATCACTCCTTAACTAATCATTGTCAATATCAGCAATAAGTCCATGAATATTTATGAGAGAAATAAGTGTATCGTTGTATTTACCAACACCAGTAAGATATGCTCTTGCATCTCCGGTGTCTGCAGCTAATTTCTCTATATCATTTTCTGCCAAAGTTACAACCTCTCTTACTTCATCAACAAGAACACCAATCTTGGAATTACCATCTACTTTAATTATGAGTATACGCGTAAGGTTAGTATTCTCCTTGTCAGGAAGTTCAAATTTCTTTCTCATACTCATGACAGGTAATATCTCACCTCTAAGATTGATTATGCCCAAAAAGTATGGCTGAACGTGTGGAACTCTAGTGATAGACTGTAATCTTACAATATTGTCAATATATGATATATCAATTCCATATTGCTCACTATCAAATCTTAAAATGATATATTGTTTTGCGTCGTTCATTGATAAGTTATTATCCATTCCAACACCTCCTACTATACTAATGTATTTGAATCTATAATAAGAGCAACATCACCATTTCCGAGAATGGTTGCTCCACTTATAAGCTTTGGCGCTTTGATATACTTTCCAAGAGGCTTTATAACAATTTCTTGCTGACCTAAAAGTTTATCAATAAGAAGACCTGCCTGTCGATCACCCTTTTTAACAATAACAGCAATCATGCCATCTTCTTCATCACCTAAATCATCATCCTTCTCAATTGGGTCAATATCAAGAACCTCATTAAGTCTTACAATAGGAATTACTGTACCTCTAAGATTAATAACTTCCTTTGTATGAACATATTTAATATCATCAGGTACTATTTCTTCGATGGTAACAACTGAATTAAGTGGCAATGCATACTTTTCTGTTCCAATCTCAACCATAAGTGCCTGAATAATAGCAAGGGTAAGAGGAAGTCTTACAATAAATGTAGTACCTTCACCAAGTTTTGTGGCAACCTCTACATCACCACCTAAACCTTCAATTTTATTCTTAACCACATCGAGGCCAACGCCTCTACCTGATACATCTGATATCTTCTCTGCTGTAGAAAAAGCTGGCTGGAATAAAAGATCAACAGCTTCCTTATCAGACATATACTCTGCCTGCTCCTCAGTAATTGCACCTTTTTCTATAGCCTTACGCTTAATCTTTTCAACATCAACACCGGCACCATCATCAGAAACCTCGATAGTAACGTTATTTCCATCCTGATATGCATCGAGACGAATTGTACCAGACTTTGGCTTACCAATTTTAAGTCTGTCAATAGTAGGCTCCAAACCATGATCTGCAGCATTTCTAAGCATATGCATAAGTGGATCGCCTATCTCATCTATAACTGTTCTATCAAGCTCAGTATCCTCACCAGTCATGATAAGCTCCATGTCTTTGTTAAGCTTCTTGGACAAATCTCTTATCATACGAGGGAATCTATTAACAACACTCTCTATAGGCACCATTCGAACCTTCATAACTGATTCATGAAGGTTTGTAGTAATTCTCTCTAAGTACTCAATCTGCTCATTAAAGCCCTGATCGTAATTAGATGAAACACCAGTAACAGAAACCAAACCATTCTTTGCAATAATAAGCTCAGATACCAAATTCATAAGGTCATCTAATTTTTCAATATCAACTCTAACAGAACGATTAACAACTGGTTTGCCAGGCTTTGCAGGAGCCTTTTTATCCTCCTTTTTCTCAGCCTTAGGAGTACTGTCTTCTACTTGGGCTTTTGGAGCCTCATCAATCTGTGGAGCTGTATTTTGAACTTCTGTAGGAATCTCAAATTCTTCAATAACAGCCTCTTCTATCTCTGAGACACTCTCAATAGCTTTCTTAACCTCTTCTAAACTCTTTTCAGATAAAATGAACATAGAAAAATCAAAGTCAAATCTCTCGTCCTCAATATCCTGAACACTTGGTACAGACTTTATAATTTCGCCCTTGTTCTCAAGACCTTTAAATACAAGAAACGCTCTAGCTGCCTTAAGGAGACAAGATTCCTGTATATAAACTGTTGTTGCATACACATGCATTCCATTTGCCTTTGCTTCAACCATAGCATTCTTTTCAAAATCAGCTATTGGAATAGAAAGATACTTCTTTCTCTCCTCAGAGCCTACTGCTATTTTATCTACTTTTACTTCATTAACCACCTCTGCAGGGGTATCATCATGCTTCCCTTCCAAAGCAGCATTAAGTAAACCGATGAGTTCTTCGTTATCCTCTGTACCCTCATCAGCACTTTCAATAATATTAGATAAATATCCTTCAATAGCATCCAAACACTTAAAAACAATGTCAACCATATCAGCGTCAACATTAAGTTTTCCGTTACGAATCTCAGAAAAAACATTTTCCATGTCATGAGTGAGACGTTGCATTCTTTTGAAGCCCATTGTTCCAGCCATTCCTTTAAGAGAATGTGCAGCTCTGAATATCTCATTTACTGTGTCGATGTTTTCTGGTTCAGCCTCAAGAATGAGAACCTGGTCGTTTAATGTCTGCAAATGTTCTTTTGTTTCGTCGATGAAAATTTCAAGATATTGACTTAAATCCATTTATAACACCCCTACTTTCTTAGTGATTTTATCTGCTATTTTATTGATGTCACATACACAATCCGTTAAGCCTCTCTCTTTTACTGCTCTAGGCATACCATAAACAGTAGAAGAAGCTTCATCCTGAGCTATAACATATATGTCCTTATGTACTGCAAGATTAAGAATTCCTTTTGTTCCATCCTCACCCATACCAGTCAAAACGACACATACTATCTCGTCATAGGAAAGACCTTGTAAACTGTTATACATAATATTGCCAAATGGTTTTAAACCAACTACGGGTGGTGAATCATCGAACTTAATCCTAGGCACATGAGTATCCTCAGAAACAGTTAAATGAGTTCCACCTTTTGCAATATATACAACACCATTTTTAAGGATTTCTCCATCCGCAGCTTCTTTAACCTTAATCTTACTTAAATCATCAAGTCTTTCGGCTAAAGTTGCTGTAAATCCTGCCGGCATATGTTGTACAACAATTACAGGAGCCGCCAAATTAGAGGGTAACAACGGAATAACCTTTTGTAGTGCACTAGGTCCACCAGTAGAACAAACCAAGGCCACCAACCTTTTTACTGTAGTTGAATGACTAGAAGTTCTTATTGGCATTTCAATTTCACCACTATCGCAATGACTTGCTACTTTCAATGATGAATTAGCAACTATATCCTCGGCTATTTTTAGAGCATTATGCACTCTTTTTTCAAAAAAGGTATTGGTTTGACCCAATACCTTCTCTGGTTTTTTTATGAACTCAATAGCACCAAGTTCCAAAGCTGTTATGGTATCTTTTGTGTCCTTACTCGAACTAAACATAACAACAGGAATATCTACATTTTTGTACTTAAGTACTTTTAGTAATTCTAGACCATTCATCCTTGGCATAACTATGTCACAAAAAATAACAGAGATATCATCATACTCTTCTATAACAGACAAGGCTTCAATTCCGTCATTAGCGGTATATGCAACTTTGTATTCATTTGTATTTTCTATTATATCAGATAACACTCTTCTCATAAGTGCAGAGTCATCTATAACTAAAACTTTTTTCATTAAATTAATCCCGCTTCCTTGGCACGATTCATACGCTCTGATTCAAAAATGAATTTGACTATTTTATCTCTGTCTTCCTGACTTATTTTCATAAATTCAATTCGTTGCTCAAATATATCTGATCTGCCACGAACAGAAGTACTTGCAAGTATTCTTCCATATAAGTTAAAGCATATCACCTCATCCAATATAGCAACTGCAAATTTGATTTTTATTACTTCATTTTTATCTAAATTGTAATGCTGGAAGAGTCTAACACCACCACCACTAATATCAGATATTTTTGCATCATTCCATGGAAGAGCATCTTCTGGAATGTTTATGTCATCAGGCATACCAGTTGCATACTCTTCATCAGATACAACACGTATCTTGGCCTCAAGGCTACAGTTATATCTATAAAACTCTCGTCTTTGTACCTTGGCAAGTTCACCTAACATAACAACTTCAAGGAAAAACAAGTTACCACTTTTATACCTTGAAGAAACAATAATATTGCACTGTAACAATCCCCTATCTGTATAAAAACATGCAGAATATTTGTCATTTACACTTAAAGGAACGATTTTTCCCTCATGTATAGGCATAGCAATCTGTAAAAGATTACCAGGCATAATATCATATATTTTGCTAACATATACCTTTTTGTTCTTTTCGTTCTTTATTACTTGTTCCAATTCAACAAGCTCAATTTTATTACCAATAGATAATCCCATACATTTTTCCCTTCTTAAATTTTTGATTTCCTTCTAGATTTTATAAAATCAAAAAATACTCTTGCAATGCCGTCCTTTGGTGCATTGACTATTTCTTCATCCTGCATAAGTTTTGTTGCAATAGTATGAATTCCTTTTGCAACAGGGCTTGTTGGATATGCCATAGTTACCGGTTTTTGTTCAATAATAGCAAGTGACGCATTCTTATCTTGAGGTATATTTCCAAGAAATTTAAGCTTTGTATTTAAAAACTTAGATGATACCGTATTTATCTTATTATAAATATCCATACCTTCATTTTCATCACTAATGCGATTTGAGACAACATTTATTGTCTTATATAGTGGATTAAATTTGTCCTTTCTACGCAATACCTTTAGCAAAGAGTATGCATCCGTTATTGAAGTAGGCTCTGGTGTAACCACCAAGACAATCTCTGGACTAACCATAACAAATTCCATAACAGAATCTGTTATTCCAGCTCCCGTATCTATAATAACAACATCATATAAATTATCTAATTTAACCATCTCTGAAATTAATATCTTTATACTGTCTTTATCTAAGGTTGCCAACTCAGACACACCGGAACCACCTGATATAAAACCTATATTATTTGGTCCATTAGTTATAATCTCTTCTATAGATTTGTTGTTATGAATCAAATCAAGTAAGTTATATTTAGGACGAATTCCAAGCATTACCTCCACATTTGCCAGTCCAAAATCAGCGTCAAAAATAACTACTTTTTTTCCCATTTTAGCAATCTCAATTGCAAGATTTACAGAAAAACTAGTTTTTCCAACACCACCCTTACCACTAGTTACCGCAATAACCCTGGCATTGGTCATTTCATTGTTTGTTGAAACCATTTGTCTAAGTTTGGATGCCTGGTCCACTATTCAACACCCCCTAACAGCTTTTTAGCTATTACCTGCGGGTTTAATACACCAATATCATCAGGAACATTTTGTCCCCATGTAACATAAGACAAGTTTTTATGTATATCCATTTTAAGATTAAGGATGCTACCTAAACCTCTTGTTTCGTCTAACTTAGTAAATATAAGTTTATAGTCAAATAATTCACCGTAAGTCTTAGCAATGTTAAGCAAATCGTTATATTTTACTGTTACACTTACAACAAGGTATATCTCCTTTTCATAATCAGAAACGGAATCAATTATAGCTTTTAAATCATTCTTTTGATCATCGTTTCTATGGGAACGACCTGCTGTATCAACAAAAATAAGGTCACAGGCCTTATACTTTTCCACATAATTTTTCATATCCTCAGGAGTATATATTACTTCCATAGGGGTATTTAAAATATTTGCATAGGTCTTTATTTGTTCTATTGCCGCAATTCGATATGTATCAACTGAAAATAATGCAATATTAAGTTTATCTTCCAGTTTACATTTCGAAGCAAGTTTGGCCATGGTTGTAGTTTTACCAACACCAGTGTTACCAACTAAAAATACAATTTTAGGCTTGTTTTCACTAGGCTTTAATTCATCTACCTGGCCTAGTTTAAGAACAATTTTTTGATATACGCTAGCTAATATATTGTCTATTGGCTGCTTGTCGTTACCAGCATCCATTTCATCAATAATAACATCTACAAACTCTCTTTTTACCTCATTATCGATAAGCTGATTATATATCAAATCAATGACTTTATTGTCAGTTTTTGGTATTTCCGGTTCTTTATATCGCTCAGTTTTGGCAATAGCATCCGGTGACATATCTAATATATCATCCTTAGTAGACGTCACCTCTTTCTTTGAAGTAGTCATCTGTTGTTCTAAAAGTTTTGCAATACTATTAATCTTTTCTTCAATAGCATTTTGTGCTTCTTCGCTATATCCTTCCTTATCTGCTTCAAAAGCCTTACCAAATCTGTAAGAGTCCTTATTAGAAATGGTGGACGCCGCTGTTGAAGCTGTCTGCTTTTCTACAACAATGTCATCAATGGCTGCAGTTAGCTCAACACGTGACTTTTTGAACAACTTAAATATACCCGATGGCTTTATTGTCTTTACATTCATAACAATAGCCTCTGGTCCCAGCTCTTCCTTTGCCATAATAATAGCTTCTTTTTCAGTTGGTGCTTTATACTTTTTAATTATCATTTATTGTTACCACTCCCACTGACTTTAATTCAATATTTGAAT
>SVED01000015.1 GCA_015057515.1 Lachnospiraceae bacterium
TACAAACGTTACTCTGAGATAGCATTTCCGCTTGTAAAACCTGTAAGACCTGTACGTACCATCTCTTCAATAGTAAATCCATCAAGCAATGTAATAAATGCTTCAACCTTGCTGATATTACCAGTAATCTCAATCATAACTGACTCCTTAGCAACATCAACAACTTTGGCTCTAAATACATCTGCAAGTGATATAATCTGCTGTCTCTCTTCTAATGTCGTTTTAACCTTTACAAGAAGAAGTTCTCTACAAACAGACTCCCCATCCTTAAGCTCTGTGATTGAATTCACATCCTCTAACTTAAGAAGCTGCTTTTTAATCTGGCTTAATATTCTGTCGTCACCACTGACAGCAACAGTCATACGAGAGAACTTAGGGTCCTCTGTAACACCTACAGACAAGCTGTCAATATTATATCCTCTACGGCTGAACAATCCTGAAACTCTACTAAGTACACCTGATGTATTGTCAACCAATAATGATAACACCATCTTCTTCATATAATGTATCCACCTTTCAACCTGAATCTGAAAAATTCGCTAATGTATATTTTAACCATTTAAACTTCTTCTGTCAATAGTCTGTCCACAAGCTTTACTGCATCATTTGCGTCCTTAGAGTAACCTTCCGCACCAATTTCGTCGGCGAAATTCTGTGACACAACAGCCCCTCCAATAACAACCTTAAACGGAAGCTTTCTTGCTTTTACTTCATCTACAACATCCTTCATTCTCATCATAGTTGTAGTCATAAGTGCAGAAAGACCGATGACACCTGCTTTTTCTTTTATTGCCGTTTCAATAATAATATCCTTAGGCACATCTTTCCCAAGATCTACCACTCGATATCCATAATTTTTCAGCATAAGAACAACAAGATTTTTTCCTATATCATGAATATCACCTTCCACAGTTGCCATAACTATTGTTCCCTTGTCACAAGTCTTATCCCTAACCCCTAACAAAGGTGTAATATAGTCAATAGCTATATCCATAGTTGTAGCACCTGCTATGAGTTGTGGCAGGTAATATTTCTTCTGTTCAAAAAGCTCTCCCACTTTATTTACAGCAGGAATAAGTTCATTATCTATAATATCCTGTGGTGACTTTCCCTGGTCAATAGCCTTTTTTACATCAGAAACTATGGCGTTTTTATTACCTTTTACAACATCCATAAAGATATCGCTTCCCATGATATCCACTTTATCTTTGGACAGGCTAGTCTCTACATTTTGAGAAATAGGTATAACCTCGGCAACATAATCGTCCTGAGCGTTTTCCTTAGCAAGCAATAAATCTGAGGCCAAAGAAGCATTAACAATTTGTGCCTGTCCAGGATTACAAATAGCCATTGTTAATCCTGCATTTATTGCCATAGTAAGAAAAGCTGTATTAACATTTATGCGCTCAGGTAAGCCAAATGATATATTTGACAAGCCACAGACCGTTGGCAATTTTAATTCTTCTTTGCAATATCTTATTGTTTCAAGAGTTTCTAAAGCTGCATATCTATTTGCACCAACAGTTGTAACCAAACCGTCTATAACTATATTTTCTCTGGCCACTCCTTCTTCTTGTGCAATATCTAAAAGCTTAGTAATAATGTATTTCTTCTCCTCTAAGCTTTCTGGCAAGCCCTTATCAGAAAGTGGCAAAAGAATACACATAGCACCATATTTTGCCGCCAATTTCATAAGAGGACGACATTTCTTTTCTTCAAGAGAAATGGAATTAATAAGCGCCTTACCTGGGTATAACCTAAGTGCCGCCTCTATTACATCAACATAGCTGGAATCAATACACAAAGGCACATCAACCACTGACATGACCTCTGTTATAGCACGTTTCATCATAGCGCCTTCATCTATACCATTCATACCCATATTTATATCGAGTATTTTAGCACCCTTTTCAACCTGCTCTTCTGCCATAGATATAACCATATCCATTTTGCCATTTCTCAGTTCCTCTTGAAGATTTTTCTTACCTGTAGGGTTAATACGCTCTCCTATAACAAGGAATTTTCCATGGAGGCAAATATCCTGAACCTTATATTCACTGGCTAAAACCAACCTATTACTTTTCTTAAGTTCACCTGGGACAATATTTCTGACAAGACATTTTAATGCAGCAATATGTTTAGGTGTGGTTCCACAACAACCTCCAACAGCTCTTGCACCTGCATCCACAATCATTCTTCCGTACTTTGAAAACTCTTCCGGAGTCATTGTATACTGAGTTTTTCCATCAATAAGTTCCGGCATTCCATTGTTTGGTTTTGCAAAAACTGGTACATTTGCATATTCCATCATTCTTTTAATGAGAGATATCATTTCAAGAGGTCCTGTTGAACAGTTTATACCTACCGCATCAGCACCAAGGCTTTGAAGAACTACTACCGCCGATTCAGGAGTTTGTCCAAATAAGGTTTTACCATCTTCATTAAAGGTCATACTTACCATTACAGGTAAATCACATACTTCTTTAATGGCTATAAGGGCAGCTCTTGCCTCTGCAAGGCTCATCATGGTCTCCACAACGAATAAATCTACACCTGCTTTAACCAAAATCTCAGCCTGTTCTTTATAAACATCTATAAGTTCATCTAACTCCATATTTCCCATAGGAGCTAGCTGACGACCAGTCATTGTTAAATCACCGGCCACGTAACCTCTATAACCCTCTTTTGCTATAGCTTCTTTAGACAAAGCTACCAAACGAGTGTTAATATCAACAATATCTTTATCTAAACCATATTCAGCCAACTTAATTCTGTTTGCAGTAAAAGTCGGTGCAAGAAGAATATTACTTCCTGCTTTGATATATTCTCTTTGTAATTTAATCAGATGATTTGGGTTATCCAAAATCCATTTCTCCGGACATACTCCAACCGGCATACCTGCCGCCATTAAGTTACTGCCCGTAGCACCATCCAACATTACTATTCTGTTTTCTAATAAATTTCTAAACTGAATTCTATTCATAATATATTCATCACCAATTATTCTTTTACTTCAACCACCTCATCGTCCCAGTAGCATACAATAGGCATTCCATATTCTATATTATTATATATTTTCTCTGCTGCTTCATATGGGAGGTTGATACATCCATGAGAGCCATCATATTGATAAATATCTCCACCAAAAGCATCTCTCCATGTTGCATCATGTAAACCGATACCACCATTAAATGGCATCCAGAAATATACAAAAGATGCATATCCCGGTCCTCTTAATGTTGCATTTACATCTTTTCCGTTCAACTGGTATAAACCTCCCGGTGTCTTCATTCCACCAGCAATACTACCAGTAACACAATCTGTTTCAACTATACATAATCCGTCCACGTACATATATACCTTCTGGTCTGAAAGATCAATTTCAACGTAGGTATCACCTATATCATTTAAGTCGCTATGAGCATAACCTTCTTTTTTACATGCAGGTTTTTTGGTGAAATCTTCCTGAGTTAAAAGAGCTTCATAAAGCTCCTCTGCTTCTTTTTCTCCATCCAAAATCCAGCCATAATAGCCACCATATATAAGTATAGTTCTTCCATCATTGGTTAAGAATTTTCTTTCTGTGTATGATGTAGTGTTTTCCTCTGCAAATTTATGGGCATAAAGTTCTACATTACTCTTACTAATTACAACATCTCCCCAAGAATCAAGATAAGCCATGGTTGACAAATCTTCTCTTGAAATTGGAACAAGATGACCATTAAAATCGTAATATGCCTCTATAGATAAATACTTTTCAGCATTGGCAACACGCTCAGTAATATAATCGGAATCCTCAAGTATGTCTGCTTTAACATAACAATCATTTTCATCAATATTTACACTACCAGAATATCCATCTAAAGCAGCTGTTATACACTCTAAAACTTTATCTTCATCAAGCTGCGTACCTGTTACATCAGGAGTTACAATAACCTCTCCCTCACTCATTCTAACACTTGCATCCTTGGATTTAACCATATTATCTGGATTCATACACTCAAAATTCGAAATGTAATCTGCCATATTGTCTTTGTTATAGTATGCCTTGTAATTAACAGTGTAGTTATCTTCTTCAAAAATATTAACAAACCACAAAAAATGATTTTGCTTAGTTTTTATATTTTCTACACTCTCTTCAAGATAAAATTCTAAACTTCCGTCGCCCTGTTTAATTGTTTCTTCACAATCCTTGAACACAACATTAAGTTCATATTCTGAAAATTCTTTTTCGAATATTTCCTCAACCTCTTCAATAGACTTGTTAGAAATATCATATTCATTTAAATATGTACCCTTATCAAAATGTGTAGAAAAATAAAACACACCACTAATATATACCACAGCGAGGGAAACAATTAGTGCAACCAAAATCCACTTGAAAATTTTCTTTTTCTTTTTATATTTTCCTACTGATGAATCAACATATGGCTCCTTTTGTTCATTGCTGTTACCATCTAATAGTTCAGCATTGCTTTTTGGTTCTTCTTTTGAATCCGAGTTGTTTTCACCTTTAGATTCTTCTTTATCTTTAGTTGTTTCTTTAGATTCTTCTTTTGATTCGTCTACAGAAGTTGCACTTTTTTCAGATTCTTCTGTAGTATTGTCCTTAGAATTATTTTTTTCTAAAGCTTCTGTCTCTAAAGATAAAATATCTTTTTCATTGTTATCACTTGTCATACCTGTAATTCCTTTTCACTTTTAATAAATAATCAGAGATATAATATATTACTTCTGGCTTTTTTTCAACATAAATATACTATTTTTTACAACTTTGTTGTGTGGAATTTATGTTCAAAAAAACAATTTCCGGAATATTATTAACTCTAATCTTTAATGAATGTGCCCCTAATCCATTTGTGAGTAGCATTTTAGTATCATTTTTTTTGTATATACCATAGGTAAATCTTGGCATTATATGAAGCCTCGGAGATAAAAGTCCTCCTATTAATGGCAACCTAACCAAGCCTCCATGATTATGTCCAGATAAAACAAGATTAGCACCCCATTTTACATAAGATTCAAAATAATCAGGATGATGTGCTATAAGTATATTATATGAATTCTTATCAACTCTTCCTATATATGTTTCAATATCCTGAACATAAAGAGGAGGAACTTTAAATCGCGTATAATGTTTCCCCCTTATATTTAGGCCGTATATAGAAAACAATTGACCTTTTATTTCAAAAGTAATTTTTTCATTATTCAACAAATGAACCTTGTCACTCAGTATTGATGTATAGTTAATCCAATTGTCTCCCACTCCTTTATATTGAGCAGATACTCCCATCTCATGATTTCCATATCCATAATAAACTGGGGCAACCAAAGCTAATCTGTTTACAAATTCAGCAGTTTTTATATTGTTATTTATGTGATTTTCGCTACAGACAATCATATCCCCAGCAATAACAATTATGTCCGGTTTGTATTCCTTAATGTCACGAATTATTGAGGAATTATCCTCATCAAACCAGCAATTATGCATATCTGCCAGCACAACAATTCTTAATCCTGTAAAATCTTTATTATCAATATCATCTATAGTATATCTTGCTATCTTATACCTTTTACACTCATATTTGCTCCAAGAAAGTATAATTGTAATCCCTAATGCCACAATACCAAGAAAAAGAGGCAAAGAAAAACTTATTATTAATATACAAAACAATATAATAATTGCTAAAAAGAATAATTTGTATATGAACATAGTCTGACCTCCTTTTTATCACTAATATCTGGTCTATAATATCATAATAAGGACTAATTTACCATAAATATTCTCAGGGCAAAATCCTTAACACAATATTTGTATGTTAGCTTCTCAATATTCTCTCCGGAATATATGAATTCCTCATCAATAACCTTTCCATCAATGGAGTATTGTACAACACCAATAATATCACCTTCATAAATTGGAGCTTTTAGATTATTGTAAGGAACTATTTTCTTTTCAACCTTATCCACAGAACCATTAATTATTGGTATTACTTTCTTTTTTGCACTATTATATACAGTTATATTTTTTGTTCCACCCTCCACAGTGAAAGTGAGTTCATCTGTTAAAACCTGATTATCCTCATATATCTCACATAAAGAAAAACCATAATCTAACAATTTAGCAGCCTCACTATTTCTAATTTCCTTTGTATCTGCTCCCATAATTACAGCAACCATTTCCATATCATCACGTCTTGCTGTGGCCGAAATACAATACTTAGCCTGTGATGTAAAACCTGTTTTCAAACCCGTAGCACCATTATATTGTTTTAAGAACTTGTTTGTATTAGCCAAATCAAACCTTGTCTCTCCACGATTTGTTTTATGTATTATATAATCCATCCATGTGGTAGTATATTTCTCTATCTCAGGATAATTTAACATTAATTCCCTAGACATTATTGCGATATCTCTTGCACAGGTATAATGCCCCTCTTCCTCCAGACCACATGCATTTTTGAAACAAGTATTATTCATTCCCAGCTCTTTTGCACGTTCATTCATTTTATCAACAAATAAATCCTCACTGCCTGAAATATATTCCGCCATAGCAACAGCCGCGTCGTTTCCTGATGCTATAACAATACACTTAATTAAATCTTCCACTTTTTGTTGTTCTCCTGATTCAAAGAAGCATTGTGAGCCCCCCATAGACGCAGCATGCTCAGTAATCGTAACAACATCATCTAATGCAATATTTCCCTTATCAATTTCTTCAAAAATCAAAAGTAATGTCATAACCTTAGTTACAGATGCAGGTCTTAACTGTTCATCTGGATTTTTTTCGTAAAGTATTGTTCCTGAATCTATTTCCATCAAAACAGCCGATTTTGATGAAATACCAAGCTTATCCTCAGATTCAATTTTTTCTTCATCCTCAATCTCACCATTTTCAGTAGCACAAGTTAAAACTGTATGTTGTGAAATTGAAAGTGATAAAATTCCTAAAACAAAGATTAATGTAATAAATTTCTTCATAAATATTGTCCTCAAAATAAATATTAGTACATTATACTTTTACATATTTTTTTTATGATAATAAATTTATCTTGACTTTTTCACTTTACACTGTTAAACTGCAAAGTAATCAAACATATATCTTAGGGGGACTATTTATGAGTATTACATTTGTAAAGAAATTACCAACTGAGGAAGAACTAAAAGCTTTATTACCTTTAAACGAGGAACTTCGTGCTATAAAAGAAGCCAGAGACGAAGAAATCAAAAAAGTATTCTCAGGCGAGTCAGATAAGTTTATCTTTGTTATTGGCCCATGCTCTGCTGACAGCGAAGAACCAGTTATGGACTATATTCACAGACTAAAGGATATTCAGGATATGGTAAAGGATAAGATACTGATTATACCTAGAATATATACTGGTAAGCCACGTACCACTGGTGCCGGTTACAAAGGAATGGTCCATCAGCCAGACCCAAGCAAAAAAACAGATATGGCAGAAGGACTTATTGCCATTAGAAAATTACATTTAAGAGCTATTTCTGAAACAGGAATGGCAGCAGCTGATGAGATGCTATATGCAGAAAACACTCACTATGTAGATGATCTTATCGCATATCACGCTGTTGGTGCACGAAGTGTTGAAGATCAGATGCACAGACTCACTGCCAGTGGTCTTAATGTACCTGTGGGTATGAAAAATCCAACCAGTGGAGATTTTACTGTTATGATGAACTCCTGTCTTGCAGGTCAAACCAGCCATGTATTTATGTACAAAGGATATCAGGCTGAAACATCTGGAAATCCATATACACACTGCATTTTACGCGGTGGTCTAGACAAATATGGTAAATCAGTATCAAACTATCACTATGACGATTTACTTCGTCTTGTAGAAACATATGCTGGCTTTGATATCAAAAATCCTGCATGTATTGTTGATGCAAATCACAATAACTCTGGAAAAAAGTGGGCTGAACAGCCTCGAATAGTCAAGGAGGTACTTCACTCCTGTCGTCACAATGATGATATTAAAAAGCTTGTAAAAGGCGTTATGGTAGAAAGTTACATTGAAGATGGTAATCAATCTATAGGTGATGGTATATACGGAAAATCCATAACTGATCCTTGCTTAGGTTGGGAAAAAACAAAAAAATTACTCTTAGATGTAGCAGAATTGCTTTAAACACATATATTATAAAAAAATATGTTATAGGGATTATATGTGTGGTATTGCAGGATATTATAACCCAAAAGATAACTACTCCGAAAACCCAAAAAATAATTTTGTCATTTTGACAAATATGATTAACTCAATGAAAATGCGTGGCCCTGACGACAGTGGGTACTCAATTATTAAATCATGCTGCCTTGCTCATTCAAGACTATCAATTATAGACCTTGACATGGGTAGGCAGCCTTTTAAAATTACACACAAATGTGGAAATTTCCATATTGTTTTTAATGGAGAAATATATAACCACTTAGACATAAAGAAAGAATTACTCTCTCTTGGTTTTCAATTTTACACCAAGTCTGATACGGAGGTTATAGGCAATGCCTTTATTCATTGGGGACCTGCCTTTGTTGAAAAACTAAACGGAATATTTGCAATTGCAATTTATGATGAATCAAATAATGCAATATATCTATTTCGAGATCGCTTCGGAATAAAGCCACTATATTATAAACAAATAGAAAACACTCTTATTTTTGCCTCGAGAATCGATACTCTCTTTGAATATCCAAATATAAAACCAACTATTGATTTAAATAGTTTAAATGAAATATTTACAATTGGACCAGCTAAAACCTATGGCAAAGGTGTATTTTGTGGAATAAAAGAAATATTACCAGGAGAGTATTTAGTATATACACCTGACTATTTTACTAAACATCAGTACTATAAAATCAAAAGTGTTCCCCACACAGATTCCTACAAGGACACCGTAGAAAAAGTAAGATATCTAATTGAAGACAGTGTGCGAATGCAAATGATATCTGATGTTCCGATATGCACATTTTTATCTGGAGGAATTGATTCATCCCTAGTGTCATCTATCTGTTCCAAATATATGTCAAACAAAGAAGATCTTACAACTTACTCATTCGATTTTGAAGATAATGATATATTTTTTACTTCAAACAGTTTTCAGCCCTCTCAAGATAAACCCTATGTTGATATTATGAAAGATTATCTTGGTTCAAAGCATATTTATCTTTCATGCAAATATAAACAACTTGCCGATTTGTTAGAAGAATCCGTTGACTCTCGTTGTCTGCCAACTATGGCGGATGTAGACTCGTCTTTATTGTTCTTCTGTAAAGAAGTGTCAAAAAATCATAAAGTGGCATTAACTGGAGAATGTGCAGATGAAATATTTGGAGGGTATCCGTGGTTCCATCGTGAGGATATGCTTCATTCAGGCACATTTCCATGGATGATGGATATATCATTTAGAAAATCTCTTTTGAACCCTGAATTTGCCGCCTCACTTCAGATGGAAAAATACATTGCTCAGGCATATAACAATACCATTTCAGAAATAGAATTAATACCTGAAGAATCAAAAATAGAAAAAAACCGACGTCAAATATCTTATTTGAATATAAAATGGTTTATGCAAACCTTATTAGACAGAATGGATAGAACTTCAATGCACAGTGGATTAGAAGCCAGAGTTCCCTTTGCTGATCACAGAATAGTTGATTATGTATTTAACATACCGTGGGAAATTAAGGCAAAAAATAATATTCCAAAAAACCTCCTAAGAGAGGCTTCATATTACTATTTACCTGATAAAATTCTAAACAGACCAAAATGTCCTTATCCGAAAACTTATCATCCTGAATATGAGGAAATATTAGTCAGAAAAATGCTAGAAGTAATTAATGATACCTCTTCTCCAATTCGAAGCTATTTGAATCTTCCTGTTTTAAACAACTTCTTAATGAAAACAAAAGAATATGGCAAACCATGGTATGGTCAACTTATGGCAGGTCCACAAATGATAGCCTATTTATTACAGATTAATTATTGGTTAAAGAAATATTCTCTAACAATATAATTATTATAACAATAAAAAAGTATATATATGGCATATATCAAGCCATATATATACTTTTTTCTATGCTATAACCGGCTGTAGCTGTATACCTTCTAAAGCCATAATTATTGTATCCCTTATCTTATCCAAATCAGCTACCATTGAATTTGGTTTATCCTTATAATTATCCTGCTTAAAAGGTACAAAATAAATATTTTTCATAGCCATAAGTTTGCCTATATTTTGAAAGTTAATTCCAAGAGCATCATTAGTTGAAATCGCTAACACAAGAGGTTTATTATTTCTCATATGAGCCTTTGCGGCCATTAATACAGGACTGTCAGTAATTCCTTGCGCCAGCTTTGCTGCTGTGTTACCCGTACAAGGCGCAATAACCATAATATCAAGGCAAGAAGATGGACCAATTGGTTCTGCTCCCTGTATTGTTGATATAATTGGTTCCCCTGTGATAGCTTCTACTTTTTTTCTAAATTCATCCGCTTTAAAAAATCTTGTATCCATTGAGCTTGCATTGTAAGAAAAAATAGGCATAACTCTTACACATTCATCTGAGAGAACTTTTATTTGAGGAATAATTTTATCAAAAGTACAAAATGAACCAGTGATTCCAAAACCAATATTGCACTCTGATAATTTCATTTTTGTCACCTTTCTTAATAAAACAAAGAAGGATTTATACTGAATTAATATGCTTAATTATAGCATTTGCTATTATTTCGCCGGCTTCTTTAGGAAATGTTTTTCCAGGAATTCCCAATGACAACCTAGCAAACACTCTGTTTTCTTTACAATAGTCAAAATCAGTTCCACCTGGTGCTGAAGCAATGTCAAATATACGAACATTTCTAGATAACCTGTGGACAAATTTTTTGTTAATTACAAGTTCTGGTACTGTATTAAAAACAAATTGAAATTTGCTTAAATCTTTATTGATATCCCTCATATCTATATAAGAAAAACCGTCCGAAATAATCAAATCACCAATCTCAGGTCGTCGCACCATAACACAAACTCTTGACTTACCATTTAACTCACGAGCTATGGCCCTTCCACAAAAGCCATAACCAAGGACAAGACAATCATTAAATTTATTTAATGAGGCTTCATCCTGTGCTTCTCTTACAATACCTTTTGCCGTTAAAATAGCATTTGCTTCCGTAACCTCATCCCATTTTAAATAATCATATATTTTTATTCCTAATTTCCTACAATCATCAAATAATTCCACATCAATAGCACCACCATATACTACACTACCAGATTTAGCTATATCAGAAATTTTACCTTTGATAACTTCTTTTTTTGAAGGGGGAGGTAAAATAACCACAGCTGGATTATTTATATTCAACTCTCTTGTTACGGTATAGCCTTTATTTGTGAATGTGTCTGCAACATAATTCATTCGATTATCTATTCCAAGCACACAAATATTATTCAACATAAAATCTCCCTTTTTATACTCTATTATATGCATATAATTTTAAATTGTTTTAAATTATTCAATAAAGCTTAAAAACGTGGTTTTAAAACAATACCAAAAATCTTTCTTTTCAATATTTTCATCTGCATATATGTTTACTGTGGCAATGATTTCATCATCAATATATATATCCACATGGCCCAAAATATCACCTTCTTTTACGGGAGCTGTCACAGTCTTGGGCAAAATATATTCATATGTTATTTTTTCTTCCTCCTTTACAATAAGTCCAACCTCATCCTTAACACATATATCTAAAAATTCATTATCTACGCCATCTAAAACCTTTATTGTGTCAAGTTCAAAGCTTTTATCCAGTACTGTAGTGTAATTATAATTCTCTATTCCGTAGTTAAACAACTGTTTACAATCAGACCATTTATACGACTTGTTATTAGGCCAACCACATCCTAAAAGTGCAACAATATATGTTTTGTTATCCTGCTCTATAGCTCCTACATAACAATAACCTGCATCTCCGGTAAAACCTGTTTTACCTGCAATTACACCTGACATCATATCCAATAAAGCATTTTTATTATTTACAGAAAAACTGCGTGTCTCATTATAATCAGTGAAACTATGATTTCTTGTTTGACATATCCTAATAAAATCCTCCTTTTTAGGTGATTCCATAATACAATATTTCATAATTTGAGCCAGTTCAACAGCAGTTGTTCCATGTATCCCCTTCTCATCAGAAGCATCAAGTCCATTTGGAGTGATAAAATATGTACTGGATAAGCCTAACTCTCTTGCTTTTTTATTCATCATATTAGCAAACTGTTCAACATCACCACCAATATGTTCAGCAACAGCAACTGCAGAATCATTATGACTCTCCAAAATAAGAGAATATAAAAGATCCTCAAGAATATATTGCTCACCGGCTTTAATATTTAGCTGTACATCTGGCATTTTAGCAGCATAATCACTTACAGTAACAAGGTCATCTATATTACCATATTCTAGCGCAAGTATTAACGTCATTATCTTTGTTGTACTAGCCATTGCTCTTACATCATATCCGTTTTTTTCATACAATACTCTTCCGGTATCACCATCAATTAATGCTGCTGACAATGCATAAAGTTGTATATTTTCAGCGGCTTTAACAGAATCTAGTCTTAACATTGGTATACTAAATACACATATAATAACTATATATATTATCAATATGACTCTTTTCATATTATTCCTCCCCAAAAACATATATAATAATATATTTTCTTTTTATTAATTCTAGACTTATAATTGAAAAAATGCATTGAATTTAGTATAATAAAACAAATATTATCAAAGGAACTTTACTTATGAGCTCAATGTTTACATCAGAATTAAAAGAAGGTATGGTAACCCTTACAGATACATATTCTACTAAGGGTCAATTGGTGTTGCCAAAAAACACTATTATTACCAAAAATATTATAAACAAGCTTATTTCTAACTCTGTACTTTTTGTTGAAATATCTGATGAACCTGTTGAACCAACAAAGTCCCTTGATTTCATATCAGATTTCACTGTAGATACCGAAGCAATCACCAAAACTAAAGAATATAAGGTATTCAAACGCAGATATGACAGAAATATCGAAATTATGTCTGAGCATTTTAATGACATAGTACACAAACACGCGCCTGCGGAGGTTGATACTATGCTCTCAAATGCCCTTAATATCATAGAATCCACTGATTCTCCTCTCAGCATATTTACTATGCTATCCACCCTAAAAAATTATGATGACAGCACATTTAATCACTCTTTAAATGTTGCTCTAATCTGTAATATATTTGGCACATGGTTAAATTTACCTAGAGACATGATTGAACTTATTACAGCCTGTGGTCTTTTCCACGACGTTGGAAAGCTACTTATCCCAGACGAGATTATCAAAAAGCCAGGTAAACTTACCCCAGAGGAATACTCAATCATCAAAACCCACACTCAGCTTGGTTACGATTTACTTAAGAAAAGAAAGGCTGATATACACATACAATATGCAGCCCTTATGCATCACGAAAAATTCGATGGAACAGGATATCCTCTTGCTCTTCCAGGGGATCAAATTGATTGGTGTGCACAGATTGTTACCATTGCGGACATTTATGAAGCCATGACAGCAAAACGTGTATATAGGGATGCTATAAGTCCCTTTACGGTCATCAGTACATTTGAAGATGATGGACTCAAAAAATACAACCCAAAATATCTTCTTACCTTCCTTGAGCGAGTGGTTAATAGTTATATGAACTGTAAGGTTAAATTAAGCAATGGTGACGAAGGTGATATTGTTTACATAAACCGTGTGAGTTTATCAAAGCCTATGATCAAAACTGGAAGCACATTCCTAGATTTATCAAAACAACCACATATATCAATAGAAAGTATATTATAAAAGGATGTTTCTTATCATAAGAAACATCCTTTTATAGTTCATTATACCTCGATTCTAAGCTGCGCTTCTTCCATAGCCTGCTGCTTAAAATCTTCAATTTTGTCAGGGGAAATCGTTGGCAATTCATCCATAGATGTAACTCCAAAGCTTCTAAGGAAATCCTCAGTGGTACCAAACAGTATTGGTCGTCCAATAGCATCAAGTCTACCAACTTCAGTAACCAAATTGTATTCAACCAGCTTATTAATAGCATGAACACAAGATACTCCACGTATAGCCTCAATCTCCTGTCGTGTTACAGGCTGTTTATATGCCACAATTGAAAGAGTTTCCATAAGGGAATCTGTAAGAGTGTGCTTTTTAGGCATATTTACAACCTTTGAAAGAACATCATAATACTCATTTTTTGTGCAAAGCTGATATGATGATTCTAGCTTCACTAGCTTTATACCCCTATCCTCCTGGTTATATTTATCCATCATATTTAAAATAATTTTCTCAAGAGTTGGTTCATCAATCTCTAAAACCTTAGCTAATTCCTTAAAAGGAACTGCATCTCCCATTGAAAATAATATAGCCTCCACGGCTGCCTCAATCTTTAAAACGCTATTTTCCATAACTCCTCCGATGTATACTAATCAATCTCAAGGGAATCAATTATAATATCTCCAAAAAGACCTTCTTGTTTAATTACAATATCTCCAACCTTCATAAGCTCTAAAATAGCTAAAAATGTTACGATTACATTTATTTTAGAAGCCTGAACCTCAAGTAAGGTACGGAAGTTAATACCTTTAAGTCCCTTAATGCTTGAACGAATCTCTTCCATCTTATCTTCAATTCGAACTTCTTCCTTCTCGATAGTTCCAAATTTACTTCTGATTGGATCTATTCTATCAACAGTTCTCCTAATAACCTGATTAAAAATCTCATTAAGCTTAGCAAGAGTTGTATCTCCGATAACCTCTGCAGGGTCTATTTCTTCCTTATACTCTCTGACCTCCTTAGGTATGCTTTCAGACTTATAAAAGGACTTCTCCGCATCTAATTCCATGTCCTTTAATTCGTAAGATGCATATTTATACATCTTATATTCAAGAAGTCTTCTAACTAATTCAGCTCTTGGATCATCTTCTTCCTCTTCCTCTTTTTCTTCCTTAGGAAGAAGCATTTTAGCTTTGATGCTAATTAAAGTAGCAGCCATAACTAAAAACTCACTCATTATATCCAAATCAGTTTCCTGCATTTTATTTACATAGTCAAGGTATTGTTCAGTTATCTCAACTATAGGAATGTCAAAAATATTAAATTTATTTTTATCAATAAGATGTAGTAAAAGATCCAAAGGACCCTCAAACTCATTGATTTTAAATGCTAATTTACCCTCTGTTGACATATGTATCTCCTAATTTTACGCGTGTATGCTATAATAACACGTTTTAAATGATTATGCAAACCATTCCACCATTGGAATCATTCACAATTTTTTCCATTGTATCTTGTAATTTTTGCTGACTTTCCTGATTTATTTTATTTATTTTTGAACGTAAGCCATCCTCAACCAGCTGTTTAATGGATTTTCCAAAAATATTTACATCCCAAATATTTTCTTCTTCCATACCATCACTATTAATATATTTAATTAAATCTTTTGCTTGCTCTTCTGAGCCTACAATAGGTGCTATTTCAGTACTAATATTTGCTTTGATAAGATGTATAGACGGAGCTTTTGCCTTTATCTTTACACCATATTTATTGCCTGACTTTATAAGTTCCGGAGCATCCAGTTTAATTTCATGTTGCTCTGGTGTAACAGATCCATATCCTGTTTTTAAAGACTGCATTAGTGCAGCACTTACCTTTTGACATTGTTTCTTTGTATTAGACAACTCTCTTATTTCTTTTATGAAATCGTACTCGTTGTTAATATTACAGTCCAACATATCAGAAATCATTTCATAATAATATTTATCATATAGTTTTATACAAATATTTACTCCACCATGAGCTAAGTTTATATTGTTCATTGATATTTTTTCTATGTATTCATCTTCCTCACACAAAATATCCCTTACATCCTTCATATGATGTAAACCCGAAAAAATATCCTTCGCAATACGGATAAGATATGATTTTATACAACTATCATTATCCATAGCTTCAACCCATTTAGGAATATTAAAATTAATTGCAGATATAGGAAAATCCATTAGAAGTTCTTCAAATATTTTGTTAATATCATATGATTTTAACTGATCGCAATTAAGTGGAATTACCGAAACTCCATACTTTTCAGATAATTCCTCTGCCAACATAACTGTATCCTGAGAGCCCGGTCTTCTAGAATTAAGTAATATAACAAAAGGTTTACCAATATCCTTTAATTCTTCTACTGTTTTTTCCTCTGCTTCCACATAAGCTTCTCTGGAAATATCTGCAATAGAGCCATCACATGTAACCAATATACCTACTGTGGAATGCTCAAATATAACTTTTTTTGTTCCAATTTCTGCCGCTTTAGTAAAGGGTATATCATAATCAAACCAAGGTGTCTTAACAAGTCGTTCCTTACCATCCTCCTCGTGTCCCTCAGCTTCATCTATCATATATCCAACACAGTCAATCATTCTTACCTTAAATTCAACACCATCCTCAAGCAAAATATCAACGGAGTCCTTTGGTATAAATTTGGGTTCTGTTGTCATTACAGTTCTACCTGCCGCTGATTGAGGAAGCTCGTCAATAGCTCGCATTTTACTATGCTCATCCTTTATAGCTGGTACAACAAGAAGCTCCATAAATCTTTTTATAAAAGTCGACTTTCCTGTTCTAACTGGTCCAACAACACCCATATATATTTCACCATTTGTTCTTGTTTCAATATCCTTGTAGATGTCCATAATAATACCCCCATTTAGTTTTTACACTATTACATATATATGTAAAAACCAATGAGGGTATTACTTATTTTTTCTTGTATGTATTACATCTAATGTATTGTATTACTCTCTTACAATAGTCCGCATTACAGTGAATACCATCACCTGAGGCCTCTGAAGGAAGATACCCATCTTCTCCCATCACAGCAGAAGCAATATCAAGATATATTACATCACCTCTTGTCATACACATTTCAAGTATTTTTGTATTAAATTCGTTTATTCTTTCCTGTTTATAGACGTCACTGCTTTCTGAACCTTCTTTTGAAACAGGTAAAATACTCTCAACATATATTATTGCGTCCGGATTAACAGACAAAATATGATCTAACATTGCACTGAAATCTTCAATAAAAGCATCAATGGAAACCCAACCGAGCTCATTTATACCAAACATACAGTAATATGAATCATAGGATGTCATAGAAATAGCCTGATAGCAGGAATATTTTCCAGAATATCCATTTATATAAATGTTTTGATCTGATGTAAGCTTATCAACACTTAATCCCTTATAACAAAATCCGTTTAAGTGAGGTAATCCAGAATATAAAATCAAACCTTCGCTTCTAGAATCTCCAATAAAAACAGAACTTGTAAAATAATTCAAATCCACAGGTTCCTCTGATGCCCTTTCAAAAATAGCATCATTATACCAGTTGTTACCTTCAATCTCCTCAACCGGAGCCAAAGAAGTCTCTGGAACAACAAATTCAATTGCACTAATTGTTTCTGGATCAAGAACTGGTACAGTTGTTGCTATCTCCTCATCTACAGCAATATCACTATAATCAATCCTTGATATATGACCTATTCCTATATCTGCCTGAATACCAACATCAATCTGTCCGCCTTTCATAGCATCCTTTGCGGAATGTTTTTTTACAACAGTATACCCTACAATTCCAAGAATTAATAAGATGCAAAGCGTGGTTGAAATAATAAACCTTATTTTTCTTTTCTTTTTTAATTTTAATCGAATTATATCTTCGCGAGTAATTCTATTAGTACTCTTCATAATAATCCTCACACTTTATACTACTGCCATGTTAATGATACGGCCTCCGCAGTTTTATTTCTTCCTAATAATTGCTTCATAGCTTCACTTGCTTTTAAATCCTCAAATAACACCTTATTGATAGTCTCTACCATAGGCATATGTACATCATATTTTTTGCTAAGCAACATTGCTGCCTTGGCAGAATATACTCCCTCAACAACCATCTTTACCTCATCCATAGCTTCCTTATAGGTTTTGCCCTGTCCAATAAGATAGCCTGCATTACGATTACGACTATGAGCAGAAGCACATGTAACAATTAAATCACCTATACCAGAAAGTCCTGCAAAAGTTTCTACTTTTCCACCCATTGCAACACCAAGTCTTGATATTTCTGATATACCTCTGGTAATAATAGCTGCTTTTGTGTTATCACCGCAACCAAGACCATCTGCCATACCTGCTGCTAGGGCAATAACATTTTTTAGAGCACCACCAAGCTCTATGCCAATAACATCGGGACTTGTATAAACTCTAAAGAAATCAGACATAAATACATCCTGAATAAGATCAGCAATCTTTTTATTTGTAGAACCCGCCACTACGGTAGTTGGCATACGCTTACCTACTTCCTCTGCATGACTAGGGCCTGATAAAACTGCAACCTCTACCTGTGGTATCTCTGAGCTTATAACCTCTGTTAAAGTCATAAGGGTTTCTTCCTCAATTCCTTTTGATACATTGACAATAACCTGGTCTTTCGAAACAAATGGGGCAATAGTTTTAGCAGTACTTCTTATAAATGGAGATGGCACAACCATAACAAGTAACTGTGCCCCCGTAACAGCTTCCTCTGGAACTGTTGTAAAATCAACATTTCCACTAACAATAACACCCGGAAGCTTTGTCTTATGCTCCCTATATTCTTTTAACATAGCTATCTCATCTTTATCTATAGACCATACAGTCACCTCATGTCCATTACCAGAAAGCAGGGCTGTAAGAGCAATACCCCAACTGCCTGCACCAAGAACACCTATCTTCATAAGCAACCTCCTAACCTAAGCTTCCTTTTTAGCTCCAATCTTATTTTCCTCATGATTAATAAGTCTGATTATATTTGCCTTATGTCTATAAATTGCCATAATTGCAAGAGCACTGACAACTATTACACTCTCAACCATAGCCTTATATGACATATCATTCTCCAGATTAAATGAATACTTGCCATTAAATGCAAATATTCCATATTCTACAGCCAACATAGTAACTATAACAATAGAACCTACAGATACATATCTTGTTATAACAACAATAACAACAAAAGCAATCAAACAGGAAAACATAATAACCGGATCAAAAGTTCCCGCTATAATACCTGCTGTTGCTGCAATTCCTTTTCCTCCTCTAAAAGATAAATAAAAAGGAAAATTATGTCCTAAAACTGCACCAAAACCGGCATAAGCAATATATAAATACACTTCATCCGGTGCAAAATGACCCATAACAGCTCTTGCAATGGCACAGGAAATAAACGCTTTAAAGAAGTCTCCCAGCAATACTATAATTCCTGCTTTTTTTCCTAAAACTCTAAGGGCATTGGTTGTACCTGCATTTCCACTTCCATGCTCTCTTATATCTATTCCATTCATTCTTCCATATATATATGAAGTTTGAATAAGTCCAAAACAATATCCACCTAAAAGACATAAAACTCTTGCTAGTATCATTCTTTTTCTTTCCTCTCACGTATGATAAATCTAAGTGGTGTTCCTCTAAAACCAAACGCTTCTCTTATTTTATTCTCTATATATCTAGTATAGGAAAAATGCATAAGTTCCTTGTCATTCACAAAAATAACAAAGGTTGGTGGTTTCACGGAAACCTGAGTTATATAGTAAAGTCTAAGTCTTTTCCCCTTGTCAGATGGTGGCTGATTTAAAGCTACCGCTTCCGCCATAATCTCATTGACAACACCAGTGCCTATACGTAGAGAATGATTTTCAATTACTGCATCGATTGTCTCAAATAGCTTAGGCAATCTCTGACCTGTAGCTGCAGATACAAAAAGAAGCTCTGCATATGGCATATATGATAACTTTTGTCTGATATCGTTAGTAAACTTATTCATGGTCTTATCATCCTTTTCGATGGCATCCCATTTGTTTACAACAATAATCATTCCCTTGCCTCTTTCATGAGCAATACCTGCAATCTTAGTATCCTGATCAGTTATACCTTCAACTGCATCTATAACAAGAACTGCAACGTTACAGCGTTCTACCGCAGATACAGTACGAATAATACTATACCTTTCAATTTCTTCCTTTATTTTGTTTTTACGACGAAGACCTGCTGTATCAATAAATACATACTCTGTTCCATTTCTTTTTATAGTTGTATCTATAGCGTCTCTTGTTGTTCCAGCTATATCAGATACAATAACCCTATCTTCACCCAATAATTTGTTAATGATTGATGACTTACCTACATTTGGCTTACCTATAATTGCAACTCGTGGTCTGTCATCCTCTTCCTCCTCCGTTGCAGAATCTGGAAAATATTTAACAACCTCATCAAGCATATCACCAAGGCCAAGCTGTGAAGCAGCAGAAATAGGCATAGGATCACCTATACCTAAATTATAAAACTCATACACATCTGGCATAAACTTATCAAAGCTATCAACCTTATTTACAACAAGAACAACTGGTTTACCTGAACGTCTAAGCATATCTGCAACCTTGCCATCAGCATCAACAAGACCTTGACGTACATCTGTGATAAACATAATGACATCTGCTGTTGCAATGGCAATTTCTGCCTGCTCTCGCATACTTTTTAGTATAATATCGTTACTCTCCGGCTCAATACCACCTGTATCTACAATCGTAAAGTTATAATTAAGCCATGAAACGTCTGCATATATTCTATCTCTCGTAACACCTGGTGTATCCTGCACAATAGATATCTTATCTCCTGCTAAGGTGTTAAAGAGTGTCGACTTACCTACATTGGGTCTGCCTACTATGGCTACAACCGGTCTGCTCATTTTATTTCTCCATTTCATTTATTTCTTGATAATCTCAAGAAGTTTCTTATCTAATCTAAAATACTACTCAAAAAATCCGTACCGCTTGATTGTACAATAATCACAGGGACTTGTAAAGCATTTTGAAATTCTTCTAGTGTCATATCATCCAAAAAAATATCCTCATCCGCTTTAAGGCAATTACATGGTAAAATCACTCCATCACCCAAATCCTTCCCCTGCAACTGTGCTACTATATCTTTACCTGTCAAAAGTCCTGTTACTGTTATTTTTTCACCGAAAAAATCATTTTTTATTGGGCATACATTAATCTTAATGTTTGGAGCAACTTTTTTAATTTTTTCTGTGGCCATAACCATATAATCATATACAAGCATACCACATATATTAGTCAAGGTTTTTGACTTCATATAAAGTTTACCCTTATGTTCATCCAAGTACTCATCAATAGCGTTATCTAATTCACTGTGCATAAGTCTAACCATGCCAACACCATTTTCAAGCTGACCATATCCGTCATAAGATTCCTCTTCAGGGATAGGAATACCTGAGTTGATATACCATTCGTCACTGGCATGAACAAAGTGTGTTCCAAATTTCTCTAATGCAATTTGTTGAAACTTATTTACTGTCTGAATCAGATTAATGGCATCTTCTTTGTTAAAGCTTTCCAGCTTATACAATCCCTCTCTATGCTTAGAGAGACCTACAGGAACTATAGTTACACTCTCTAAAACAGGGGCATATTTAATCAAGTCTGATAAAGTCCTCTCTAACTCAGCACCATCATTGAGACCCTTACATAAAACTATCTGAGCATTCATTGGTACCTTTGCCTCAAATAGCATATCAATATAATGTAACACCTCTCCGGCAAATCTATTGTTAAGCATTTTGCATCTAAGCTCAGGATTAGTTGTGTGAATGGATATATTAATTGGAGCTAGCTTATATTCAATAATACGTTTAATATCCTTTTCCTTAAGGTTTGTAAGAGATACATAATTGCCCTGCAAAAATGATAATCTGGTATCATCATCTTTGAAATATATAGTTTCTCTCATGCCTTTTGGATTTTGATCAATGAAGCAGAAAACGCACTTATTGTGACAATTTCTATACTGGTCCATGAGAGATTCTCCAAATATTAGACCCAATTCCTCATCTGAATCCTTTTCTACCTCAAGAAGCCACTGTTCCCCATCCTTCTTTTCAATAAGTATCTCTAAATACTCATCATCGACAAGAAATTGATAATCAAATATATCTTCGATTTCCTTATTGTTAATAGAAACTAGCATATCCCCAGCTTCTATCTCCAATTCCTCAGCAATGCTTCCTTCTTCAATTCCATCAATAATATGTTTCTTCATAATAAAATGTCCATTTCAAATTATTTTATCATTATAACCGCCGCAAGATTTCCTCTTAAACCATTTGTGGCTCTGTGAGAAAATAAAATATTGCTGTTACAGCAGGTACAAATATCTGGCATGGCAATATGCTCCTCTAAAACCCCTGCGCCAAGTAGATTATATTTACAAGCAAGATGTAAATCAAGAAGGAATTTGTCCTTTCCTTTGTATGTAAATAACTCATTACATTCCTCTTCTGAATAGGACCTCATAAAAGCCTCATAAACGTCTTCACTAACCTCATAGCAGGACTTACATATAGAAGGGCCAATGGCACACACAATATCCTCTGACCTAGAGCCATATTCTTCTGACATAGTTTCTATCATAAGTGCACCAATCTTTGATACTGTTCCCTTCCACCCTGAATGTGCTAAAGCAACCACAGACTTAACCGGGTCATAAAAGTAAATAGGAACACAATCCGCAAAAAATGTTATAAGAGGTATATTCTTTTCGTTTGTAACTAAACCGTCCACCCCTATTATATCACTTTCTTTTGTAATTCCTTTTCCTATATCTTCACTAGTAACCTTTTTTATAACTGTAGTATGAACCTGATCAGAAAAAACTAACCGCTCACTATCATAACCACATGCTTTAGCAAAACGCTTATGGTTTTCTAATACATTTTCCCTATCATCGCCCCTTGAAAAGCTTAAATTCATACTTGATAAATGTCCCTTGCTGACACCTCCCAATCTTGTTGAAAAGCCATGAATAATATTATTATAAGCAGATAAAATATCGTATTTTATTACTGGAATACATTTACCCTCAACCATGGGATATTCTATTGAAGTATATCTATTTTCTTTTGTTGTAATATATTTTATATTATTTTCCTGATGTTTAAGTAACTCACCTTCTGATAATGTTAAATTAAATTTTACTCTTGTCATATATTCACCCCACATAATCAAATGCATTTACTATATGCGTAATTTCATTGCCTAAAATACCTATAACATCAAACCTAAAAGCTGTATTATCCATGGATATTTTATTTTTATTAATATAAAACAATGCTGCTTTAGATATCTGTTTTTGCTTGTGCATATCTACCGCCTCAAGTGGGTTACCACTTCCAAGACCACTCCTGTATTTTACTTCCACGAATACAATAGTGCTACCATCTCTTGCAACTATATCAATCTCACCCTGTTTGATTCTAAAATTGGTTTGAATGATAAAATATCCCTTATCCTGCAAGAATTTTACTGCAAGTTCCTCCTTGCTTTGTCCTACTTTTCTTTTGTTCATGAATACCTCTTACGCTCTGTCTAATTTAGCTTTTATTTTGTCCATCTTATCCACATAAACTAATATCTCAGCAACAACTCCATAAAGCTCTGGTGGAATACATTCACCGATATCCAGCTTTAGAAGTGTCTCTGTAAGGTTTGTATCCTTATATAAAGGCACGTCACTTTCCTTTGCTGCATCAATAATCTTGTCAGCCAAGGCTCCCTGTCCTGCTGCAACAACCTGTGGCGCCTGATTACCCGGCTCATACATAAGTGCAACAGCCTTACGCTTTTCAGTTGGTTTTTTATTTACTTCACTGCCGTATCTATACTCAGGCATAACATCACCTACATTCTAATATCAAAGGAGTATCTTTTAACACTCTGTTCTAAATCCACTCCAAACATTTCATCTACAACCATGCTTCCAGATGTAGCAATACTTGGTTCCCTGGTGATAACTTCATTCTTAAGGGAGAATCCTGCTTCATTTACTGCCTTTTCCAAAATAGTCATATGCTCATCCAGTATTTTTGCACTTACCTCGTCTTCAACATAAAATCTGGTATTTACCATTCCGCCCCTTAAGCTTACATGAACATCCGTAGGTCCTAAATGGTCCATATCCAAATGCAAAAGAGCACTTACATCCTCTTTGTTCTCAGAAAGTTTTTTCTTGTTCATATATACAAATAGCTCTGAATTCATTTCATTGTTGCCAAGTTTTACCGGAATCTGTGCATAAGAAAACATATTATTAAGGTTCTGTATAAAATCAAGCCTTTCCTGCATACCCTTTGCAGAATTAGACAGTTGCTCACCTGCACTTCCACCTTTTCCTCCAAACGCCTCTGCAAGATTATTTGTTTTCTCGTACATTTTGTTATATAATTCATCTAATTCCTGAGGACTTTTCATATTATTTCCATCTAAAGTGAATTTTTCCTTAATACCACTTTTGAGTAATTCTTTATATTCCTCGGTCTGGAAGAAAGCTTTTATGTCTGTAGCACTTATATCACTATCATTTGTCTGTTTCAAAAGCTCATTTATATTATTTAGAAGTTTCATTGAGCTATGGGAATCATCTGCAAGTTTTTGAATATGTTCCTCCGGAATACCCATATTTCTTAATGAATCAAATATATTGTTTAAAGTTTCCGGTGTAAGACCGGTCTTATCTGATAACATCTGCAAATTCTGCTGAGTAAAATCAGCTGTAGATGCAACAGTTTGCTCACCTAAAACCATTCCCTCTGTCAATGTAGCACCATTAGATAAAGCAGGTACATCATTTAAAGTCACAGTTTCCCCTGTTTTAAACAAATTTGGGTCTGCTATATCACCCTCGTCTGATATCGCGGAAAGTAAAGTCTGATTAAATTCTAATATTTCCAAAGTAGCTTGAGGATTACTGCTTGCAGATGAAGAAATATCATTTAGTACATTTGCGGATAAGTTCAAAATACTTTGAGACATACCATTCATATTGTTGACCAACTGATGGTTATTTGACATAAATGCCTCAAATTGTCCAATGCTTGATTCAGTTACAGGTATACCAAGCTTATTCATAGATACCAATGTATCAATAGAAGCATCCGGATATTTGTACGACTGTTGCATAATTCGTTGCATAGAACCCTTATCTACCGCCATATTATTATTCATTAGAGATTCCGCAATTTGATAATTCTTAGCCGTAGGAGACAAATTGTTTACATCTAACACCTTGAATATAGCATTATCCTTCATCATATCTGCTGATTGAGCAAATGGCTTGATAGTTACATTTGTGCCATTGTTTTCCTTAACCTGAAATGTAATGGCATCACCAATATTAAGGTTTACAGATTCTCCCATATGTGCAAGAAGGGTTTGATTTCCCTCCATAAGAATATTCACCTGATCACCTGTTATATTTAGAATTTGACCGCGAAAAAGCTGCCCCTCTGCCGCCTGAGTAATCTGAGCATTACCAGATATATTTCCCATGGAAACAGCTGGCTGATTACCCTGCACAGGAGTATTGGTCAATATAGGTTTTCCAGTGTTTGCACTGATGTTAAAATCAGAAATCTGCATTTAAATCACCCTAAACATATTCTTTAATAAACGTTCTTCTATGTATATCACAAGGTCCATTTGCATCAAGCCCTTCATAATGCTTAGCAGAACCATACCCTTTGTTACTGGCAAAATCATATCCTGGATATATTTTATCATATTCCTCCATCATACGATCTCTAGTAACCTTTGCAACTATGCTTGCTGCTGCAATAGTGGCTGACAAGGTATCTCCTTTTATTATAGGTACCTGTTTAATATCTACTTCAGGAATCTTCACTGCATCATTTAATAATATATCGGGCTTTACTTTCAAATTATGTATAGCCATTCTCATAGCTTCATATGTTGCCTGTAATATATTTATTTCGTCGATTCGACGCTCAGATACAATACCAATTCCATAAGCCACAGCCTTTTCTAATATTATATCATAAAGTTCTTCTCTTTTCTTCTTAGAAAGTTGTTTTGAATCATTTAAATACAAAATTAATTCATTTTTTGGCAAAATCACTGCGCAACTTACCACAGGACCAGCCAAAGGTCCTCTCCCAACCTCATCAATACCACAAATATACTCATATCCCATATCAATATATTTGTGTTCAAATTCCAGCATTTTCTTTGAACGTAGGATTTCATCCTCAATATGCCTAATTTTCTTTTTTGCTTGCTCAACTGTAGCAATTACTCCTGTTCTCTCATCATTTTCATACTTTTTTACAAAGGCTGTTAATCCATCCATATCCTCTTGTAATATATTTTTTAACTCATTTTTTATATCGCCTATACTCATTATGTACCTCCATCATATATGTATAAAACGATCGAGTAGTTTAACTCCTACCCGATTACGTTAACATTTTCATCCAATGCAAATTATATTCTTTTTAAATACAAAAAGACTGTTACATAATATAGTCATTATGCAACAGCCATTTGTTACTATTTTACAGTACCAAAACCAGAAAATGGATATATACGAAGAACAACTTTTCCCAATATATCATCCCGATGTACATTACCTACATCAGACCATCTACTATCAGAACTATTATTTCTATTATCTCCTAACACGAAATACTCATCTTCACCTAAAACTACAGGTTGGCTGGCTCTTCCTAGATTAGTTGAATGAATAACTTCTTTTCCATAATCTTCCTTTAATAATTGTTCGTTGATATATATATTACCATTTTGATCTATTCTAACTGTTTCACCTGGTAGACCTATAATTCTTTTTACGTATGTAGTATCTTCGTCATAATTAAAAATAATTACATCAAATCTTTTTGGATCTCCAAACGTGTATGAGAGCTTATCTACCCATAAATTATCATTATCTGACAATGTCGGCTCCATTGATGAACCATCAACCTTTGAGCGAGTTCCGACAAAGTTAATGATGAAATAACAAAGTAAAACAACAATACCAATATATATGATAAGACTAAGCAACTCCTTTACAATATTGATGTCTTCTGGTTTTTCTTCCTTTACTTGTTTTTTCTTATCCTTCTTATCTCTCTTGTCTTTTTTTAAATTTCTTTTTTCTTTTTTCCCTGATTCTTTATCTTCGTCTAAAGAATTATTTTCTTCATTAGAATCTTCTGGATCTAAAGCATCTTTTTTTACGTCTTTTTCTTCTAATGACATCTCTTCAACTTCAGTTAATTCTTCTTTGTTTTTTTTACTCATACGAGTCTCTCCTATATTTAAATTGATGGAAGTTCTAAAGTGATTCTACCTAACTTTCCACTTCTATAATCTTCAAATAATAAAGCGGCAGCCTTATCTAAGTCAGGCTCGCCTCCCTTGGAAAGGCATTTTCTTTCCATTGCAATATCTGATAAAATATCATAATTCTTCTTACTACAATCTATATTATACCTTTCTGACAGTGCATTACAATAATTATTTTTTAAAAAATCTATGAAATTTAATGCAAGCTCACTTTTTTGAATTATATCATCGTTTATAGAACCAATATATGCAAGTCTCATTCCAACTTCCTGATCCTCAAACTTTGGCCACAAAATACCTGGAGTATCTAAAAGTTCCACTCCTTTACCTATTCTAATCCATTGCTTGCCTTTTGTTACACCTGGTTTATTGCCAACCTTTGCACAGGCTTTTTTCGCATAGGAATTAATAAAAGTAGACTTTCCCACATTTGGTATACCAACAACCATTGCTCTTATAGGACGGTTAATAATTCCCCTTTTTCGGTCCCTTTCGATTTTTTCACGACATGCTTCCTGAATTGTATCTGTTATAGTTTTCATTCCAGAATTTTTTCTGGAATCAAGACATACAACATAAAAACCTTTTTCCTTAAAATACTTTTCCCACTGAGCATTTGCTTTAGGATCAGCTAAATCCTGCTTGTTAAGCAAAACTAATCTGTACTTATTTTTTGCTAATTCATCAATATCAGGATTCTTACTACTTAAAGGAGTTCTTGCGTCTAAGAGCTCCACGACTATATCTATTAATTTAATATCTTCCTGCATCATACGTCTTGCCTTTGTCATATGACCAGGATACCACTGTATATTCATCTATTTAACCTTTCCTCTATATTCTTTTGGACTGTATATATATACCACTTTACCAAGAATCTCCTGACTAGTAATATTACCTACATTTGAATATCTGGAATCTTCGCTGTTATTTACATTGTCACCTAATACAAAATATTCATCCTCAGACAAAACAATTTCTTTTCCCGCTATACCAGCAGTCAAAATTTTATCATCAAAAGGAACATCTGTAAGTTGTTCACCATTAATAAATATACACCCATCATCAATTAGAACAGTTTCTTCAGGAAGTCCAATCACCCTTTTGATTTCGTAGTACTCATCACTATCCACTTGGGAATACGCAATAATATCATACCTTTTTACATCTTTAAATTTGTATTCTATTTTGTTTACAACAACAACCTGACCATCTTTCAAAGTATTTTCCATAGATGGTCCAACTACTGTAACTGTCTGAAATAAAAAAGTTACAATAGAATAACCAACAATAACCGCTACAAATATAAGAAGTGTCCAGTTTAGCACTTCCTTAAAAAAAGCCTTTTTGTTAAACGATATTCTTTTATTCCTAAAGGTAAATTCCTGAATATTATGCTTTCTGCGTCTGCGTCTGGATTTTCTTTGCATAAAACACCCACATTCTTATTTTAAAAATGACTGGAGTATATTGCTCCAGTCATCTTAATAGTTTCATGTTAATTATTTAACAAGCTCTTTAACCTTAGCCTTCTTACCAACTCTATCACGTAAGTAATTAAGCTTAGCTCTTCTAACCTTACCTCTTCTAATAACCTCAATCTTCTCAATTGTTGGGCTATGAAGTGGCCAAGTCTTCTCCACACCTACACCGTTAGAAGTCTTTCTAACTGTGAAAGTCTCTCTACAGCTTCCACCCTGCTTCTTAAGAACAGTACCCTCGAAAGCCTGTACTCTCTCTCTGTTACCCTCTTTAATCTTAGCATATACCTTAATAGTATCACCAACATTAAACTCTGTTACTTCTTTTACCTGAGCAGCTTCAATGCTCTTGATGATTTCATTTGCGTTCATCTGTGTGACCTCCTAAATATATTAGACGTTCTTATATCTTAAACGGATAATTCCTATGATACAGAGGACCATCCCACTTTTCACAACTATGATAGTGTACCATACACGTTATCATAAATCAAGTACAAATCATATTTTTTTATAGAAAAATGTTTTCTTTGTCTCAAAACCTAATTCTTTGGCTTTAAGAATCTGCTCTGTACTGCCTATAAATAAAATACCATTCTCTTCTAAAGAACGATGAAATTGCTTATATACATAATCCTTTGCCTCGTCCGTAAAATATATAACAACATTTCGACAGACAATTAAATGTACTCCTCCAAAATACTTATCTTCTAAAAGATTGTGTTTTTTGAAGGAAACACATTTTGCAATCTTATCTGAAATCTGATATCTCCCTTTATCCACTAGATTGAAATGTTTTTCTAAATATTCTTTTGGTAAATCCACTAAACTTTTTTCCGGATATGTACCATTTTTTGCAAAAGCCAAAACATCCTCATCAATATCAGTTGCAATAATGTTTACCTTATCCAAACTTATGTACTTAGAAAGTATCATAGCTATAGTATAGGGTTCATCTCCTGTAGAACATGCAGCACTCCATATAGTTAGTTTGTCTCCGTAATTGCTTCTAAGATATGGAATTATCTCATGTTCAAAATTCTCCCACTGTGCTGGATTTCTATAAAATTGAGAAACATTTATGGTTAAATAACTAACAAAGGTACGAAGCAGGGCATCGTCCTGCTTCATACCTTTAAAAAAACTTTCAAATCCGTCGAAGCCTTTTCTAGCAACTAAAGACTCTATTCTTCTTTTCATCTGGCGTTCTTTGTACATATCCAAATTAATGTTAGTTAAACCATAAACATCTTTTTTGAATTCTTCGTACCCGTATGCCATATATTACTCCTCTGTAACGTCCTCAGCAACCTCTTCAGCAACTACCTCAGGAACTTCTTCAACAGCCTCTTCCTTGAGTAAAGCCTTAACACTTAAGCTTATCTTCTTATCTTCCTGCTTGAAATCTACAACCTTAGCAGTTACTTCCTGACCAACCTTGTAAACATCCTCTGGCTTCTCGATATGCTCATTAGAAATCTGTGATACATGAAGAAGCGCATCAACACCTGGCTCTAACTCTACAAAAGCACCAAAAGCTGTCATTCTAGCAATCTTACCAGTAACCTCAGTGCCTACTGCATACTTTTCTGCAGCTACAACCCATGGGTTTAAATCATCAAATTTAAGTGAAAGAGCAATCTTTTCGCCCTTAATATCCTTAATAAAAGTCTTAACAGTGTCGCCAACCTTAAGAACACTCTTAGGATCATCAATTCTTCCCCATGACATTTCTGAAATGTGAAGAAGTCCATCTGCACCGCCTAAATCAATAAACGCACCAAATGGTGTAACATTCTTAACTGTTCCTTCTACAACGTCACCAACATTGATTGAATCAAAGAGCTTCTTAGCATCCTCTGCCTTCTTAGCAGCTACAAGCTTCTTTCTGTTACCAATAATTCTTCTCTTCTTTGGATTGAACTCTGTAATAACAAACTCAATCTCCTGATCCATAAATTTGTCAAGATTCTTCTCGTAAGTATCAGAAACAAGGCTTGCTGGAATAAACACCTTACATTCATCAACAGAAACACTTAAACCACCTTCAAGTACCTGTGTAACCTTTGCAGTAAGAACTGTCTCATTGTTGAATGCTTCCTCAAGCTTCTCATATGACTTTTCAGCAGCAACTCTCTTGTATGAAAGAAGAACCTGACCCTCTCCATCATTAGTCTTAACAACCTTAACAGTAATAGGATCACCTACGTTAACTACTGTAGTAAGATCTAAGTTTGGAGTATTTGAATACTCTGCTCTTGTTACAATACCGTCAGCCTTATACTGAATATCCACATAGATAACATCAGGCTTAACTCCAATAACCTTACCCTCTACAACACTTCCAGGTCTAACGGTGTTACCGTTTTCCTCTGATTGATTTAATAATTCTTCAAAACTTAATTCTGCCATACTGTCTTGAACCTCCTTAATAATATGATTTGGGGTAGATGCCCCAGCTGTAATACCTACCCTCTTAGCGGATTCAATGACAGTCAAATCCAAGTCAACGAGTGTCTGAATATAGTAAGTATTTCTGCATTCTTTTTTGCTTATCTCATACAACTTTTGTGTATTCGAACTATGCTTACCACCAATAACCACCATAGCGTCTACAGAAGCCGCTAAATCTTTTGCTTCTTTCTGCCTTTCATCTGTCGCGTTACAAATGGTATTATAAACATCAATATTATAATATTTTTTTCGTAAAATTTCAACTAATTCTTTGAATTTTATACTATTAAATGTGGTTTGCGACACAATTATAATATTTTTTTGTGCGTCAATAGTCAAATTCTCTGTTTTTTCAATTGTATCAACCACATAAGGTTTAGTTTCACACCAACCAATTATGCCCTGAACTTCAGGATGATTTTCATCTCCAGCAATAATAATTACACTTCCCTTTTGACTTTCTTCACTCACAACTTTATGAATTTTTTTAACAAAAGGACAGGTTGCATCAATTATCTCAATATTGCTCTCTTCAATTAATGAATAAATATGTTTACCTACCCCATGAGATCTAATAATTAATTTAACAAGGCATTCTTTGGAGCAATCAGAAGCCAAACGTCTTAGACTTTCTTCATCCGGAATTATCTTAACACCTTTTGACTCTAAATCTTTCACAACTTCCTCGTTATGAATAATAGGCCCATAGGTATATACCATGGCGCCAGCCTTTTTTGCTTCCTCCACCTGATTGTATACTGTATCTACAGCTCTTTTTACTCCAAAGCAAAATCCAGCTGTTTTAGCAAGAATAATTTCTTTCATATAGTCTCCTATTATTTTGTCTTACTTGAAATAAATTCAACAACCTCGTCTATTGACATATCTGATGTATCTAGGTAAATTGCATCATCCGCCTGCTTAAGAGGTGCTATTTCTCTATTCATATCCTGATAGTCTCTCTGTTCAATATCAGCCTCTATCTTTGATATATCTGGTGTTTCACCTTTTTCCACAAGCTGGTCATATCTTCTCTTTGCACGAGTCTTAACAGATGCAGTTAAGTATATCTTTACATCAGCGTTAGGTAGGACAAATGTACCTATATCTCTTCCGTCCATTATAACGTCTTTAGATGCTGCAATGTCTCTTTGTAGCTGTAATAAAAGCTCTCTTACTGGCTTTTTTGCCGCGACCTTCGATGCCATATTACCAACTGTCTCTTGTCTTATGGCAGTTGAAACATTTTCTCCATTGAGATATACCTGCTGTACACCCTCTTCATATTTTATCTCAACATTTATATTTTGACAGGCAGATAAAACAGCTTGTTCATCTTCACAATCAATATCATTATTTAAGAAATATAAAGCTATACTTCTATACATTGCACCTGTATCAACATAAACATATCCTAATTTCTCTGCTACAAGCTTTGCTATTGTGCTTTTACCTGCTCCTGCTGGTCCATCAATTGCTATACTCACCATGATTTTTCTCCTTTTATTAAACATTATTATCTTCACTATTATCAACTATACTATTTTTTCTATCGAATGAAATAGTAGCAATTTCATCAACAACCTCTTTTTCTCCCTCATGTGAAACCTTGAATTTAGATTCGTCGTCTTTGATGAAATTATTTATATCGTCTGAATCCCAAATCCCATATTCATCTACTATATAAGGCTTATCTAATGGTATGTCTTCAGGACTTATTCTTTTTCTATCATCAACTATATATTGTTTTCTAAAAACATAGAAATAAATAACTATCGGAAATAAAACAAATGATATCAGAAAAAATATATCACCTATAAATTTATTAACATTGAATTCTTTCACCGCTTGCTCATATGATGCATAAAAAGAGTTTTCTTCTGGATTTGATGGATTATAATAAATGTCTATTGTCTCTTTTAAAGAATGTCTATTATTTAATTTTAAATAATAGGCTGTTTCGTTTACTACGTATACATATTTGATATCATAAACATCTACATAATTTCCATTACTATCTTTTTCTCTATCAGAACGATAACTGTATATGTGTGCTACAACAGGTAAAAAATCTTCTTTAGAATCATGTAATTTTTTTACCTTAGATATATCAGCTGCATAAAATAATTTAAATAACACCGTAATAACAACGCATATAATAAATGCATGACTCAAATCAATAAATCTGCTTCTTTTCATATGTAATCTCCTAAAATCAAATAATCAATTTAACAATTCAAACCCGCCAAATATCCGGTAGACCATGCGATTTGAAGATTAAAGCCACCTGTTAAAGCATCTACATCTAAAACCTCACCAATAAACCTTAATCCTTTTATGGATTTAGACTCCATGGTATGAGGATTGATTTCCTTAACACTTACACCGCCTTGGGTTATTATTGCTTCATTAAAATCTCTTAATCCTTTGACATGTAGTTCCATACACTTAAGTAATTTAACCAGCTTAAGTCTTTCCTCTTTGGTTATTTCATTAACCTTTTTATATTGGTCTATGCCTGAAATATCTATAATGACTGGTATAAGCTTCTTTGGCAGTAAATCGCTCAAAGAATTTCTAAACTGCTTATTAATATTTTGAGAAAAATCTCTTAGTATTCTCTCATTTAATTGTTCCTCTGTGAGTGCAGGCTTTAAATCAATTCTAAGTCTTAAATCACTATCCAAATATTTACCCACATAGGAAGAACCACTTAATATAACTGGACCACTTACACCAAAATGCGTAAATAGCATTTCGCCAAACTCAGAATATATAACCTTATCTTTATTTTTGACCTTTGCAATAAAAGTAGCTTGAATATTTTTTAAGGCCAGTCCCATTATATCCTTGCAAAAGCCTTCCTCGAGCTCAATAGGAACCAAGGCAGGTCTTGGTTCAGATATATTTAATCCAAGCTCCTTAGCCCATTTTATGCCATCACCTGTTGAACCGGTTAATGGATATGAAACACCACCTGTAGCAATAATTATATTTTCGCAAGAAATATGTTCTTTTTTCCCTTGCTCATTTACATAGGATAGACCCGATACACATTTTGTATCACCATCCTCTGTA
>SVED01000016.1 GCA_015057515.1 Lachnospiraceae bacterium
ATCGCAATTGTAAAACCTTAGATATTTGCACAAGCGTAACGCTGGGGACTAATTATACCTACAAGAACTAAAGGGACAGACTCAAACATCCTTCCCGCGGCACGATTTATCGAAAGTGCCTGCGCCTAGGATTACTAATAACCCTAGTTGTCAGCGGAAATACTACAGCACATGGAGTGGCATACGCTGGTGTATAATATGTTCATAAAATAAATCATCTGCAGATTCCGTGGCGTTTGGGGGGAGAGAATTTTAGGAGGAGTTAGGATATGTATAAGGATATAGCTGGATTGGTTTTGTATAGGGATTTAGGTGAGGACTGTATTCTTTATAAATTGGCTGAGATATTTAGAGATAGAGATAAGGGAGAGGTGAGTAAGGCTGAGCTTACAAGCCGTATATACCAGCAGATAAAAAGAATACTTGATGTGGCAACAAGCTATGGCTTTAATAGGAATCTTTGGCAGGATTATCTTGCATTTTTGCTTATTACAAATGAAAATTCATTTACTTTGACTTGTGAGAAGACAGGCGCTGGAGATGGAACTGTAAATACTTTTGCAAAGAAAGATTACGCTATATTTAAGAAATTATTTGATTATGATTTTAAAGAGATAGAAAAGGAACTTCAAATAGATTGTTTTTCGACTATAACTGATTATAAGGCTTTGCCAAAAAAAGAACAGATGTATAATCAAAATGTGAGTCAGAAGGTTAGATACATTAGTGATAAAATATCACAGGCTCAAAGTGTGGACGAAATATTTGATGTGATGACACAGTTTTATAATCAGTATGGTGTGGGAATGTTTGGGCTAAACAAGGCATTTCGTATAAGCCATGAGGAGGGAACTGAACTAAAATTTATTCCTATAAATAATACTGATAAGGTGATTTTAGATGACCTTATTGGATATGAAATACAAAAGAAAAAGCTTGTAGATAACACTGAAGCATTTGTTCAGGGTAAAAGGGCAAACAATGTATTGTTATTTGGGGATAGTGGAACAGGAAAGTCTACAAGTATCAAAGCAATAATAAATGAATACTATGATCAGGGACTTCGTATGATAGAGATATATAAGCATCAGTTTAAGGATTTGTCTGCGGTTATATCCCATATCAAAAATCGAAACTACAAGTTTGTAATATACATGGATGATTTGTCCTTTGAAGAGTTTGAGATAGAATACAAATATCTTAAGGCTGTTATAGAGGGTGGATTGGAAACAAAACCTGATAATGTATTGATATACGCTACTTCCAATAGAAGACATCTGATAAAAGAAACTTGGAATGATAGAACAGATATGAATGTGGAGCTGCACCATTCAGATACAATGCAGGAAAAACTTTCGCTGGTACATAGATTTGGTGTTACAATAAGCTATTCTAAACCATCAAAAAAAGAGTTTGATCACATTGTTACTGAAATAGCAAAAAGATACCCACAGCTTGGTATGAGTGAAGAAGAACTGGTAGCAGAGGCTAACAAGTGGGAAATGTCTCATGGCGGAGTATCGGGAAGAACAGCCCAGCAGTTTATAAATTATCTGCTTGGAAAGTTGTAAAGGTTGCTATTTTTCGCTGGATTTGATATTATTTAGCTTAGTTTTGATTGTTGTGCCACTTAAAGTGGTAATCTCTTCGGACTTTGTGATAAGTGAGTCGAGAGCTGTCATATCATTTTCGTCATAGTAGATGGTGCCAAGGGTTACATAGGTGGCAGTTATGTCGGAGCCTATGGAGATACTGTATTCAAGAAAAGCTTTTGCTATATGGCGTTTATCTTGACTAAAAAGTTCTACTCCCAAATCGTTTAAGGTTTTAATAAGATTGGTGTAATGCTCATCGCAGGTAGAAAGAGTATCCAGATTGGCAGGACCGTACATAAGCTTCAACTCAGTATTGGTATACTGGGACAGATTAAGAATCTTTTGCTCGGCAAGATATTTAAGGGTATCTATAAGAGCGTTAAGCCCAGCATCTAAGGCCGCCTGAATAGGTAAGGTCTCCAGGGGAATTGGGATATAATCAAGGGCAGAAATGTCTGCTCTACGAACATTATTTGCTTCAGATTCTTTTGCCCAGAAGGCTTTTTTATCGCTGGCAACTTTTCGGTTGAAATTAGCGTTATGTTTGATTGCTGAGTAGGAAGCAAATATAACTAAACTTAAGATAATTGCATTTATAATACGCATAAAAAATATCCTTTCGGAGGTGTAAAATGATTAATTTTAGTAACAGAAAAACACAGAAAACCATTTCTATAGTAATTGTAGCAATACTTGTATTTGCTATGGTGTTGGGTCTTCTATTAAGCTAGCATATCACGAAGCCTAGAATATTTCAAGAAAGGCATAAGTTAAATGGAAAAGGGTACTCTTGGGGAACTGTACCTAAACCGTTCAGTTACCAAGCACATACGGAAACACAACAAGGATTTAATTTGTGGTGGTGCAGTTTCAAGTGACTGTGCCTTATTTTCCGTTGCAGAGGGAAACATGGCCTCATCAGAAGGGTGGGGAGCAACTCCTCTTATCGCCTGGGTAAAGGCTATGAATAACCTATACGCTGTGGGTGCGAAACCGGTAGGTGTTCGTATACAGATGATGCTTCCTTGTCAGGTGGAGGAGTCAGACATCAAAATTTTTATGCAGGAATTTAATTCTATGGCTGATGGAGAGGACCTTCAGATAATGGGTGGACACACTCAGGTCAGCGATGCTTATACTGTGCCAACATTTTTCGTTTCTGTATTGGGTAGATTAATGGATTACATACCAAGACCTAAGGCAGTTACAGCTGGGGATAAGATTATTATGACCAAGTGGGCAGGAATACTAGGAAATGATATTTTAGTAGAAAAAAAACAGGAAAGGTTAAAAAAAACCTTACCTGAAAGCTACGTTAAGGGTGGTTTTTTTGGAAGGGAAAGCTACCAGATAAAAGAAGAGTCAATGGCAGCGATAGCTTTAGATGACAAGGTTTGTTATATGCATGATATATCTGCCGGAGGTGTATATAGTGGATTGTGGCAGTTGGGAGCTCGACTTGGCAAGGGTGTAAGAATAGATCATTACAAGATACCTATAAAACAGGAAACTATAGAGTTTTCTCAGGCTTTTGATATAAATCCATACATGTTGGATGGTACAGGAGCTTTGCTGATTGTAGCAAAACAAGGTGATGTTGTGTTACAATCTCTTGGTGAGAAGAATATACCAGCCACAATAATCGGAGAGATAACCCAGGAAAAGGACAGGGTAGTAGTCCTAGGGGAAGGAAGAGAAAAAAGATTTCTTGCACCTGCAAAGGGTGATGAAATATATAAAGTGGTTTCTATTTATTAGAAATTGCAATATTAGAAAAGAGAGGTATAAGTCATGAACAACGACATTTTGAAACTCTTAGAAAACGACAGTAGACTTACTGTTAAAGATATAGCCAGCATGCTTGGCCTTCCTGAAGACGCAGTCGCCAGTGATATCAAGGCCATGGAGGATAATAAAGTTATATGTGGATACCACACCATGATTGACTGGGATAAGGTGGCAGAGGAAAAAGTAACTGCACTTATTGAGGTTAAGGTAACTCCACAGAGAGGTCAGGGCTTTGACAAGATTGCAGAAAGAATCTACAACTATGACGAAGTAAATGCAGTTTACCTTATGGCAGGTGCATTTGATTTCACAGTAATTATTCAGGGCAAGACTCTTAGAGAGGTTTCCAGATTTGTATCTGAGAAGCTGGCGGTTATGGAGACTGTCATAAGTACCTCTACTCATTTTGTACTTAAGAAGTACAAAGATCACGGCATCAAGTTTGATGTTGTAAAACAGGATGAAAGGTTGGCGATTGTACCATAATGAGAAATCCATTATCAAAAACCATATCAGAGATAAAACCATCAGGAATCAGAAAATTCTTCGACATAGTTAGTGAGATGCCTAACGCTATTTCGCTGGGTGTTGGTGAGCCTGATTTTGATACACCATGGCATATTCGTGAGGAGGGTATTTACTCTTTGGAGAAGGGCAAGACCTTCTATACTTCTAACTCAGGTCTTCTTGAGTTAAGAGACGAAATTTGCAAATGGTATAAGAGAAAATATAACGTGGATTATGATGCAAGAACTGAAGCACTTATCACTGTTGGTGGTAGCGAGGGTATTGATCTTGCTCTTCGTGCTATGCTTGATCCAGGAGATGAGGTTATTATTCCGGAGCCTTGTTATGTATCATATCTTCCTTGTGTTCAGTTGGCAGGTGGAGTACCTGTAACTATTCCTCTTAAAAATGAGAATCAGTTCAGACTTACACCACAGGAGTTATTAGACGCCATCACAGACAAGACAAAGGTTCTTATTCTTGCATTCCCTGGCAACCCAACCGGTGCCATTATGACAAAGGAAGACTTAGAGCCTATTGCTAAGATTTGCAACGAAAAAGATATTATTGTTATCTCAGATGAGATATATTCAGAACTTACATACGGAGATGCAGGACATTTTACCATTGGATCCCTTCCTGATATGAAGGAGAGAACCATCATCATAAATGGTTTCTCAAAGGCTTATGCCATGACCGGTTGGAGACTTGGATATGCTCTTGCACCTAAGCTTATTGCAGAGCAGATGACAAAGATTCATCAGTTTGCAATTATGTGTGCTCCTACTACTAGCCAGTATGCGGCTATTAGTGCCATCAAAGAGGGTGATAAGGATATCGAGCGTATGAAGCAGTCATATGATCAGAGAAGACGTTTCCTTATGAAGACCTTCGAGGAGATGGGGCTTCCTTGCTTTGAACCACTTGGAGCTTTTTATATGTTCCCATGTATCAAAGAGTTTGGTCTTACCAGTGATGAGTTTGCCACAAGACTTCTTGAGGAGGAGGAACTGGCTGTAGTTCCGGGGACTGCTTTTGGTGATTGCGGTGAGGGCTTTATACGAATATCTTATGCGTATTCCATCGACGAGCTCAAGGAAGCGATGAAACGTATTGGCAATTTCATTAACAGATTAAGAAGCAAGTAAAGACAAAATGAAAGGACAATGGATTCAGTATGCTAAACATAGTACTACTTGAACCAGAGATGCCGGCAAATACAGGAAATATAGGGCGCACTTGTGTAATAACAGGTGCGCGTCTTCATTTGATTGAGCCTCTGGGATTTCAGATAAACGATAAAATGTTAAAAAGGGCAGGTCTTGATTATTGGCCAAAGTTGGACGTAACAGTATATGAGGATTATCAGGATTTTCTAAATAGAAATCCTGGTGCCAAGGTGTATATGGCAACTACTAAATCTAAGCAAAAATACACGGATGTTTCCTATGAAGAGGATGCATATATTATGTTTGGACCAGAAAGCCGAGGTATACCGGAGGAGATTCTTCTCGATAATAGAGAAACCTGTGTACGTATACCTATGATGCCAGAGGAAAGGTCTTTAAACCTCTCTAATTCAGTGGCAATTATACTCTATGAAGCACTTAGGCAGCAGGACTTTCCAAGACTAGAGGATAAGGGGCAGCTACACAGGTATGAGTGGTAGTTAAAAAAAGTAATAATCTAGAAAGCAAGCTATGAAGGTAAGTAAATGGATAAAAATATTTCCTCAATAGAAGATAAATGGTATGGAAAACCATACTATTCCTTAGATGCATATTTTAAAAATGTATATGGTCAAAAAATATATAAAATAGCTGTTGATGCAGGCCTTTCCTGCCCTAACAGAGATGGAAGTCTTGATGATAGAGGTTGCATTTTCTGTAGCAAATTTGGTAGTGGAGATTTTGCTGTAAAGGCAGGGGATGTGAAAGCGCAGATTGAAGCTGGTATAGCCAAGTTTAACAAGTCTGTTGGAGAAAAGTACGTGATATATTTTCAGGCATTTACCAACACTTATGGTGATGTAGAATATCTGAGAAAAATATGGACGGAGGCTTTAGAATATGAGTCAGTGGTAGGGATTTCCATTGCTACCAGACCAGATTGTCTTGGGGATGAAGTTGTGGCATTGTTAAAGGAATTGAAGGAAAAATTCCTCAGACCGGATGCTAGCTCAGCTGAGGATATTGGAAGCAAATTCATATGGATTGAACTTGGACTGCAGACTATTCATGAGTCCACGGCTAAATACATAAGAAGACACTACGAGTTACAAATCTATGAAGAAGCGGTTCTTAAACTTGGCAAGATGGGAATTCCGTATATAACTCACATAATTCTTGGATTTCCAAAAGAGACAAAAGAGGAAATGTTAGAGACGGTTTTTTATGTGGAACAAGGAATAATGGATTATGATATTCACAGACAAATTAAACCTTTTGGAATCAAACTACAGCTACTTCATGTCCTGGAAGGTACGGATCTTGCGGCTGACTATAAAGATGGTGCTTTTAAAACTATGGAAATGGATGAATACATAGAACTTATAGTTGAAGCCTTACAAAAAATCAATCCTGAAATAGTAATGCATAGAGTTACAGGGGATGGACCAAAATCTATTCTTATTGCACCTACTTGGTCAGCAAATAAGAAGGTTGTGCTTAATACTCTACATAAAACTATGAAGGAAAAGAATGCAAGGCAGGGAGATTATTCTATTATGCTATGGTAAAAAACCATTGCGCTATAAAACGCAATGGTTTTTTTATTTCTCTTTTAATGCTAGCTCCCTTAGGTGTTGAGATTGATATTTTTTTGGGGTAATACCCATATATTTGTGAAAAACTTCTGTGAAATAACTCTGGTCAGGGAAAGCTAGTATAGAGGCAATCTGAGCAGGTGTAAAATCAGAATATACAAGCATATTTTTGGCTGCGTCTAGTTTGAGCTGGCGTATGTAGTCCCTTGTTGATGTGCCGGTTTCTTTCTTGAATAATCTGGATAGATAAGCAGGACTAAGGCCGACTAAGTCAGATAGCTCATCTAAGGTAATTCTTGTGTGGAGATTATCTTGTATATAGTCAATGCATCTAACAATATGAATAGAGCATATTTTATGTTTTCTTAGATTGTGCATTCTAGTTGTATAGTCCAAACATAGTTTTTTATGTAGGTGATCTATATCTTTAAAATTTGTGGCTATATCGGCTTTTTGGATATAGAAGTCACTTAGAGAATAGGATGTAGATACATCCATTCCGCCCTCGATGCAGTAACGTGCAATAAGGGCAGCAGTAATTGCAAAGTGATATTTAATATTTTGAATGGAATTACTGGAGAGGGTTCCAAGTCCTTTTTTTGATGTGAAATTTTCTACGCAAATTTCCTTGACTTTATTTATATCACCGGATTTGATGGCGGAGTAAAATTCCAATTCTGGGTTATAGGGTGCTCTAAGTATATTGTTTTCTTTTCTCAAAAATTCCTTATATATGTATTCTTTTTTTAACATAAATCCTCCTTGACTATGATATTTTCATATATGTCAAAAATACCATAAAAAAGATATATAAACAATATCCTTTGATAGATTTAAATGTTATTTATTATATATGAAATTAAGAAAGGGGAATATTATGAAAAAAACAATTAAATCCTTTTTGGCAATAACTGCAACTGTAAGTATGATATTTTCACTAACGGCTTGTAAAGACAAGAAAGGTGATGAGAAGGATAAAAATAATACGGAGGAGCCTATGGTTATGGAAAATCAAGTTGACCAGTCAGAGGTACCTGAAATTGAGGGATATACACTTCTTTGGAATGATGAATTCAATGGTGATACACTCAATGAGGAAATATGGAATATGGAACTTAGAGAACCGGGTTGGACCAATAATGAGCTTCAGCAGTATACTGATTCTGCAGATAATATCTTTGTTCGTGATGGCAGAGTTGTATTAAAAGCAATAAAAACTACTGATGAAGCGGGAAATGATTTTTATACATCAGGTAAAATCCAGACACAAAATAAGCAGGATTTTATGTATGGTAAGGTAGTTGTAAGAGCAAAGGTACCAAAGGGACAGGGATTATGGCCGGCAATTTGGATGATGCCTACTGATGAAAGTTATTATGGACAGTGGCCAAAGTGTGGTGAGATAGATATAATGGAGGTTCTTTGTAGCGAGACAAGTATTGCTTACGGAACTGTACATTATGGTGAACCTCATGCTGAACAGCAGGGCATATATACTCTTGAAGGAGAAAGTTTTTCAGATGATTTCCACGAATTCTCAGTTGAGTGGGAGCCGGGAGAGATGCGTTGGTATATTGATGGCAATCATTATTTAACTGTTAATGATTGGTTTTCAGCTGTTCAGGGCGAGGATGAGAAGGAATATCCAGCACCATTTAACCAGACATTTTTTGTTCAGTTAAATCTTGCCGTAGGTGGAAATTGGCCGGGAAACCCTGATGAGACAACAGATTTTGAAAAAGCTGAATTTGAAATAGATTACGTTAGAGTATACCAAAAACCAGAATACGATACAAACGTTACGAAGCCAGCGAAGGAGTTTAGAGAGCCTCTTGCTGATGGTAACCTTATCTATAACGGTGACTTTGCTGAAAATGAAAATTTGGCAGATGAGGAGAATTGGTACTTCCTTCTTTTTGAAGGTGGTGATGGTGAGGCAAAAATAGAAGATGGAACTATGATTATTACATCAAAGGCAGAGGGTAGTGTAGATTATTCCGTTCAGCTTGTACAGCCTGATCTTCCGATGTATAAGGGTAAAAAGTACAGACTCACTTTTGATGCCTGCGCTGCTGAATCAAGAGATATGATTGTATGTGTATCAGCTCCTACAGCAGGATGGATTCGTTATCTTCCTGATACAACATTAACCTTATCAACAGATTGGCAGACATATACCTATGATTTTGAAATGACTGAAAAGGATGACAATAACGGCAGACTTGAATTCAATATGGGTCACAAGGGTTCAATTGCTGAAATCTACATTAAGAATGTAAGAATTGAAGAAATCGTAGAATAAAAAATATAATGCTTATAACTTTGGGAGGACTTACATAAGTCCTCCTAAAATTATACTCATAATGAAGCCGATTAAGGTGCATATGAGAGTGGCGGGAAGAACCCATCTTGTTTTTGTGATTCCTATAGATAGAAAATATACTGACATTGTATAAAAAATGGTTTCTGTACTGCTCATCATAATAGAAATGGTATTTCCTAAAAAGGAATCAGGACCATAGGTTTTAAAAATATCTAAAGTCATGCCTGTTGCAGCGGAGGAGGAAAACATTTTTACCAAAGATACGGGGACAAGCTGAGTAGGGATACCAAAAAAATTGGTTATAGGGGAAAAGATTACGCATATACAGTCCAGTAAACCTGAAGTTCTAAGGATTCCTACAGCCATGAGAAGTCCTACAAGGGTGGGGGCAATATCCACTACAATTTTAAATCCGTCCTTCACTCCTTCTACAAAAATGTCATATACGGATACTTTTTTATATATTCCGTAGAGGACTATGTAGCCCACAACAAAAGGGATGGCATACTTTGATATAATTAATAGAATAGACATATCAACATTTCCTTGAAAATATTAGCCAAATATTATACTATAATAATATGTTTATTTCGGAAAAAATATAATGAAAAAAGGGGAAGAAGTATGAGATTAGTTACACGTTCAGATTTTGATGGCTTAGCATGTGGTGCTCTGCTTAAGGAGGCAGGCATTATCGATTGTTGGACATTTGCTCATCCAAAGGATTTGCAGGATGGACTTGTGCCAGTAACTGAAAATGATTGTCTTGCAAATGTACCATTTGTTGAGGGTTGTGGACTTTGGTTTGACCACCATTCAAGCGAGCATGAGAGACTTCAGCTTGAGGGCAAGTATAAGGGCGAGAGCAGAATCACTCCATCCTGTGCCAGAATTATTTATGAGTACTATGGTGGTAAGGAGAGATTTCCACAGTTTGATGAGATGATGGAAGCAGTGGATAAGGTGGACTCAGGTAATCTTACAGTAGATGAGATATTAAATCCTACTGGCTGGATACTTATCGGATTCCTTATGGATCCAAGAACTGGTCTTGGTCGTTGGAGAAACTTTACTATACCTAACTACAAGCTTATGGAGGAGCTTATTGATGCCTGTAGAACCATGAGTACAGAGGAAATACTTGCACTTCCAGATGTTCAGGAGCGTATTGAAGTATACAACGAGCAAACTGAGAAGTTTAAGGAAATGGTTAAGGCATACACTCGTATCGAGAAGGATGTTATTATCACTGATCTTAGAGGTGTAGACCCTATCTATACAGGTAACAGATTTATGATTTACAGCCTTTACCCAGAGCAGAATATATCAGTATGGATAGTAAATGGTAAGGGCGGCGTAGGTTGCTCTGCAGCAGTAGGTTATAGTATTATCAACAGAACTTCAAATGTAGATGTAGGTAGCCTTATGCTCAAATATGGTGGCGGTGGTCACAAAAAGGTTGGCACTTGTCAGTTTGGCGATGCAGACATGGACGAGAAGTTACCACAGCTTATTGATGAAATAGTGAATTACAAAGCATAATTTAATGTAAGGTTTTCTTGCATTTTGAAACAGATTCATAGAAATAAAAAACGGTATAAGCCAAGTGCTTATGCCGTTTTTTGATTCCCTTTTTTGTGGTATATGGGAAAATGTGTAATTTTCGCTACATTGAGTATACTTTTTGGAGCTTTACTCCTTTCAAGGAAAAGTGCTATAGTCCAGCTACAGGACGATTTCGCGAAGGGAGGTAAGAACATTATTCATTTGATTGTTGTGTCAATGCTAATAGTTGCTACATTTTGGGACCTAAAAACATATCGTATACCTAACAAACTTACAGCGTTAGTTTGTGTGCTGGGTTTGCTTTACAGTGGATGTGTAGGAGGTTTTCATCTGCTGGGAAAGAGTGTCCTTGGAATGTTGTTACCTGTAGGTATATTATTTATCTTTTATGTGCTTAAAGTGGTAGGCGCAGGTGATGTGAAGCTTTTGGCAGGACTAGGTACGTTTTTCTATTTTGATGTGGTCTATATACTCATATTGACTATGATTATTGTAGCTGTATATGGCATGTTTCTTCTAGTTGCCAGATGGATTAGAGGTGGTAGGCTGGGGAAGGACTTTGTTCTTGCCACAAGAATGCATATGTCAGTTCCAATATGTATTGCCACAATAGCATGGCTATTTGGGGGTGAGTTTCATGTCATATAGAGTAGGTATTTTAGATAAGGATTTAACATATTCCTATAATCTTATGGAATATTTCAACAATAGTAATGATATACCCATTAGGGCTATGGTTTTTTCTGAGGAGAAAGCATTAGTAGAATATAGTGAGCATAGAGGCCTTGACCTTATACTTATTGGTGAGGATAGTAGGATAGAAAACTTGAGTGTACCTTTTATGTATATGTGCGAGTATAATCCTCCCCGTGATAAGACAGAGTACATTTTCAAATATCAGCCTGGTTCGAAAATGTCACATCAGATTAGAGAATATTTAAAGACGCGCAAAAAAGATACTTCGGATATGACTATATATGGAATTTATTCACCCTTAGGCAGAGTGGGCAAGACAGCTATTGCAAAGGGAATATGCCATAGCTTTGGACAGTGCTTATACATAGGGATGGAGGAGTACCCTAGTATTGTAGAGAGTGAGGCTTTGGCGGATATGTTCTTTTACTATCTCGCAGAGAAGAATCCGAAGATTATAGATATTTTGGATAATGCAAAGATGTATCAGGACAAAGTTAGATACATATCAGGGGTTAAGTCCTATATGGATTTTAGACAGATTACTTTTTCACATATGGAATGGTTATGTAATACACTAAAATCTGTATCAAATATAAAGCAGGTTGTATTTGATATTGGACAGGCAGTTTTGCCGGAGTTTGATGTATTTTTGGTTATGAACAAACTTATAATTCCTATATTGGAAGATGAAATCTCTAAGTCTAAGCTTAAGATTTTTAAAGAACAGTTAGGAGAGTATAGCAATATATCAGATAGAGTTATATATGTTGATATGTCAAACTATCTGGCAGGTACATATACCATAGAGGAGCTAATCAAAAAGGAGGGGTTATAATTCAAAAACAAGAGATACAAGAGTCCCTTAGAAAAAAAGTTTTATCAGAGCTTGATATGTCAAGAGAGATGACGGATGCTGAAGTCAGTGCGTTGATTGACAGATGCCTGTTGGAGATGGTGAGAGTAAACACCATACCCCTGAGGGATAAGATTGATATTAAACAAGAGCTTTTTAATTCTTTTAGAAGATTAGATGTTCTTACTGATTTTCTGGATGATGAAGAAGTAACAGAGATTATGGTTAATGGTTCAGGAAATATTTTTGTTGAACGAGCTGGCAGAATACATAAAACAGACAAGTTTTTTTCCAGTGAAGAGAAGCTATATGCTGTTGTTCAACAGATTGTGGCAGATTGTAACAGACGAATAAACGATGCTGACCCAGTGGTTGATGCCAGACTTAAGGATGGCTCAAGAGTAAATATTGTTATACCGCCAATTTCCCTAGATGGACCCATAATTACCATACGAAAATTTCCAAAAGATATTATAACAATGGACCGGCTTGTAAAACTCGGTTCAATTACACCTTCGGCAGTGAAGGTTTTAGACGCATTAGTCAAAGCCAGATATAACATCTTTATATCGGGAGGCACCGGTTCCGGTAAGACTACATTTCTAAATGCGTTATCAGATTTAATTCCCAAGGATGAGAGAATTATTACCATAGAGGATTCTGCAGAGTTGCAGATACAGGGTATTGCAAACCTTGTTCGCATGGAGGCCAGAAATGCCAATGTGGAAGGAAAAAATAGTATAAGTATAAGGGATTTGATTAAGACAAGTCTAAGAATGCGTCCAGACAGGATAATTGTAGGAGAAGTGCGCGACCAGGCAGCTATAGATATGCTAACAGCTATGACAACAGGCCATGATGGCAGCTTGAGTACAGGCCATGCTAATTCTGCAAAAGATATGATTAGCCGTTTGGAAACAATGGTACTTATGGGTCTAGATATCCCTCTTTTAGCGGTTAGAAAGCAAATTGTTTCGGCGGTGGATATCATCGTTCATTTGGGTAGGATAAAGGATAAAAGTAGAAAGGTATTAAGTATAAGTGAGGTAGTGGGTATGAAAGATGGAGATGTGATATTAAATACATTGTTTGAGTACGTGCACCCTGAAAAAAATGAAGGAAGAGTAAAGGGTGTTTTGAGAAAAGTAAACGACCTAATAAACATAAACAAATTGTCTATGACAGGTATGTTGGAACTTTATGAGGAAGCATGGAATGAGAACTAATATTTATAAAAAAGACACAAGATGGATACTGATAGAGTTGTTAAAAATAGGTCTTATTTGTGTGGTTGTGGGGATTTTGTTTTTTAATTCTATGCTTGGATTTTTTTGGGTGATTCCTTTTGGCGGAATGATTTATTACATAGACGAAAAGGATTACATAAAGAAAATAAGAAAACAAATCCAGGTGGAGTTTAAAGATTTTATAGTATTGCTTTCGGGAAGTTTGAATGCAGGATATTCCTTGGAAAATGCATTTGTTCAAGCTTTTGATGAATTTTATTCAACGAAGGGTAATAGCTCTCTGGGTGAATTGTTGCAACAAATGGTATATGGCCTTGGGTATAACCACACTGTGGAAAACATGATGTTACAGCTAGGCAAAAATACAAAGGTGCAAGAGATATTGGAATTTGCACACTTGATAAAAACTTCCAAGCAATATGGTGGCAATATGATTAAGGTTATTCGACAAACTGCTAATTCTTTGGTGGAAAAGTATTCTGTAGAGTCTGAGATAGAAACTATGATATCTGCCAAAAAGCTGGAAGGAAAGATTATGATGCTTGCGCCAGTTCTTGTATTGATATATATGAGACTGACCAATGGGGTATATATGGAAGTTCTCTATAGTACTTTTATGGGAAAGTCTATTATGTGTATAGCTGTGGTAGTTGTGGCAGTGTGTGGCTTGATTATACATAGAATTATGGATATTGAGGTGTAGGATGTTAGAAATAAATCTTGGCATAATATTTTTATACATTTTACTGGCGGTTGCCAGTATTAAAAATTATAGCAAGTATAGGACACGAGGATTAGGAAATAAACTTATTGGTTTACATAAATCTATGAGTGAAACCCTTCTTGGATTATTTAAAATAAAGGACAGCAAGGAGGATGTCAAAGAAAATCTTAGAAAAATAAATGTGGTTTCCCATAGGACCTTGGAGGAGTTGGCTTTGGAGTATAGGGTTAATTCTGTAGCTGCAGGTTTAGTATTGTTTTCTGGGTTTAACATACTATCCGCATTGATTGGAGTCAGAGAATTAGTCACTCCTCAAAAAACGGAAAATATAATCGAAAGAAATGATTATGGAGGAAAGGAGGAGACATGTGAACTGTTTCTTGTTCTGGATGGAGAATCTTATGAGTATAGTCTGAATATTGCGCCTATGGAATATACTCAGGAGGAATTTTACCTAAAAGGAGAGGAAGTATTTGATCAGATAAGGGATTATATCTTAGGTGATAATCCTGATTTTCAACACATTTCTAGTGATTTGAATTTATTTCCCGAGGAGATATTAGAATGCTTCGATATAGAGTGGGATTCTAGTCATCCAATGTTGATTGATGAGGAGGGACATGTGTTTTCAGATAATATTATTAGAAAAGAAACCGTTACCCTTAGAGCCAATCTGTTTTATGGAGAGTATTGTCTTAGTAAAGAATATTCCTTTGTTATGCAACCTGTGAATGATACGAAAAAAAATCTGTCGAAGGCTTTTCAAACATTGGAAAATATGGAGGCAAATAGTCGAAACCAAAAGTTTATTGAAATACCCGATGACCTTCATGGGGTAAAAATTGAATTAAAGACGAACAAAGAATATGCGGAATTAAAAGTGCTGTTTCTGGGAGTGGCAGTTAGTTTTTTGATAGTTATGTTGCAAAAGGAGAAATTGATGTCCAAGGGAAAGGAAAGGGATAATATGCTATCTGGACTTTATCCTTCTTTTGTAAATAAACTGTGGCTGTTGTTGGGAGCGGGAATGACAATAAAAAAGGCCCTGTTCCAAATTGTTTCTGAAGCAGAAGAAAAAGGGATCCTTCAAAGAGAGATAGAATATAGCCTTAATCAGATAGATACGGGTTTGGATGAAGGTTTAGCTTATGAAGAATTAGGCCGCAGAATTAATATACCTATGTATACTCGATTGATGAATCAAATATCCCACCATCTAAAGCGTGGGGGTAACGATTTGCTCAAGTACATGGAAGAGGAAGTAAAGACCTCTTACAATGTGAGAAAGGAGTTTGCCAGACGTTTGGGGGAGGAGGCATCAACCAAATTGTTATTCCCTATGATTGTCTTAATGGCAATAGTTATGGTTATAGTAATTGTCCCTGCAGTAACAGGATTTTAGAAAAGGAGGGAATTATGAACCATTTAAAAAATTTCTTTGTTGAAGACGACGGTATGGGTGTCGTTGAAGTAATCTTAATCATCGTGGTTTTAATAGCCATGGTAGCAGTTTTCAAAGATCAGATAACAGACTTGGTGGAGAATATTTGGGATTCCATAAATAGTGATGCCCAAAAGATTTACTAATGACTGTTAGTCTTAAAATTTCCATATAAGATTAAGGAGGAGAATATGAATAATAAAGGACAAATAACGGTATTTCTATGCCTGATTTTGACATCCATTTTGTTGCTGGGAACGACAATAATTAATGTTGTAAATGTACACTCGGCAAGGGGAAAGGCTGTTATGTGTGCAACAAGTGCAATGTCGGATATAAGAGCAGAATACAACAATTACATATTTGAGCATTATCATATTCTCCTTTTTGATGTGAGTCAGGATGGGAAGGGACAAGGAAATCTTGAGGAAAAGGTTACGGAAACTATGGAATATAATTTGGGGGAAAGATTTAGTGTTGCAGATTGTGCCATCACAAACTATGTCACTCTATACGAAGATGAGTATAAGAAACTGAAGGAACAGATTTCTGAGTATTTAGTGTATGTAGGGATAGAGACGGCAGGCGAGTATATAATATCTGCAACAGGAGGAGATGATGGAACCCTGCCGGAATCTTTGAAGGAGAATCTGGAAAATGCAGAGGATGTTCCTTTGGAAGATATTTCACCGGAGGATGTGATTGCTGATAAGGAAGCATCTGATTCTGGGGAGGAAGAAGATTTTGATCCCAGAGATTTCACCTCTGATATAGGTGATATGGGAGTTTTGTACTTTGTTATGCCTGATGATATGTATGTGAGTAACATGATGATAGATCTTATGAATATGCCTTCCTTTGAGCTTTCTCATTTTGTGGATTCGGTGTTTGAAATGAATGAGGATTTTGATGATTACAGTGATTTTAAAACTGACTTGACTTCACATGAGAGTTGGTGTGATGAGGTGAAAAATATGGGTGCGGGAATTAGCTATGCAACATTAGTGTTTAATTCAATAACAAACCCAGACAAAAATCCAGACACGGTTTTGGACTGTGAAATGGAATATCTTATTTGTGGCAAAGGTTCAGATCGGGAGAATTTAGAAGGTGTTGTAAATAAAATTGTTGCTTTACGTCTGCCAATCAATTTTGCATATCTGGTTAGTGATTCCGGTAAAATGAGTGAAATCAAAGCAATATCCTTTTCCCTTTCCTTAATATCACTTGTGCCAGAACCGGTTATGAGATATCTTTTGGCAGGATGTTGGGCTTATGTGGAATCTCTTGCAGAGGTGCGTAGTCTTCTGGAAGGAAAAACAATACCATTTAATAAGACAGGCACAGATTGGATAACAGACTTTAAAAATTTAGAGGGTAGTATGAATGATTCTGCAAGAGAAGATAAAAAAGGGCTGAACTATGAGCATTATCTTTGCATATTAATGGCGTTAAATGAAGATAAAATTTATCCACGAATGTTGGATTTGATGCAATTAAATTCTATTGAGGCGGGTGAGGATATATGTGTAGTGGATGCCGGTGTTGAAGTGTCTATGGATATAAGTGTTATTTTTGAGGGAAGAAAAATGAGTTTCAGTGTGACAACAGGATATTAGTTATTGTTTGTTTTAATGTCCTCTGTCTCATGCCCAATTATAAAAAAAACCTCTCCAGGTGCAGACCATAAATGGCTTTTGCCATAGAGATAGAGGATGTTAAAACAGACAATAAAGGAGGTTGCTATGTTTACAACAGATAACAGAGGAGTAGCTACTGTGGAGGCAACGTTGATACTTCCCTTTTTTATATTTGCAATGTTATCTATATACCGTATGGCCCAGTGTAGAATTGCTGAAAATATAATATATGATGCCAGCATAGAAACAGCAGAGTATCTTTCGGAATTGGCATATATTGATGAGAATGCAATTTACGGACCTGAGCTTATTTTTTCTAAATATGTAGATGACAGTGATTTTCTTGATACTTATATAGTGGATGGAACGTCAGGAATTAATTTTCTTGGGACCACAGGTGTAGATGAGGATGGATACTTTATTTTAAAGGTTAATTACTCTACAAAAGTAATTATGCCATTTATGCCAAGCCTTTCTCAGGATAAGACTATATCCATAAAAAAGCGTGCCTATACAGGAAATATAGTGAGTGAGGATAATGCGGATAGTTCGGGCGATAGATATGTTTATATAACAGATTATATGTCGGTATATCACAATAGCAGAACATGTACATATTTGGATTTGTCTACTCAAGTTTCAGGAAAAAAAGAAGCAGAAGCTCGTGGATTAAGTTTGTGTGAGTTTTGTCCTCCTGTTGATGTGGATAAGGTAATAGTGACAGATTTTGGTGAAAGGTATCATACAAGGAGAGAGTGTAGTGGATTAAAGCGAACAATATATAGAGTTAAACTAAAGGATGTGGAAGGAATGGGAGAATGTTCAAGATGTGGAAGTGGAAATTAAACAATAGCGGAAGTATTACTGTGGAGATGAGTTTCATAATGCCAATAGTTATAGGCATCGTCATGTTAGTAATTTTTACATTGATAAGTAGTAGAGATGATGTTCAGACGCAAGTTGATAAGTACACAGAATTGTATTTATACAGTGAAGAGATGATATATGGAGAATGTAGTGACAGATTGAGGAGGTGGCAATTTTATGGAGATGCAATTTTTGAGTAAGGGAATAGACAGATATCTTAATGTACCCCTTGGCTCAATTGAAGATATTATGAGCCGGGGAGAATATTATAAGGTGAGAATGCTGGAGGAAAATTCTATTGAGCATATGATGCGACCAATATTTTCCCAGACGGATAATATGATTTATCTAAGATATAATACAGGCATAGGTAATCTTCTTAATAGAGTTTTGATGAATATAAAGGTAGACAGTGATATGCTAAAACTTATTGTGGGGCAGGTGGTTCACTGTATTGAAATCATAGGAGATTTTTTGCTGCAAGCGGACGATTTGGTGGTTCTACCTGAATATATGCTTTATGAGGTTGAAGAAAAGCGGGTGAAGTTGATGTATGTTCCGGGGTATAACGTACCTATAAGACAGCAGTTGAAAAAATTTTTGGAGTATATTATGAAAGTGTTTGACCATAGGGATAAACGGGGAATTGGTATGTTATATAACATATACGATTACATATGTGAAGATGTGGTGGATGTACAGGTTATAAAAAGTATGCTTTTAAAAGAAGAACCCTTTGAAGAACAGGTGTTATGTAAACCTGAGAACCTGGAAGAGCATTATCAGGATAATATTACTGTAAATGGGGATAGAGAGAAAAAAAGCAACATAGAAAAAATAGTTTTGTGGGGGGCCGGTTGTTGTTTTATCCTTGTATACTTTTTTTCGGGAAAAGAAATATTTTTACTCGGAGCTATAAGTTTTTTTGCAATGGGAATATGGAATTCGATTTATTTTTCATCTAAAAGAGAGACTTCTGTTGCCAAAACTCAGATTGTTTATGATACCTTTGGCACAGATAATGATGAGTTGACATTTATAGAAGATACGGGGAAAGAGAAAAGACAGCGGATGTCCATAGTGGAACATTGACAGTTGTAAAGATGGATACTTTAAAACACACTTAAAAAAAGAATGTGCGATGCACATTCTTTTTTATATCTTTGATTGTAATTAGCTTCTATTTTTGGTATAGTATTTGTATATGTATTTTAATTTTGTAATAGGTTGAGGTGGAAGTTTTGAAGGTTAATATTTACTACGGTGGAAGAGGTTTACTTGAAGACCCAACACTATTTGTAATCGACAGAATAGTGCAGGTTCTTGAGGAGCTTAGAGTTACTGTTAAAAGATACAATATGTATGAGGATAAGTCTGGTATTGCTACATTGCCTAACACTTTGAAAGATTGTGACGGTGTTATTCTTGCGTCTAGTGTGGAGTGGTTTGGCATTGGTGGCTTTATGCAGCAGTTTCTTGATATGTGTTGGCTCTATGGAGACAAAGAAAAGATATCTAGCTTGTATATGATGCCCGTTGTTGTGGCTACAGCATATGGTGAGCAGGATGCGGAACTCTCTCTTCGTAAGGCTTGGGATGTATTAGGAGGTATTTCTCTAAATGGTCTTGCTACGTATGTTGATTCTCACGAAATATTAGAACGTAATTCTGCCTATTTGGCGCTTATTGAGAAAAAGACAGAGGACCTTTACAGAAATATTAACCAAAAGATTGTTAAACTTCCAACCAGTAGCACAGCAGTAAAGAACAACATTATCAAAAAGAGCAATATTATCCTTACTCCTCAAGAGAGTGAGCAGCTTTCTAAGTTCGTGGCAGACGATGGTTACGTGAAAAAGCAAAAAGAGGATATAGAAGAGCTGGCAGCTATGTTTAAGCAGATGCTTGGCGATGATGATAAGCAAGAGGAAAGTATTTATGAGGACGATATTGTTGAAGGCTTTTGTAAAAATTATCATCCGGAAAAAGATTTTAATGCAAAGTACGTTATAGTGATTACAGATATTGGAAAGACTCTTATTATCAATGTAGGCGACAATTTTGTATGTGAGTATGGGGAAGATCAGGATAGTGATGTTAAGCTAAAGGCAGAGAGTTCTCTTATGCGAGATATATTGGCTGGTAAGATGACCTTCCAAAAAGGCTTTATGTCAGGAGAAATTACTGCGAAGGGTAACTTTAAAACCCTTAGAATGTTAGACCAGGTTTTTAGATTTAGATAAAACAAATAGTATTATGTAATTGGATGAGAGTGAGGATGCTATATGTCATATATGGCTTTATACCGAAAATGGCGTCCTGATGGGTTTCAGGAGGTAAAGGGACAGGAACATATTGTTACTACCCTTAAGAATCAGATAAAACATGGAAAAGTAGGTCATGCCTACCTCTTTTGTGGAACTAGAGGTACAGGTAAAACTACTGTGGCAAAGCTTATGGCTAAAGCCATGAACTGTGAGAACTTAATAGACGGAAGCCCTTGTAATGAATGTCCAAGTTGCCAAGCTATTTCAAAAGGAGCATCTATGAATGTTATCGAAATAGATGCGGCATCTAACAATGGTGTTGATAATATTAGACAGATAAATGAATCCGTTCAGTATTCACCTCAGTCAGGTAAATGTCTCGTATATATTATTGATGAGGTTCATATGCTTTCCGCAGGTGCCTTTAATGCACTACTCAAAACATTAGAAGAACCCCCTTCCTATGTGAAGTTTATCCTTGCAACAACAGAGTCCCATAAGATACCTGTGACCATAATGTCCAGATGTCAGAGATATGACTTTAGGCGTATTTCCATAGAGACTATAACCAACAGGTTAGGTGAGCTTCTTGAAAGAGAGGGAGTATCTGCAACCAAGGAAGCATTGGCCTATGTCGCTAAGGCAGCAGATGGTTCTATGCGAGATGCCTTAAGTATTTTAGATAGATGTATTTCTTTTAACATAGGTCAGGAATTAACCTATGATATGGTTCTGGAGACTATAGGTGCAGTTGATATAGAGGTATACATCAAATTACTTGCAGCTATAGGTGAAAGTGATGCTGCTACAGCGGTCGACATTATTGATGATGCTATTTGGCAGGGGAAAGATTTATCCCAGCTTGTCAATGAATTTACAGGCTTTATCAGAAACATTTTAATGCTTAAGTTTAATCCTGATATAGCGGTGGATGTTACTTCCGACAATGTTGGAAGACTGATAGATATAGGAGAGAGTTTTTCTGAGGGAATATTGATTAACTATATTAACATTCTTCAGGAAGCGTCCACAAAAATAAGTTATACCACAGCCAAAAAGGTTATGCTGGAAGTGGCTATCATAAAGATGAGCAAGCCACAGATGCAGGAGGGTGAAGCGGCTCTTCAAAAGCGAGTGGAGGATTTGGAAAAGTCCTTGGAGCAGGCTATGGAACAGCTTAAAAATGGAGCCGGTCAGGTGGTTTACGTGACTAAGGAACAAGGCTTGGGAGATGAGACATTACAAGCAAATGTATCTGATTATGGTGAGGTGTCAACAGATGATTTATCTTCACAGAGTGATCAAATATTAGATAACCTTAAGTCAAAATATAAAGATGCAGATATGGATGAGATATTGGCCATAGTAAACTCTTGGAATTATATAAAGTCCAATGCTATGAAGCTTACAAGAAATTTCATGGATATGGTGAGTGTGAGAGTTAGTCACATACCATCCGCCATTGATTTGGTGATTGTAAAGTCTCCGGAACATCAGGGCGCAATTGATTACTATGACAAACAATCCAATGTGGATATTCTCAAAAAACAGATATCTGATATGACAGAAAGAGACATTAATATTAACATTGTAAAGATATCTCCAAAGGAAGCAGTTGAAACACAGCTGAGCCAATGGGATTTATCAAAAATAAAAATAAAAATAGACTATAAATATTAGGAGGATTATTAAAATGGCAAGAAGAGGTGGATACCCAGGAGGAATGATGCCTGGCAATATGAATAACCTTATGAAGCAGGCTCAGAGAATGCAAAAGCAGATGGAGGAGACTACAGCTGCTCTTGAGGAAAAGGAGTATGAGGCTACTGCAGGTGGAGGTGTTGTTAAGGTTACAATTAACGGCAAAAAGGAAGTTACTGCTGTACATCTTGAGGAAGAGGTTGTTGACAAGGACGATATTGAGATGTTAGAGGATCTCATTATGGCAGCTGTCAATGAGGCTATCAGAATGCAGGATGATGACCAGAAGGAGCAGATGGGTAAAATCACTGGCGGATTAGGCGGAGGATTTCCTTTCTAATGGATATTTACGGAGGACAGGTTAACAAGTTAATCGAGGAATTATCCAGACTTCCAGGTATAGGTGGAAAGACAGCTCAAAGATTGGCATTTTACATCATTAATATGCCAGAGGAAAGGGCAAAGGGTCTTTCGGATGCTATTATTGACGCAAAGCAAAACATAAAATACTGCAAAACCTGTTATACTATAACTGACAGGGAAGAATGTCCAATATGCGCATCTTCAAACAGAGATCACAAGCTTATTATGGTAGTTGAGACACCGAGAGACTTGGCAGCATATGAAAGATGCGGTCAATACAAAGGTGTATACCATGTGTTACACGGAGTGATTAATCCTGCTATGGGTATTGGAGCCAATGATATTAGGCTTAAAGAACTCATTGTTAGATTAGAGCAGGTGGATGTAGAGGAACTTATTATTGCAACCAATTCAAGTGTCGAGGGAGAAGCCACGGCTATGTACATATCTAAGTTGGTTAAACCATCTGGCATAAAAACCACACGTATTGCAAGTGGGGTGCCTGTAGGTGGAGATTTGGAGTGTATAGATGAAGTGACTTTACTTAGAGCCTTGGATGGAAGAATCACGATTTAGGAGGTAGCGGTATGAAGAGAATTGGTATTTTAACTAGCGGTGGAGATTGTCAGGCCCTTAATGCAACTATGCGTGGCGTAGTAAAAGGTCTTTACAATACTTTCAAAGAGGTTGAAGTTTATGGTTTCCTTGAGGGATACAGAGGTCTCATTTATGGAAACTACAGAAAACTTTCAGCAGATGATTTCTCTGGAATTCTCACTAAGGGTGGAACTATTCTTGGCAGTTCAAGAACCCCATTTAAGCAGATGGGTGAGCCAACACCTGAAGGATATGATAAGGTTAAATGTATGAAAGAAAACTACAAGAAACTCAAATTGGATTGTCTTGTTGTTTTAGGTGGAAATGGTTCTCAGAAGACTGCAAACCTTTTGAGTGAGGAAGGTCTTAATGTTGTGGGATGCCCAAAAACTATTGATAACGATATTTGGGGAACAGATATGACTTTTGGTTTCCAGAGTGCTGTTGATATAGCTACAAATGCTATGGATTGTATCCACACTACAGCTGCTTCTCACAACCGTGTATTTATTGTTGAGATTATGGGACACAAGGTTGGTTGGATTACTCTTCATGCAGGTATTGCATCAGGAGCAGATATTATTCTTATACCTGAGATTCCATACGATATTAAGAAAGTGTGTAAGGCTCTTGAGAAAAGAACTAAAGCGGGCAAGGGATTTTCTATACTTGCTGTTGCTGAGGGTGCTATTTCAAAAGAGGTTGCGGAGCTTCCAAAGAAGGAAAGAAAGGCAGCAATTGCAGCAGCTGCAGAGAAATATCCGTCAGTGGCATATGAGGTTGCTGATAAGATTAAGGCAGAATGCGGTATGGATATTAGAGTAACTGTTCCTGGACATACTCAAAGAGGTGGAAGCCCAGTGCCTTATGATAGAGTTATATCAAGTCTTTTCGGTGCTAAGGCGGCACAGCTTATTAAGGATGAGGATTTTGGTAAGCTTGTTGTTATGAAGAATAATGAGGTTACAGCTATACCTCTTTCTGAGTCAGCAGGTAAGCTTAAGTATGTTTCACCTGATGATTCGATTATTGCCAACGCAAAGATGTTAGGTATATCTTTTGGTGATTAGTTATAGCTTATATATGTAATTCTCACACTAAGAATTAATCGGCATATATTATCATTAACAGACAATTAGAATTCCGTCCTGGAGTTTTGGTTGTCTGTTTGTGAAATAGCCGATTTTATTATGTGGGGGATTTGTATGAGTATTTTTCATAAACAGTTAGTAATGCCTGAACTACAGATGGTGGACGAGAGAGAGCTTATGGAGGATAGGGAGTATCTGATTCAAATGTATCCTGCAAAAGCAAAAATTATTATGGTTATGGTGGAGGATGCCTGTGACAAATTGGAGTATGAAGGTAGTCCAATGTTTGCAATGTATCCTGACAAGGAAACAATATTAGGCATATCAAGAGATATATTTTATAAAGTGAGTTACAATCACGAGGATGAGAATCTAAGACATCTTATAGATGTAATGGTATTTAATGAGTTTTATGTTAGACGTAGCAGATATAAAAGAAGGAGAAAATTCTTTTAGATGATTAGGAAGATAATATTAAAGGTAATAGTGTTTGTGCTTGTTATGACAGGCACTGCCTTTGTTGTAAATAAACTTAGTAATTCTAATTCAGACAGTATTTCTTGGGAGATGGATGAACCAACTCTCCCTTTGGTGTACTGTCATTTTGAAGGTGAACAAATAAATATGATGCAGGGATATACACAGATTATGTCAACTGGTCTTATGCGAGATGGTATTGTTCCTATAAATGAGGAGTATGGTGTGGATTTGCTTGTGGAGGATACCGGTGATTATGGGGTATCTTATTCCTACCAGCTGCGAAGTATCGCAGGAGATTCTTTGGTTGAAGAAGGGGATATAGTTGAGTGGAATAACAACCAGGGATACAAAGAATTTAAGGTTCGTTTTCGTATGGATATGAGTCAAAACCAAGAGTATGTACTTGTATTTATAATCACAAATGCAGAAGGTGAAAGTGCAAGGTACTACACCAGAGTAGTCAATATTGAAGAACAATACGGTGTAGATATATTAAAATATGTTATGGAATTTCACGATACCACATTTATAAAAGATGTGGACGAGGAGATTGGAAATATGGTCTACAATGCACTGGATGTGAAGGCTGCTTCTGTAGACGATGATATTTATCATGTGAATTTGAACTCCTCTTATGACATGGTTACATGGGGTGGTATAAAGCCTGCTGTTATGACCGGTATAGTACCGACTATCACTGAGATTGATAACGAATATGCAGTAATAAAGCTAAGCTACGTTGTGGAGGGGACATCCGCAGAAGTAAATCATTTATATAATGTGGAAGAATACTACAGTGCAAGATATGACAGGATGAAGGGGCAGGTAGAGATTCTTGCCTTTGACAGATATATAGAGAGTTATTTCGATGAAAATTATATAAGCAAAGCCAGAAATAGTATATGTGTGGGAATTGCCAATCCGCAGGAGCTGGAGTATGTTTCCACAGAGGATAATCGTAAGCTTGCCTTTGTAAAAGAAGGGGAACTTTGGTATTACGATTATGATACATCGGTACTTACAAGTGTATTTAGCCTACCACAAAGTAATTATTCTGATATTCGACTTTTGAATACGGACATAGATGTTAACATTGTTGATATGGATGAGGATGGAAATATTTACTTTGTAGTATATGGATATATGAGTCGAGGTGCACACGAGGGCCGAAATGGATTAATTATGTACAAATTTACCTCTGTAGATATGAAATTGGAGGAACTGTTTTTTGTAGAGAGTGACGAGCCATATGATGTTATGAGACAGGAGATAGGCAGACTTACTTACTATGATCCAAATGGATACTTTTACTATCTGTTAAATGGAGCGATTTATAAGGTTGATATGACAGATGGTACACAGGATACAGTGGTATATGGAATACCATCTGACAAATATTTGATTTCAGACAACCGAAAGGTTGTTGCTTATCCTAATACGGCGAAGGACGAGGACGTTACAAGCATAAGTATTTACAATTTTGAAACAGGTCAGATGTATGTTCAATCTGGAACTGCAACAGATAGATTCTTAGGTCTTGGATTTGTGGGAAATGATTTGATATATGGTGTTGCTCACAGAGGAGATATTACAGTTACCTCTGATGGTGAGGCTACTCTTCCACTGTATAAAATATATATTATTCAGCCGGATGGAAATGTGATTAAGGAGTATTCGCAGTCAGGGGTTTACATTATGAATGCTCAGGTGCAGGGTGAGAAAATATACTTGACTAGAGCAAATAAAATGAACAACTTTTATCAGGAGTGTGAGCCGGATTATATATCTTACAAGAAGGATGAGGTGAGTGCCCAGATTTCCACCTCGTACAACTATAGTAGTGTAGAAATGAATCAAGTGGATATAGTTTTCCCTTCTAACATTTACCTTAGTGAATCTGTTGAACATACAATAACAAAGAACAAAAAGAATGATGAATACTGGGAACTTAAGGTTAAAACAGAAACCTCTGTGGATTCCTTCTTTGTATTCAATAATTCTGGTTATGTGGGTGAGTATAATAGTGCAGGTAGAGCAATACTGGCAGTTGACGATGAGGATTCGGGTTTGGTGGTTGATAGTGATGGTAACACCATATACAGAAGTATTGCTGCGGTGTCTTATAATACAGTGGCAGATTTTATTGATGAGATGCCATGCAAGAACTTAAAAGACACTCTTATGACCTGTGCATATATGTGCGTTGAATATGTGGATAACAGAGTAGAATATGAGGATATAATGGCTTGTGAAAGCTGGGAATCTGCTTTTGCTGAATATACCAATGGAGTGGGAATAAATATATCTGGAATAAGTTTAGATATAGCTTTATATTTCCTTGATAGAGATGTACCTTTTGCGGCATGCATAGATGATGGTAGATATGTTCTTGTAATCAGTTACAACTCCACCCACATTAGATATTATGATCCGCTGTTGGGTGAAGAAGTAAAGGTTACAAGAGAAGAATTTGAAGAAGCCTTAAGTGTTCAGGGCAATACCATGTACACTTATACTTCCCAATAGCCCTCTAAAGTTGCAAAGTAATCCTCTGGAGTTTCGGCACGACGAATCATTTTTGTTTTGCCATCCTGACCGAGAAGAAGCTCTGCAGACTTTAATTTTCCGTTATAGTTATAGCCCATAGCAAAGCCGTGGGCACCAGTGTCGTGAATGACCAGATAGTCTCCTTTGTCAATCTTAGGAAGCTTTCTGTCAATAGCGAACTTGTCGTTATTTTCACACAATGAGCCGGTGACATCGTATGTATAGTCGCAAGGCTCATTTTCTTTGCCCAAAACTGTGATATGGTGATATGCACCATACATTGCAGGACGCATAAGATTAACTGCACAAGCATCAACACCAATGTATTCTTTGTGAGTATGCTTTTCGTGAATAGCCTTAGTTACAAGGTGACCGTAAGGTGCCAGCATAAAACGACCAAGCTCGGTGAATATGCTGATATTTCCTAAGCCGGCAGGAACCAACACTTCCTCGTAAGCTTTTTTTACACCCTCGCCGATAGCTAAGATATCGTTAGGCTTTTGATCCGGTGTGTAAGGAATACCAACACCACCGGAAAGATTAATAAAACTTAATTCTATGCCGGTTTTTTCTTTTAATTCAACAGCAACCTCAAAAAGGAGTTTTGCTAAAGTAGGATAGTATTCATTAGTTACAGTATTGCTGGCAAGGAATGAGTGAAGACCAAGAGTCTTTGCTCCCATATCAGTTAACTTTACATATGCTTTGAAAAGCTGGTCTTTAGTCATTCCGTATTTTGCATCTCCAGGATTATCCATAATAGTGGTAGCTATTGAAAAAGTACCACCAGGGTTGTATCTGCAAGAAATAGTTTCAGGAATGCCACAGATATCATTTAAAAAGTCAATGTGTGTGAAATCATCAAGATTAATGGTAGCTCCCAATTTTGCTGCTAACTCAAACTCCTCTGCAGGGGTATCGTTTGAAGAAAACATAATGTTTGACCCGGTTACTCCAACCTTCTCAGACATAAGAAGCTCTGTGTGTGATGAACAGTCAAGACCACAGCCTTCTTCCTTGAGAATACGAAGTATGGTAGGGTTAGGAGTAGCTTTTACTGCAAAATACTCCTTGTATCCAGGATTCCAAGAAAATGCCTGTTTAAGGCGTCTTGCATTTTCGCGGATACCCTTTTCGTCATATATATGAAAAGGCGTAGGAAAATCCTTTACAATCTCTTCAATCATTTCCTTATTTACAAAAGGTGTTTTCATAAAAATAAACCTCCTAAGTACAATATTATATAAATTTATTGAAGAATTAAGAGTTTGTCAATATAATTACCAAAAAAAGTTTGAAAACTAATAGGAAAAATGTTAGAATAATTTGTCTGCTATTAGCGGAAAAGAGGATAAATAAAGCAAGGCTTAATATAAAATAGATTGGAGAAAGATATGTCAGTAGAAGGTTTTAATTATGATAACGTCCTTATTCGACTTTTAAATCGAGTGGGAGATGCTATGATTTTATCAATTATTTTTGTGGTAACATGTTTGCCTATATTTACAATTGGTGCCGCTCTTACTGCTCTTTATTATACGGCGATGAAGAGCTTGTCTATAGAGGATGGTTATGTAGCTAAATTTTATTTTAAGAGCTTCAAAGAAAATTTCAAACAGTCAACTATTATATGGCTTATATGTGCTGTTGTGCTTTTTGTGCTTGGCTTTGATGTGTACTTTTGGCACACTCAGTGGAAACAGGGAGGAATTGGAAATATTGGTCAGGTTATGACTATAGTTAGTATAATTATGCTGTCAGTAGCTCTTATGGTTTTTTTATATGTGTTTCCTATACAGGCCAAATTTGACAATACAGTAAAAGTACAGTTTAGAAATGCTTTTTTACTTTCCATAAGATATTTTCCAACTACATTACTTTTAATGGCCATATCTGCAATCATCGTGTGGGCATTTTACTATCAGTTTGCATTATGTGTAATAGGTTTTGCTATGTTTGGGTTTGGCTTGGTTGGTTATGTTTATGGATTCTTTATGATGAAGTGCTTTAAACCATTTTTAAAACCAGCAAGATTTATTGAGGATGAGGGAGACTTCCACCTTGTGGTAGATGATGAAACAGAAACTGAAAATTCTCAAGAGTCTGACGAGGATGAGGAAGCTGAAGATTCTGAAGAAGCTGAGGAAACTGAGGAAGCTGAAGATTCTGAAGAAGCTGAGGAAACTGAGGAAGCTGAAGAGACGGAAGAAGATGACAATGGATCCGATAAAACAGAGGAAGATTAATATTTAAAACCGTTTGATATAACATATAAAAAGAGGTTACACTGCTTCATATGGCAGAGTAACCTCTTTTTTGTGCATAAACTAGTATTTTTCGGGTTCTGGATAGTCAACACCCAAAGTATCCACAGTTACAGACTTAATAACCTGATCCTGAAGAGGACGGTCAGCGTAACCAGTTGGAGTTGTTGCAATCTTATCCACAATATCCATACCTTCACTAATCTTACCAAAAGCAGCATAGCTTCCGTCAAGGTGTGGTGAAGTCTTATGCATAATAAAGAACTGAGAACCAGCTGAGTTAGGCATCATAGAACGTGCCATAGAAAGAACGCCAGGCTCGTGCTTTAAGTTGTTCTCAAAACCATTATCTGCGAATTCACCTTTAATAGAATATTCAGGACCACCGGTGCCCACACCATCAGGGCATCCACCCTGAATCATAAAGCCCTCAATGACACGGTGGAAGATTAAACCATCGTAATAACCTTTCTTAATAAGTGAAATGAAATTGTTGACAGTGTTAGGTGCAATTTCAGGATAAAGCTCAAATTTCATTACATCCCCACTGTCCATAGTCATAGTAACAATTGGATTAGCCAAAATTATCATCCTTTCTTGAAATTATTTAAAAAATGTGGTACTATAATAACATTATTGTAAAATTACTTCAAGTATGTAATTTTGTCGACATTATGTAAACTGAAATAAAGAGGTAAAAACGTTGTGAATAGAATGATAAGATTTATAAAAGCCATAATTCTTGTGGTTGCAACTATGTCGTTGTGTGTAATTATTTTTAACCACGGAAAGGGATATTATGACGATTATATGAGAGAGTATAAGGGTACTTATACTGAAGATGGAGTTGATGTTGATGTAGTTATTCCTGATGGAGCGTCTGTTAAGAAAATAGCCAGTATCCTTAAGGATGAAGGACTTATTAAGTATGAGAATGCATTTGTAAAGAGAGTGCAGAATGAGGGCTATGCAGGAAAACTTAAAGCAGGAACATATACTTTGAATACAGGAATGAATACATTACAGATGATGGAGGCTATGAGTCCTACTATAGAGTATGAGCTTCCGATTGCTACGCTGGTTATTCCTGAAGGATTTACTATTGATATGATAGCTGAACGATGTGAAGAGCAAGGTATTTGCTCTTATACCGAGTTTATCAACGCAATAAAGTCTGTAACAACTGTGGACTTCCCATACTTGGCAGATGTACCATCTAACGCAAATGTAAAGTACAAGTTGGAGGGGTATATATTCCCAGCGACTTATGATATTTATGAGTCTACTACACCAGAGTCATTAGTAGCGTGGATGTTAGAGACATTTGACTATTATTACTCAGGTGAACTTGAAGCTAGAGCAACAGAACTTGGATATTCATCTTATGATGTAATAACCAGAGCATCTATAGTAGAGCGTGAAGCTAAAGTGGCTGAGGAAAGACCGATTATAGCAGGTGTTATCAACAATCGTTTAGCGATTGATATGCCTCTTCAGATGTGTCCTACAGTACTTTATCCTTTGACAGATGGTCGATATGATCAAAGTCAGGTGTTATATGAGGATTTGGAACTGGATTCACCTTACAACACATACAAATACTCAGGACTTCCAGTTGGCCCTATTTGTAATCCGGGTGTAGCGTGTATTGAAGCAGTTCTATACCCAGAGGATCATACTTACTATTATTATCATGTAGGTAACGAAGAAGAGGGAACACACATCTTTACTGAGACATATGAAGAACATGTAGATACTCAGATTATAGGCGGACCAAATGGTGTGCCTGCTGAGGGAGATGAAGGTTCTGAGGAGTAAAGCACTTATTTTTACGGATTAATATAAAACACTACAGATTAGGAGGGCTATTATGAGAGCATTCAATTTCAAAGTCAGATGTATCGGGCAAGAAAAGTATTTGACTTACACAATGGGCGAAGATTGTGATTTGGATGAAGATGTTTTGGATTATTGTGAGGAGAATAATCTGAAAGAGTTAGTTGACATAATCTATGAAGAGGATGATGATTATGATTATTTAACTTATGATATTTCAGGAAAAACATCTCTTGAAGAATGTATGCAGATGACAATGAACTGCGAAAAAGTATTGTTTATTCTTAGAAATGTGGCTAGTAGTTTGATTTCCTTAAAGGAGCAGACAGTACATTTAGCTTATATTTTACTTAACAAAAGCTTTGTTTATATAGAAGACAACTATGATGTAAAGTTTATATGCCTTCCAATAGAGAGTAAAGCATCTGTTGTTGCTGAATTTAAAGGTTTTATGAGACAGTTCCTTGCTAATGTAGAGTATGATGTGAACGAAGATTTAAATTATGTTGGAAAACTGCTCACATATATCAATAGTGATAATTTCAATTTAAGAGGTCTTGTTGGCCTTGCTGAGGCCCTTATGGAAGAAGCGGGACTTTCCTTCGTGGGTACTGCAGATATAGATGCTGATGGGGTTGAGGTTGTTAGTGCAGACGTGCCAGAAGAAGAGGCGAAGGTGGCTGACTTTATGAGTGATATGTCAGATGAAGATCAGGATCTTCCTGAGATTGGAGATGATGAGGAAGATGAAGAGGATGTTGCAGAGGAGCCTGTAGAAGAAGAATTAGAAAGCATTTTACCTGCTGGTATGAAAGTTTCAACAACAGAAACTGAATCAGAGACAAAGGATGTTGAAGAAACAGTTGATGAGACAGAGGAAGTATCAGTTAAAAAGGCAGAAGAAAAACAGCCTGTCAATGAAATACCTCCTATACAGACAGAACCAGAAGAAGAGGCAAAAGCTGAGAAGGCAAAACCAGAAAAATCAATTAAGCATAGCTTTGAGAAGACTACGACGAAGATGTTCTTAAAAATAGAATTAAGCAGTTAGCTGGACAGGTTCCTATGGCTAAGACAAAGGACACAGAACAAAAGACCATAAGTACTTTGGCAGAGCTTGATGATGTTCTTGGTAGTAAACCACCAGTAATTAAGAAAAATGTAGTTAAGGTAAATAGAGCGGCTCTTATCCAGAGTGCCGCAGCAGAGTATGAGGAGACCGCAGAACTTACAGCAGATATGGCACCAAGTACAGCGCCAAGTAGCGAAACTGATGAGGAAAAACCAAAGAGCAATTCTGTATTGAGCAAGTCTGTGCCTGATAATGCAGCTAAGCACACTTTGTTAAATGCTCCAAAAGCTATGCCATACCTTATAAGAGTAAATACAGAAGAAAGAATCATGCTTAACAAGGCAGTATTTAAGATTGGTAAGGCTACAAGAGGTATCGATTATCATGTTAGTGGTAATGGAGCCATAAGTAGACAGCATGCTATTATTCACAGAAAGATGGTGTGTGTTACATAAAGGATAACAAGTCAACCAATCACACCTATGTAAATGGCAATATGGTTGAGGACGGTATTGAAGAGATTCTTACACATGACTCAATGATAAGATTGGGTGATGAGGAGTTCTTGTTTAAGATTAGATAAAGTATTTGGTTACTATAGGAGGTTACAATGAGAAAGTTTGAGTTAACGGTTTCTAAGCAGAATAATGTTGATACAATCAGATATGATTTAACTGCTGCTGATGTTTATGATGATAGAGCAGCGGATAAAGCGTCACGTCTCGATAACATAATATCATTTCAATACAGTGACGTGGATGGCAAAAGAAGCGTAACTTCTTATGCTCACGAGGACACCAATTTATCGGTTTTATATAAGAGTACATTAGAGAAGAAAGATGTATTTTGTTTGATGAGTGGATTGTGTGCCGTGTTTGAAATTGGAACTCAGGGAATTCCTGTAAGTTACATAGTGAAGCAATCTGATTATGTGTATGTAAATAGACAGACAATGGCTGTGAAATGTGTGATTGTACCAATCAAGCAGGAGGTTATGCCATTAGCTGAGATTCCGGTATTTTTCAGGGAAGTACTCTCCAACTTAAGATTTAGTAGCAATGATAGAGACAATTACGTTGCAGAACTTATCAATCAAATTAATACAGATGATTTTTCGGTTACAAAATTAAAAAATTATATTGCTAGCCAGTTAGAGTCTATGGGTCTTTTTATAAGCAAGGACAGTGGATTGACAAATATGGCTGAAGATGGAGGTGCTAGTGCAGCACCAAAGAGTGTTAAAGTTAATAAGCTTGGCGTAATGAATAATATGCAGATGAATCAGCCAATGGGAGGTCCTATGATGGGGCAGCCTATGATGGGCCAGGCGGGAGCGCCAATGGGAATGATGCCACAGGCACCGCAGCCAGCGGGAGCGCCAATGGGAATGATGCCACAGGCACCACAGCCAGCAGGAGCACCGATGGGAATGATTCCACAGGCACCACAGCCAGCAGGAGCACCGATGGGAATGATGCCACAGGCACCTAAGACACCGCAGCCAGCGGGAGCGCCGATGGGAATGATGCCACAGGCACCTAAGGCACCACAGC
>SVED01000094.1 GCA_015057515.1 Lachnospiraceae bacterium
AGCTGCAAAGAAAGCTGAGGCTGAGGCTGCTAAATTAGCTGAGGAAAATAGAAAGAAGGCAGAAGAAGCTCGTAAGAAGGCAGAAGAGGAAGAAGCCCGTAAGAAAGCTGAGGCAGAAGCAAAGGCCAAGGCTGAGGCAGAAGCAAAAGCAAAGGCTGAGGCAGAAGCAAAGGCTAAGGCTGAGGCAGAAGCAAAAGCCAAGGCTGAGGCAGAAGCTCGTAAGAAGGCTGAGGAAGAAGCCCGTAAGAAGGCTGAGGAGGAAGCTAAGAAGGCGGCAGAGGAAGCACGTAAGAAAGCTGAAGAAGCTATGAGAATCCTCGAGGAGGCTAAGAAGGCTGAGGAAGCCGCTCTTAAGGCTGCTGAAGAGAATAGAAAGAAAGCCGAAGAGGCTGCTAAGAAAGCTGCAGAGGAAGAGGCAAAGGCAAAGGCAGAGGAAGAAGCTAGAAAGAAAGCCGAAGAGGAAGCACGTAAGAAAGCTGAAGCAGAAGCAAAAGCCAAGGCTGAAGCCGAAGCGAAGAAAGCCGCTGCAGAAGCATTAGCAAAGAAGGCAGAAGAAGAGGCTAATCGTAAAGCAAATGAGGCTGCAAAGAAGGCAGAGGAAGAAGCGAGAAAGAAAGCTGAAGAAGCTAGAAAACTTCTTGAAGAGGCAAAGAAGGCTGAGGAGGCTGCACTTAAGGCAGTTAAAGATGCTGATACAATGAAGCTTGATCTTACACAGCCATCTACAGATGGTAAGCTACCGATGGCAGCATACTATCTAGAGAAGTACACAGGTGTTGATTCAATTGCAACTAATGTAATTAATACATTTAATGCTATAGCTAAGGCACCACAGGAATCAAGAAATGTGGTATTACTTGGCGAACATGGCTTTGGATTGACAAGTGTTGGTGAAGATTTTGCTAGAAGCTTCTATGATATGGGTATTTGTAAAGCAAAGACTATAGCAAAGATTAAGGCGGCTGCTCTTAATAAAGTTAAATTAGCTGATGCTATGGTTAAACTTGCTGGTGGATGTCTTGTGGTTGAAAATGCAGGTCTTATTACAGCAGATAGATTAAAAGAACTTATGTCTCTTACTGCAACAAATAAGAATGATGTTGTTGTAATTCTTACAGGTGAAGAGGGATCTATAAACAGATTATTCGATAGCTCTAAGGATGAAGCAGGTAAGTTTGTACATAAGATAAAAATCTCTGGTCTTGGAAATGCTGATATGATAGCCATTGCAAAGGGTTATATATCTCAAAGAGGATTCAAGGCAGAGGATTCTATAGATGGAACCATAAGAAGTCTTCTTATGGCTATGGAGTCAGGAAATGTTGATAGAATGCTCAAGGCAATTGATGATGCTATGCTTAAGTGTGAGGATAGGGAACAAGCTAAGAGCTTATCTGGCAAGAAATATTTACTAGCTGAAGATTTCAAATAAACATTGAAAAAAATGGCGTTGATGCTTATAATCATTGTATTAGCATCAACGTCTTTTTTTATCGAATATTATATTAAAATTCATGATATAAGCGATGTAAAGAGAACTATAGCTAAGGCAAAATTAAATTTCAAATATAAGATAAATCAGAAAACGGGGTTAGATACAATGGTAAACATTGACATAGGTATAGATTTAGGTACAGCTAATACGGTTATATATATAAAGGATAAAGGTATAGTGGTTAATCAACCATCAGTTGTTGCCTATGAAGTAAAAACAAAAAAAGTTATTGCGGTAGGAAATAAAGCAAAGAAAATGCTAGGAAAGACACCGGAGGATATAGAGGTTGTCAGACCTATACGAAAGGGTGTAATATCTGATTATACTCTTACTGAAAGAATGCTTAAAGCCTACGTGAAAAACGCAATATCTCAAAGGCATATATGGGGACGACCAAATATATGTGTATGTGTACCAAGCGGTGTAACAGAGGTTGAAAAACGAGCGGTGGAAGACGCAGTATATAGAACAGGTGCTAAAAATGTATATATTTTAGAAGAGCCATTTGCGGCAGCTGTGGGAACTAAGGTTAATATTGATAGTCCTTATGGACACATGATAGTTGATATTGGAGCTGGTACTACTGATATTGCAGTTGTAGCAAAAGGGGGTATCAGTACCAGTACATCCCTCAAAGTGGCAGGGGATGATTTTGATGAAGCCATCATCAGATATGTGAGAAAAAGACATAATGTATTGTTGGGAGATGTGTCTGCCGAGCAATTAAAAATTGATATAGGTTCAGTTTATGAGAGAGAACGAGATGCTGTTGGATATGCGAGAGGAAAGGAGCTTGTAAGAGGGCTTCCTGTTAAAATATCGGTAAAATCCTCTGAAATGATAGAAGCTGTAAGAGAGGTTTCTGATCAAATAATTGACGCTATTAAGCACGTTTTGGAGGAGGCACCACCAGAGCTTGTATCAGACATATATGATTATGGCATTATACTCACTGGTGGAGGAAGCAAGATATTTGGCATGGATAGACTGATACATACCAAAACAGGTGTGAAGGCAAATATTATTGATAATCCTGAACTTGCAGTTGCTACAGGGGCTGGAACCGCAAGGGCATATGCTGGAATTAAAGTAGAAACACCGATATTTACAGATTTCAAGGTGGAAGAACCGTAAAGATAAGGAGTTTATATGAAACTCAAGAATTCAGATGCTATAGAGAATTATACAAAAGATGAGCAAAGAGATATGCTTGAATATCAGAGGTCCCAAGTGATGGGAGATATAAGGTATATCAAAATGTTATATCGAGAGCAGATAAGTGGTATAGATATTAGATTGAGAAAAAAAGAAAATGAAGTATACCAGTATATTTTTTCAGTTCTATTTTTAGGGATTATAGATGTGCTTATGTTTGTGTGGTTCACAAAGGGTACTTTTTCATGGACATGGATAAGTTGGCTTATCGTTTTTGTTATATTTGTGGCCATAGCAATCATATCTTTAAAGATGGTAGATAGCATAATAGAATACAATATCCATAGAGAAAAACGAGGATATATACGTTTTAAGAAAAGGTACAATATATTTACATTGATGGACGAAAAACGTTTTTGCGCAAGAGAACTTAAAAAATTAGAGGATATAGAGGCTGTTGTTGCTACTACGGAGAATATTGAAGATATTAAAAAACGAAAAGGTATGTATTATATAGAAAAACGAGCAGATTCTCAAAAATATTGTCAAACCCAGAAAAATGGTAGCATTTTTATTGCTATTATTATTGTGGTGTGTGTCGCTGTTTATGCAGATATCGTGCGAAATAACGTGTAACTGGGAAAGGGTGGTAATTGAATGACCGAGCTAAATTACCAATACGATAGTAGATTTTTACCTATTAATAAAATAGAGATGGAGCAAAGGGGTTGGGAACAACCGGATTTTGTTTTTATAACAGGTGATGCATACGTGGATCACCCTTCTTTTGGTCCGGCCATTATCAGTAGAGTTCTAGAGGTAAATGGTTTTAAGGTAGCTATGATTCCTCAACCTGATTGGAAAAACACAGAAAGTATAACTGTTTTTGGGGAACCACGGTTAGGATTTCTTGTCTCTGCTGGAAATATGGACTCTATGGTAAATCACTATTCAGTTTCGAAAAAAAGAAGAAAACAGGATGCATATACACCAGGAGGAGAAATGGGAAAAAGACCGGATTACGCTACGGTTGTATATTGTAACCTTATAAGAAAAGTATATAAAAATGTACCTATCATAATAGGTGGAATAGAGGCCAGCTTAAGAAGACTAGCACATTATGATTATTGGTCAAATAGACTTAAGCATTCAGTTATTGTGGATTCTCAAGCGGATATATTGATATATGGTATGGGAGAAAGAGCTATTGTTGAGGTAGCGCAGGCATTAGATAGTGGTATTGATGTAAAGGATATATCCTTTGTAGATGGAACGGTTTATAAGGCAAAGAATTGTGATAATCTGGTTGATTACATTATTCTGCCAGAGTTTAAAGAACTTACAGAGGATAAGATAAACTACGCAAAAAGTTTTAAAGTTCAATATGAAAATACTGACCACTTTACAGGAAAAACACTAGTTGAAAAATATAACGACCACCAGTTTGTTATACAAAACAAACCGGCGTCTCCACTAAGTGAAGCGGAGATGGATCGAGTATATTCTTTGGATTACACCAGAACCTATCATCCAATCTATGAAGCGTGGGGAGGAATTCCTGCCATATCAGAAATTAAATTTAGTCTGGTTAGCAACAGAGGTTGCTTTGGAGGCTGTAGCTTTTGTGCCTTAACCTTCCATCAGGGTAGAATGTTACAGACAAGGAGTCATAAGTCTATCATTCAAGAAGCAGAACGCATGGTATGGGAACCTGATTTTAAGGGGTACATTCACGATGTAGGTGGACCAACTGCTAATTTCAGGGTAAAGGCATGCGAAAAACAGAAAAAGTATGGTGTCTGTAAGAATAAACAGTGTTTATTCCCTAAACCATGTGACAATTTAATAGTAGATCACAGTGATTATTTAGATTTACTTAGAAAGCTAAGACAGTTACCTAATGTAAAAAAGGTTTTTATTCGTTCTGGTATACGATTTGATTATCTTATGGCGGATGAAAACAAAGAATTCTTCAAAGAACTTTGCGAGCACCATGTAAGTGGTCAACTCAAGGTGGCACCTGAACATATTTCTGATAATGTACTTAGTAGGATGGGTAAACCAGAAAATTCGGTATATAAAGAATTTGTGGAAGAATACAAAAAAATTAATGAGAAACTTGGTAAAAATCAATATCTGGTGCCTTATCTTATGTCTTCCCATCCTGGTTCTACTATGAAGGATGCGGTGAAATTGGCGGAGTATTTAAGAGATTTGGGGTATATGCCGGAGCAGGTTCAGGATTTTTATCCAACTCCGTCTACTATATCTACCTGTATGTATTATACAGGTGTGGATCCTCGTACCATGGAAAAAGTATATGTACCAATTTCTCCTCATGAGAAGGCGATGCAGAGGGCTCTTATACAATATAGGAATCCAGCCAATTACGATCTTGTTCATGAAGCTTTGACAATTGCAAAAAGAACAGATTTAATAGGATTTGATAAGAAATGTCTCATCAGACCACGAAAAAATGGCGAGAAATTCCAGCCTAAAAATGAAAAGAAGTTAGGTGGTGCTAACAAAAATAAAAAGACTATAAGAAATGTTCATAAAAAGAAGAAAAAGTAGAGTTATATTTTATTGCGAAACATTTTTAAATATGGTATTATATCAGCAAGAGCGTCGAGACGTAAGCATTCTTGACGTAAATATAAAAATGGAGGAAATTTTATCATGTCAAAAAAAGTAGTTTTAGCAGGCGCATGTCGTACAGCAATTGGTACTATGGGTGGAACATTAAGTAACACACCTGCAGCAGACCTTGGCGCAATCGTAATTAAGG
>SVED01000017.1 GCA_015057515.1 Lachnospiraceae bacterium
AGTTCTCGACGAGGTTAAAGATTCTGATGGACAAATAATTCTCTTTATAGATGAACTTCATACAATTGTGGGAGCTGGTAAAACAGAGGGTTCCATGGATGCAGGAAATATGTTAAAGCCACTTCTTGCCAGAGGCGAGCTACATTGTATTGGTGCGACTACCTTAGATGAGTACAGAAAATATATCGAAAAGGATGCCGCTTTAGAAAGAAGATTTCAGCCTGTTATGGTGAATGAGCCTACAGTGGAGGATACAATATCCATATTGCGAGGAATCAAAAACAGATACGAGTTATTCCATGGAGTTAAGATAAGTGATGGAGCTATTGTGAGTGCAGCAACCCTTTCTAATAGATATATTACAGACAGATTTCTTCCGGATAAGGCAATAGATTTAGTGGATGAAGCCTGTGCCATGATAAAGACAGAACTTGATTCAATGCCGGCAGAGCTTGATGAGATATCCAGAAGAATAATGCAGCTTGAGATAGAAGAGGCAGCTCTTAAAAATGAGTCTGACAAATTAAGCCAAGACAGATTATCTATTTTAAATCAAGAGCTTGCAGATCTTAAGGAACGTTCTATGCAGATGAAGGCTGTTTGGGAAAATGAAAAGTCGGGAGTGGAAAATGTCCGTAAGTTAAAAGAAGAGATTGAAGAAGTTAATAACCAGATACAGATTGCCCAAAGACATTATGATTTAGAAAAGGCAGCTAAGCTTCAGTATGGTAAGCTTCCGGCCCTTAAGAAAGAATTAGAAGAGCAGGAACTTAAGATTGCAACAACAACCAATACTTTAGTTCATGAATGTGTTACAGATGAGGAGATTGCCAAGATTGTATCAAAGTGGACAGGTATTCCCGTTGCCAAGCTTACTGAGACTGAGAGGAATAAAACACTTAATTTGGGAAGTTTACTTCACGAAAGAGTTGTTGGTCAAAATGAAGCAGTTGACCTTGTGTCAGATGCTATTATCCGTTCCAAGGCAGGTATAAAGGATCCTACAAAGCCAATAGGTTCATTTCTTTTCCTCGGGCCAACAGGTGTAGGTAAAACAGAGCTTGCCAAAACCTTGGCGTCAGCACTCTTTGATAATGAAGCTAATATGGTTCGTATTGATATGAGCGAATATATGGAAAAACACAGTGTGGCCAGACTTATTGGTGCTCCTCCGGGATATGTAGGATATGATGAGGGGGGGCAGCTTACAGAAGCGGTTCGCAGAAAACCTTATTCTGTAGTGCTGTTTGATGAAATAGAAAAGGCCCATCCGGATGTGTTTAATGTGCTTCTTCAGGTGTTAGATGATGGACGTATAACAGATTCTAAAGGTAAAACAGTTGATTTTAAAAATACTATTCTTATTATGACCTCAAATATTGGTTCGCAAATTCTTCTTGAAGGTATCGATAAGGATGGAAATATCAAAAAAGAAGCTAGTCAGATGGTTATGGATAGTTTGAAAAATCATTTTAGACCAGAATTCCTTAACAGATTAGATGAGATTATACTATTTAAACCTTTAGATAAGGGAGCAATATCTGGAATAGTTGACATTCTTTTAAAGGATTTGAATGCCAGAATTAAGGAAAAGGAACTTAAGCTCACAATTACAGAGAGTGCAAAGACACATATTATAGAGGAGGGATATGATCCTATTTATGGTGCCAGACCTCTTAAGAGATACCTACAAAAGAACGTTGAGACCTTAGTTGCAAGAAAAATTCTTGGAGGTGGTCTTGGCGCAGGAGATACTATTGTTATCGATTTTGATGGTAAAAGCTTAATTATATAAAGAAATGTGTTGTCTTTATATTAAAAAAACCAAGTCTATTAGACTTGGTTTTTTTATTATTCCTGTCCGTTCCAACAGTAAGTACATAGATGAGATGGGTCAATTCCAACTGCATCTAGCATATCATCTAAACGATTAAACTGAAGGGAAGTAAAGTTTAATTTTTCCCCGATTTTTTCTACCATTTTAGCGTACTTAGGTGAATTGTAATCTGTGTACTCTCTTAGTATTTCGTCAGTTACATTAGCACCCTCGAGTTCCTCAATTACAACTCTTGTTATAAGTTCCATCTCTGACTTGCTACGAGAAAAGTTGAGGTATTTACAACCAAATACAAGTGGTGGACATGCAGGTCTTATGTGAACCTCTTTTGCACCATTTTCATATAAGAATTCACTGGTTTCTCTAAGCTGGGTACCTCTTACGATAGAGTCATCGATAAGAAGAAGCTTTTTGTCCTTGATTAAGTCTTCAACTGGTAACAGTTTCATTTTTGCTATAAGGTCTCTCTTGCTCTGTATAGTAGGCATAAATGATCTTGCCCAGGTTGGTGAATATTTGATAAATGGTCTGGAGAATGGAATGCCTGATTCAGTGGCATAGCCTATAGCGTGGGCAGTACCAGAATCTGGAATACCAGCAACGATATCCGGCTTAACAGTATCTCTTTTGGCCATGTTTTTGCCGCAGTTGTATCTTGTTTGTTCTACGCTCACACCTTCATATGAAGAAGAAGGGAATCCGTAATAAACCCAGAGGAAAGTACATATCTTTAAGTCTGTGCCAGGTGCTACTAATGTCTGGAAACGGTCGTGATTCATTACAATAATCTCTCCAGGGCCTAATTCTCTAACCTGTGTATAACCTAGATTAAGAAATGCGAAACTTTCAAAAGATGCACAGTAAGCACCTTCTTTTTTTCCGATAACAATAGGAGTTCTACCGTGTTTATCTCTGGCACAATATATACCCTTTGGAGTAAGTACTAACATAGACATTGAACCATCAATAAGCTCTTGAGCATATTGGATACCTTCAATGAAGTTTTCTTTTTGGTCGATAATAGCAGCTACTAATTCTGTAGCGTTAATTTCACCGTTAGACATTTCAAAGAAATGTGCTTTGTCTTTCAATATAATATCTATAATCTCATCTGCGTTATTTATTTTGCCTACAGTTGTGATGGCAAAGGAACCGTGATGGGATCTGACTAAAATAGGCTGTGCTTCGTAATCAGAAATACATCCGATACCCATATAACCGTGCATTGTGTTGGCGTCTTTGTCGAATTTGGTTCTGAAAGGAGAATTGGCGATGTTATGAATAGATTTTTCAAAACCATCCTCTCCATAAACAGCCATACCTGCTCGCCTAGTTCCTAGGTGTGAGTGGTAGTCTGTTCCAAAAAACAAATCAAAGACACAATCTTCTTTTGATGCGACTCCAAAATATCCGCCCATACGAATTCCTCCATAGTTCTAACTATTATGCGCTTTAGATTATACCACAATAATTCAAAAATAAAAGAGAAAAATATAAAATGAATAAATTTTTATTTTTTGGAAAAGCTATGTGTATGTAATCATAAAGGAAATATATTGTGGGAGGAATGTTTTGTGAAGATTTTAAATTGTATATGCCTTACCCTGGTAATTGTAGGTGCTATCAATTGGGGATTGGTTGGTATCTTTGATTTTAATCTGGTATCAGGTATTTTTGGTGATGGAACAATCTGGACTAGGATTGTTTATGCACTTGTAGGATTAGCTGGTTTATATTCTATCGGATTCTACGGAAACCTTGGAAGAGACGACGCATAATAGGAGCATACTATAGAAATACCCTCCTGGGGTGTTGCCAGGAGGGTAAAAATTTATTTTTTATGTTTTTGTAATTTGTTTGAATCTATTCCGTATAACAATGCAAGTCCTATGCATATCACACTTACCATAAGAACTCTGTAGGTGAAAAAATAGTGCAATGTTGAGTGGTTGTTAAGAATCATAAATCTTAGAAGAGGTATTGTTCCTATTACAAACATAAGATTTGAAAAGTAACAGGGCTCTTTTTCTTTCTTGAACAAATAGTAAATGGATAAAATTACTATCATACATATAAATACAAATAAGTGTCCGTTTTCCGTAAATGAAAATGGAAAAATACAAGCAAGGTTACTATTTATAGAGGTGAATATGGATTCTATAAAAGGAATGTTTGCTGTTTCACCACTTATGCGGTAGCCAGCTTGAGACAAAGCCTCTTTAAAACAATTTTTCTGTAAAACTATTGAGGCGATGGACCACTTTGCAATAAAGCAGGAAGCATAGCCCAATAGCCACATTATGCCAGACCTTACCAGATAAAAAAAACCGTCCTTGAATGATGGGATTTCTTGTCTTTTTTCCCTAAATAGTAGTATAATAAGCACAGGTATTAATAGTGTGATTGTTTCTGTGGTTAAAAAATCAAAAAAAGCAGTGAAGCTACCCACAATCAGGAAAAAAGTGGAGAAATCTTTTTTGCCTTTACAACACATAATCATACTAGATATAGAAGCGATAAACATAATTAAGAATGTCCAAGCATATTCCATGGATTGTGGTATGTACCATGGCGATATTGAAATCAAACCTATGATAAATATTGCACTGATTTTCCAATTAAATATTTTTCCTAAAAAAAGTGCTTGACATATACATAGTATTAGTAGTAGTATAAATAGGTTTATATAAAAAACCTTGATGTCCCCCCAAACAAGAAAAGATCTTACAATTGACAGGGAGCCATGCCAGTATCTTGTATAGTCATAATTGGGTAATAAATTACTGGTCACTGCGGCAAGAAGGTTTTCATTTTCGTTGGCAGTGTCCAGATGATAATAACTGGATTTCATCACTGCAGTGATAGGATGTTCGTCATCGTATCCCCATGCAATCCCCAGTATAATAGAGTCGGCATACCTATCTATGACTGAGCTTTTATCTTCTTTATCCACCATGAAAAATACAGGTTTAGATGCAAGGTATTCCGCAGAGCTTTTCATATTATCTTTGATTGATTTTTTTGGTATAACAGCTACACCAACCAAAAGCCCTAACTGTATGATGGTAATGAGCAATATAATAGCTATGTATTTACATATTTTGATAAGGTTGTTTTTCATTAAGACACCTTCCTAGTTTTGCTAATTTGAAGTTTATCATAATTAGTTGATAACCTCAAGATTATATAAATTGAATATATAGAGTGTTTTTAGATTCGTTTACAAGTTAAAAAGGAGTGTAAAGGAGGTTACTTATGAAGAGGAGGCTAAAAAATTTAATTGCCATTATGGTTGCCGCAATATTGGTGCTAAACTATATTCCGCAAAGTCTTATTGAGGCAGTGGCAGCAAACTATGACATAACTGATGGAAATAGTCTGGATGTAGAAGGGGATCACAGCGAGGACTATTATACTGTCATGGGAAGTGGTGCGACAGCTACCTTGAATGTTTTATCAGGAGCTAATGTTGGAACCATCAGTGTATCAGGTGATATGTCAGTGGTTACAATCAATTCATCTACCACTATTAATGAATTAAGCGTTGGCTTAAATCCAACAGTATATTCTGAGGGAACTATTACAACTGCTACCGTAGAGGGTGGAACGGTAACAATTGCCGGTGGCTCAGTCACTAATCTGACGTCAGTAGGTGGTGAAGTGACAATTACAGGAGGTTATATATCTAATCTATCTGTTGATTCAGGAATAATGGATAGTGGAGATGTTGATTTTACTGGTGGAACAGTGGATTCCATTCAAGTTTTTGATGGTGCATTAAATCTTGTCGCAGGTACATATCCTTCCATAGAAGTTAGTGGATACAATGCTGTATTATATCTGCAGGGAGATATATCAATTGCAGATTTTTCTTATGATGGAATTATAAGTGGTGCGTATAGTGTTACGGTTACTGATTCGCTTTATGTGGGTGTTGATGGATACAGCGATGCTAATATAAATGTAACAGAGAGTACACATATTACAACAGATGCAGATTGCTCAGTATTTTATAATGGGGTCGAATATCAGTTGTATGCGGGTTTGATGGATGTAACAATGAATGATTTGTTTTATTATGACATTTCAGGAAATAATCTGGATTTTGGTGTGAAAACTGAGGGTTACGATGCTGTAACTGAAAAAACAATTACAATTACAAATGGTGGCCAGCTTGATGCAAGTATAACTTTAGGAACTTCCGCAGACTTTACAGTTTCAGCTACTTTGGATTCGGTTGCGGTAACTGGCAATACTTTTTTGATTCCTGTAGAAGGTTCAGTGATTCTTACTTTTGCCCCTAAGGGCGGTCTTGAAGTTGGTACATATCAGGAGGAGTTCCCTATCACTGTTGCTGATAAAACAGAAATAGTGAATTTGAATTTTAAGGTTAGTGAAAAACCAGCGGGAACAGGAAGCGTAACTATGGCAGATTACTATTATGGAGGAAAGGCTTCTAATCCTGTAGTTGCATCAACTACTAACGGTGTAGGTAATGTTAAGGTTGAGTATAAGGTATATAAGGCAGCAGATAGTACATACACCACAAAGGTTCCTACTGCAGTAGGTGATTACACAGTTAGAGTTACCTTCCCTGGCAACGATTCCTACGCAACTGTTTATGCAACTGATGATTTTTCAATAGGCTACTTGCCTATACCACAGTCGCCATACAGTATAGAAGGAACAAAGGGTGACAATAACTATTACAATACATCAGTCAATATTATTCCTGCAGAAGGATATTTGGTGTCTACATCCTTAGATGGAGAATATAAGGAATCTGTTACTTACAATGTGTCAACTTATTTAGAAGAAATATATTTTAAAAAGATAGCTACTGGCGAAAAAACAGATAAGTTGGTTATTTCAGATATAAGGATAGATGCATATGCTCCTTCAATACCTAGCATAAAAGATAAGGATACATATTATGCTGATGATATGGATGTTATTATAAACGATGCAAATCTTTTATCGGTGACAATAAACGGAGAAGACGTGGAGGTTATAGGAACTCGTGCAACAGCTAAGCTTCAGTCTGATGGAGGAATAGAGGAATATGAAATAGTTGCAACAGATATAGCGGGAAATGTGACAACAGTCAAAATTACTGTTGCAGCTGAGTGGGTAAAAGACAATATTATTCCAAATGGTAAGGCAGTTAAACTTTTAGGTGGTAAGTCTTATAAGCTTTCATCCGGACAATGGACAGTAAGTGGTGATGCTACAGTTTACAATGGAAATACAACATTTTATGTAAGTGGTGATGGAAAATACACTTTTACACAACAGTAATTAGTTAGTGAGGTATACTTATGGGAAGTAAAGCAAAAAAGAAGTTAATAATTATAATATCTGCGATTGTTGCTCTCGTTGCAGTTGTAGCAGTTGCTTTGGTACTTTTACTGAAGAAAGATGAAACCTATAGAATTATTAAGGTTTATGAGATTCAAGGTGAAGCAGTAGTTACACGTGAAGGCACTGGAGAAATGTCCGCATACGAGAATATGGTTTTGGAATCAGGCGACAATGTTCAATTAAAATCTGGTGCTATGACTCTTAAACTAGATGATGATAAATATGTATATGTTGAACCTGGAACAGAATTTAATATTATAGCTACAGGTTCAAAAGCAAACAGCAAAACTAAGATAGATCTTCAATCTGGCGCAATTATTAATGATGTACAGCAGGCATTGAGCGATGATTCATCTTATGAGATTAATACACCTAACTCAAATATGGCGGTTAGAGGTACTGTGTTTAGAGTATATACATATGTTGAAGATGGTATTCGTTACACCAAAGTATCGGTTTTTGAGGGTAAGGTTGATAGTAACTTAGTATATGCTGATGGTAGGGTTTCGGAGAATAGTGTTGCAGTAGAACAAAATAAAGAGACTATTATATATGAGGACGATGTGACAACAGATTACCTCATTGATGTATCAGATATAGATTACAATCAGTTGCCACCAGAGGCTATAAAAGCACTTATTAGTATTTCTGAAGCAGGTTCTGATTTAGGAGTTACTTCCGATGAGTTGAAGGCGATGCTAGAGGCGGTTGCAGTAGGTCCATTTACTGTTACATTTATGTATAATGGTGCTGTATTTGGAACACAAACTGTTGAGTCGGGACAATGTGCAACAATTCCTTCACTTATGCCGGCAAACAGTGGAAACTGGGATTTTGATTTCACGGAGGAGATATATAGCGATACAGTTATTGAATGGAGGTAGTTCCGTGGATGCAGAGAGATTAAGACAAATTCCAACTATTCAAGAATTTTTTAAGATTGACCCATGTGAAGAACTCAAAGAGGGGACTCGTATTCTTCTTGAAGCCATGGTAGAAAAAAACATTCCTCAGGGTGAAGATATTGTTACATTTGGTGCATCAAATGATGATGGTATGTACATAATTTTATCCGGCGTAACAGATGTGTTTGACGCAAAGGGCAACAAGATAAATACTCTTTTTGAGGGGGATTTTATCGGTGAGCTTGGACTTATCAATGACGATAAACGTGGTGCTACAGTAAGAGCAACAACTGATGTTTCCTGTGCAAATATATCAAAGGCACTTTTTGAAGAGATTGCTTCCAAGAACAGAAAGATATATGGCACATTTATGAATATGCTCTACACTAAAACCACTAAGTTGGTGGCAGAACAAGAAAGAATTAAGTCAGAGCTTGCAGTTGCAACAAGAATTCAAGCAGAGTGTCTTGAAAATGATTTTACGTCATTTAATCAGTATGACCATGTGAAGCTTACAGCAGCTATGCGTCCTGCTAAGGAAGTGGGAGGAGACTTTTACGATATGTTTATGATTGATGATAAGCGTATGTGTTTCCTTATAGCGGACGTATCAGGAAAAGGCGTTCCGGCAGCTATATTTATGAGTATGGCAAAGACGCACATAAAGAATTATGCCACTCTTGGTCTGCCTTTGGCAGAAGTAGCTCAAAGAGTAAATAACCAACTCTGTTACAAAAATGAATCAGGTATGTTTGTGACTGCTTTTATATGTGTTTTAGATTTGGAAACTAACGATGTTACATTTATAAATGCCGGACACAATAAACCATTCATAATTGACGAGGAAGGTAGGTTTTCTATGATACCTGCCAAAGTTAATATGGCGTTTGGTATGATGGAAGGTGTTCCATATAGGGAGCAGCATTTGGATTTACCTAAGGGTAATTGCATATATATGTACACTGATGGAGTTACTGAGGCGTTGAATACAGAAGATAAATTCTTCGGTGATGATAGATTGAGACATGTATTAAATGAACATATATCTGAAGCAGGCGATGTAGATTCCTTTGTGAAGTCTATGTATGATGAAGTCGATGCTTTTGCAGGTGATGCTGTGCAAGCAGACGATATAACAATGGTATACCTTAGCAGGCGATAAAGTTGGGAGGATACAATTTGAAAAAAACGCTTAGAAATATTATAGAATCAATTTTTGTTGCCATATTGGTATTTGTGCTTACTGTAACAAACATGTTTTTTCGCTTGGATTACATGTTAAAGGATGCTTTGTATCAGATTCCAAGAGGTGTTTCAAGTCAAATTAAAATAATTGCTATCGATGAAAAAACTTTAGAGGAATTAGGCCCAATTAATACATGGTCTAGACAGTACTATGCAGATTTGATAGAGATACTCAATTCAAATCAGGATTCTAAACCAGCAGTTATTGCCTTCGATATTCTTTTTTCTGGTTATTTTGGTGAGAATAATACTATTACAGAGGGTGACAAGGCTTTTGCACATGCGGCAGAAGAAAGTGGAAATGTAGTTGCTGTTACTCAGTTTAAATATGAGGAAAAAGCTGCTCTTAACGAAGAAGGACTGGTTTCATATCCTATAGAGGATATTTTTTATCCATATCAGGAGTTGAAGGAAGTTGTTACTTTAGGTTACTCGAATGTGTCACAAGACTCAGATTCTACTGTACGAAGAATTACTTTAAAGGAAAATTATAATGGACAAGACGTATATACATTTTCAAAAGCTATATATGATATGTATTGCCAGTCTAATGGGATAGTACCGAATGAAGTTTCTACTGATAAGTATGGTATGACTATTATAAACTATTCTGGAAAACCAGGTGACTATGAACACATTTCTATGGTGGATGTTTTAAATGGAAATATAGATCCACGAGCATTTACAAACAGTATTGTTATTGTTGGTGCTTATGCCACAGGTATGCAGGATAATTTTAATGTCCCTAATGGTTATAGTAATCAGATGTATGGGGTTGAGGTACATGCAAACATACTTCAATCTATGATGGAAGGAAGATTCTCAATAAACGCAAATCCATATTTGGTTGGAATTATAACAGGTATCCTGTGTGGAATCATTCATTTTATCTTCAAAAAGGCAAAAATATGGTTATCTACCATATTGCTGATACTTGCTATTGGACTTGAATTATTCATAGGAGTGGTCATAAATAACAATGGCAAGGCTATAAGTTTAATATATGTTATTATTGCCTTGGTATTGTCATATATATATGCTCTTGCAGTAGGGTACATATTAGAAAAGCTTAAGCGTAAAAAGGTGATAAATGCATTCAAAAAATATGTTGCTCCAGAGGTTGTTGAGGAGATATCCAAGAAGGGTGATTTCACAATCAAATTAGGTGGAGAAAATAGAGATATAGCAGTTCTCTTTGTGGACATCAGAGGTTTTACAACTATGTCAGAAATTCTTTCGCCTGAGGAAGTTGTGGCAATTTTGAATAATTATCTCAATCTTACAACAAAAGCAATTTTCAAGAATAAGGGTACTCTTGATAAGTTCGTGGGTGATGCTACCATGGCGGTGTTTAATTCACCATTTGATTTGGACGATTACGTGTTTAGGGCGGTTTGTACAGCTTTAGATATAGTAGAAGGCTCAAAAGAGTTAGAAGAAAAGCTTATGAAGGAGTTTGGAAGAACCATAGGCTTTGGTGTAGGCGTAAATTGTGGACCGGCAATTGTAGGAAATATCGGCTGTGAATTTAGAATGGATTTTACAGCTATAGGAGACACGGTTAATACGGCAGCCAGACTAGAGTCTAATGCTAAAAAAGGTCAGGTTCTTATTAGTCAGGAAGTATACGACAGAGTGAAGGATAGGATTGAAGTTGAAGAAATAGGAGAGATACCACTTAAAGGTAAATCTAACGGTGTTTTCGTTTATTCGCTTTTGTCGGTTAAGCGAGAAGATGTATAATAATTTTTGATTTTCAGTTATATGACCAGGAGGAGTATGCATGAGGATTAACAGATTACTTATTGTTCCCAAACTAGATAAGCTAGAAGAGTATAGCAATTTAGCAAAAGCATATAATTGTGGTTTTGAATATAATGATTTCTTTCTTCCTGAAGTGCTAGATGATTCACAAGGTTTAGAGCGAAGGGTTGAGAGTTATCTGTCTAGTAATATGTTGCCAGAATATACTACTCTTCATGGTGCTTTTTTAGATGTTAACATTGCATCATCGGATAAGGAAATATTTAATGTATCAGATAAAAGAATAAGGCAGAGTATGGAGGTTGCCTCGAAATTAGGGGTAACAGCAGTTGTATTTCATACAAATTATATTGCTAATTTTTTACAGGAGTCATATAGGGAAAGCTGGGTGGCTAGCAATGTGGTTTATTGGAAGGAGATTTTAAAAGAGTATCCCAACATAAATATTTACATTGAAAATATGTTTGATATGGATTGGGAACTTTTGCTAAAGCTAGGACAAGCTATGAAGGATGAAACCAATTTTGGTATATGCCTGGATTATGCTCATGCAGGTGTTTTTGGCGATGAGACAAAGGTGGCAGAATGGGTTGTGGAGCTGGCGCCATATGTAAAGCACATACACATAAATGATAATGATTTTGTGTCAGATTTACATCAGGCATTAGGTGATGGAAATATTGATTGGCATTATTTTAAAGAGCTGTATAACACTTACCTAAACAAAGCATCTGTTCTTATTGAAGTTTCGGATATAGAAAAAACCAAAAAGTCCTTGGAGTTTTTGAGAAATATATAGATGTGGAGTGTGTGAAAGCTTAAATAGGAGATAAGGTATGGGAAATATTTTGAAGGAACTAGTGGTAGAAGCGACCTTGGATAATTTGGATAAAGTTACTGGTTTTCTTGAAGAAAATCTAATGGCTGCAGATTGTCCTATGAAAACAACCATGAAGATTTTAGTTTCTGTAGAGGAAGTGTACGTAAATGTATCTAGCTATGCCTATGGCAAAGAAACAGGGAAATGCACGATTTTACTCGAAATTGAAACCAATGAAGATAATGGTCTAGCAAGAATAACCATAAAGGATAAGGGAAAAGCTTTCAACCCATTGGAGCAGGAAGATCCGGACATTACATTGAAGGCAGATGATAGACCTATAGGAGGTTTAGGTATTCTTATGGTAAAGAAAAGTATGGACAAGGTTGATTATAAATATTTATGCGGAGAAAACATATTAGTAGTGGAAAAAATATGGTAAATATGGTAGAATTGGTATAAATATTTTGTGGAAAAATACTAAAGGAGGGTTATTTATGGAAATAATAAAAAAAGAACATGACGAGGAAGTTACTATGTCCATAGTAGGTCGTTTGGACACTAATAGTGCACCGACACTGACCAAGGAGTTAGAAGAGTCCTTAGTGGATGGGGTTGAGGTATTTGTTCTTGATATGAGTGAGTGTGATTATGTAGCCAGTTCAGGACTTAGAGCTATCCTTAGTGCTCAAAAGAAAATGAATTCCCTACATGGAAAAATGATTGTAAGAAATGTTATCGGAGATGTTATGGAAGTTTTTGAAATGACAGGTTTTGCAGATATATTGACATTTGAGTAAGGAACAAGGAGGTAACTTATGGATTTTAGCAAAGAACTAATTGAATTCGTCTCTGAAAAGGTTGGCGGTGTGGTTGTCATAGCTACAGGCTCAAGTGAGATTATGTATGCTGATACATTCTTTAAAGAAAAGTATGGCAAAGACATTGTGGGTATGGATGCAGACGAAATATTTACGTGGATGAATGATTGCCCGGAACTCTCTCCAGGGGCGCCAGCTGTAGAATGGGAGAATATTGATACAGATTCAAAGAAATATTATAAGTTTAATTCTGCAATTATTGAAAAGGAAGAAAAAAAATATACTTTCCATCAAGTAGTTGATATTACAGAGTATATGGGGCTTAATCGTGATATCACTAAGTATATGTCTTTCTTCAAAAGGCTTGCCAGTTTCCAGACAGCAGTATTAGAAAAATTGTCAGACACTTATCATGAGTTATTGCCAATGCTTACTGATTATTTTAAAACAAGCAAGGCTTATATGATGGTTCAGAGAGAGGATAAGCTTGAAGTTGCGGCATATTCAAAGATGGGTAATGCTTATTTTAACGACAGAATCCAAATGACAGATGCCATAGATGCAGTATTTGAATTTAGTACTGAGGATGATATCCTTTATGATAGCTTACCAATTGATATTCAAGAAGTGTTTAAACTGAGTGGAAGTAGTAGTGACAGTTCATATGTGCTTTTGGGAGCAGGTGATGTGTCAGGACAAAAGTATGCTATATTCCTTAATATATGGCCTAATATGGACAGGGAATCAATGGCTGAAAAGACATTGATAAACGTTATAAAGTTATACACAGAAAATGCTATTATGCGTGAGAGACTCATATATGAAAATGAGCACGATCATCTTACAGGACTCTACAATAAGGGTAAATATTTGGCTCGTATAGAAAACAAATATCCAAATCGTAAGTCTATAGCTGTTTATAACTTCGATGTAAATAACCTAAAGACTATGAATGATACTTATGGTCATGAGGCAGGAGATAAGCTCATTATCAAAGCAGCTGATAGTATCAGAAAGGTAACAGGAACAGGAATTCATGGTTATCGTATGGGTGGAGATGAGTTTCTTATGGTAGCGTGTGATCTTTCGGAGGCAGAGGCAAATAATCTTTTGTCACGTTGGGAAACAGAGTTAGAGAGACTCAATGATATAGATGATGGTATAGAGTGTGTGATGGCGGTAGGTATGGTTTACGCAGGCGAGGGATACAATTTAGACGAAGTCCTTGCTAAGGCAGATGAACTAATGTATGAAGATAAAAAAGCAAAGAAAAATGTTTAAGTATACATAACGAGTATAAGGAGGGTTACAAAATGAATTTTAATGAGCTGATTGACTACGCAAAGAGTGAAGGTTGTTCTGATGTACATATTACAGTTGGTACTGCTATTGCAATTAGAAAGTTTGGAAAGCTTTTATTGCTTGATCCGGTTCCAACTGCTGAAGAATCCGAGACAATGATTTTAGAGTCACTTACTGCAGAACAGAGAAAAAAGGTATTGAATGGTCAGGACTTGGATTTTGCTATGATTACTCCTACAGGAAGACTTAGAGCAAATATTTATCATCAGAGAAACAATCTTGCTGCTACGTACCGTATCCTTAAAAATGAAGTTCCAACCTTTGATGAATTAGAAATTCCAGATGCAGCACGTAAGCTTATTAATGAGCCTAGAGGACTTGTACTCATTACCGGACCTACAGGAAGTGGTAAGACAACCACACTTGCATCTATGATTGATTATATTAACAAGAAGCAGGCAAAGCACGTTATGACTATCGAGGATCCTATAGAGTATGTTTATTACCATGCTAAATCTATGATTCATCAGAGAGAAGTTGGAAAGGATGTTGATTCTTTTGCAACAGCTCTTCGTTCATCACTTAGAGAAGATCCTGATATCATCCTCGTTGGTGAGATGAGAGATTATGAGACAATTAGTGCAGCTATTACTGCTGCTGAGACAGGACATTTGGTTCTTTCTACTCTTCATACAACTAGTGCTCCACAGACTGTTGAGCGTATTCTTGATGCATATCCTCATCATGGTCAGGCACAGGCAAGAACACAGCTTGCTAACGTTCTTAGAGGCGTTGTTACACAGCAGCTTATTCCTAGAGATGATAAGGAAGGTATGACTATAGCTACAGAGATACTTATTAACACAGAGGCTGTAGCAGCTCAGATAAGAGACAATAAGACTCACCAGATTTTATCTACAATTCAGGCAGGTACAATGCATGGTATGCATACTATGAATGCTGACTTAAGACGTCTTGTTCGTGAGGGCAAGATTACCAACACAACAGCCCTCAAATACTGTACTAACGTAAAGGACTACGAGAGCCAGCGATAATAACTATTGCCCAGATAAAACACCTGCCTGTCCGGTGGGCTGTGGGTATATAACTATACCAAACCGTTTGAGAACGCGAGTACTTAGCGAAAAGAAATGGGGATGCACTGGGTGGATATAGACACAGACATACCAAACACGCTCTCGCTCGTCTCGAACGCAGGAGTACTAAATGAAAAAAAATAGAAACAGGGAGAAAATATTGTTTTAAAACATTTTCTCCCTGTTTCTATTTTTTCTCATTAAGTGCTCGCGTTCTCAAACGGTTTGTTATTGTCTGTGCCTATATCCACCCAGTGCATCCCCATTTCTTTGAGGTTAGTACTCCTGCGTTCGAGACGAGCGAGAGCGTGTTTGGAATAGTTATATACCCACATCCCACCGGATAGGCAGGTGTTTTACCTAAGCAATAGTTATTACTGACGGTTATCTTGAAGCTTTCCGAGGAATTCTTGAATACGCTCGTTAGTGGAGTTGAAGACTTCTTCCGGAGTGCCTTCTACCGCGATAAGGCCTTTGTCCATAAAGATGACTCTGTCAGAAATATTTCGCGCAAAGTTCATCTCGTGAGTTACGATAACCATAGTCATGTGTCGCTCTGCTAAGGATTTGATAACCTTTAGAACTTCACCGGTAAGTTCTGGATCGAGGGCTGAGGTTGGCTCATCAAAGAAGAGAACCTTTGGATTTAGGGCTAAGGCTCTTGCTATTGCAACTCTTTGTTGCTGTCCGCCAGACAACTGGGAAGGATAGTAATCAGCTTTGTCTGATAGTCCCATTTTTTCTAGAAGCTCCATTGCCTCGGCCATAACTTCCTTTTTGTTGCGCTTTTGTACATTGATAGGAGCATCTGTAATGTTTTTAAGGACAGAGTAGTGAGGAAAGAGATTAAAGTTTTGGAAAACCAACCCGAAATTATTCTTGATGTCCTTAAGCTCTTTACCCTTGGCATAGATGGAACGGCCATCTACAAGAGCAACAGCAGGTCGCTCCAGATAATAAATCTCGCCATAATCTAAGGTCTCCAGCATAGTGGCAATTCTAAGAAGTGTAGATTTACCTGAACCAGATGGACCGATGATTGAAACAACCTCACCTTCATTTACGTGAAGGGAAATATCCTTAAGAACCTCCAAGTCTCCAAAGGATTTTTTGATGTTAGACATAGATAAATATTCCATATGAAGACCTCCTAACCATAGTAGCTGAGTTTCTTCTCGAAACCACGCATTACAACTGAAACAATAAAATTAAATACATAGTAAAATATTGCTGCTACTACAAAAGGTACCATAGTAGTATTTGCGGCAGCAATCTGCTGAGCTATATTAAACAATTCTATGTAAGAAATAGTGAATGCTAAGGAAGTATCCTTAACAAGGGTTATAATTTCATTGGTCATTGCAGGAAGAATTATCTTAATAACCTGTGGCAAGGTTATCTTAAAAAATTCCTGAGGCTTTGAGTAAAGAAGTATTTGAGCAGCTTCGTGTTGCCCTTTTGGAATAGCTTCAATTCCAGAACGGTATATCTCAGCAAAATATGCGGCATAGTTAATTGAAAAACCAACTATAATGGCAGGAAAACGCCAACCTGCTATAGACCAGCCAAATAAGTAGTATGGAAAGTAGTGTACCACCATAAGCTGAAGCATAAGAGGTGTGCCTCTTAATATGGATATAAAAAATCCAACAATACCACTGACTATTTTATTTTTAGACATTCTGCCGAAGCACATAACCATACCAAGTGGAAGTGCGAACAAAAGGGTAAGGAAGAAAATCCCCATACTCTTAAGCATTCCATTGGTAAGTTGTTCAAGCATTACTTCAAAACTCATTTGTAAAACTCCTTAATCTTATTCAAACTCAAGGCATGTCATATCTGATAAGCCATACTTTTCAGCTAACTCATCAAAAGTACCATTTTCTTTCAATTCCTTTAGTGCTTCATTAATCTCATCACGAAGCTCAGTATTGCCAAGCTTAAAACCAATACCATACTGCTCTGAATTAAGGTGTTCGTCAAGTATTATAAATTCGTCGCCACGGCTACCAATCTGATATTCTGCTACACCGATGTCCATTGCAATAGCATCTACAGCACCAGCCTCTAACTCAAGGAATGCAGTGTTGTAATCACCAAACTCCTGAATGTCCTTGAAAGTATCTGCAAGAGCCTTCTGACCTTCCTCGTCAGAAAGTACTGAAAGAGCAGCAGAAGCAGTCTGAACACCTACAATCTTTCCCTCAAGATCTGCAAAAGACGTAATACCTGAATCTGCCTTTACAACGATAACCTGACTGTTATCAACGTAAGGAACTGACCACTCATAGTCATCCTCGCGACCGTTAATTGTAAAACCATTCCAGATACAGTCGATAGAACCGGAATTAAGCTCGTTATCCTTGTTTGCCCATTCGATAGGCTGCTTTTTTAATTCCCAACCCTTAAGTTCGCATACTGCCTCGGCAAGCTCAAGGTCAAAACCAGTATACTCGCCATTTTCGTCCATATATCCGTATGGTGGATATTCTGCGTCAAAACCAACTGTTAAAGTATCTTTTTTCTTTTCTCCGCAACCTGTGAGAGACATAGCCATTGTGCCTACAAGCAAGAGGCTGCATAATAATTTTTTCTTTAGATTCATATATTTCGCTCCTTGTCTATTACTTTAGTAATATATTAGCGTGCTAAAGTAATTTATTTTCTCGAATATCGTAACATACTGAATATATTTGGTCAACGAAATAATAGAAAATATATGGCTTTTTGTATGAAAAAAAAAGGAACTGCACATAACTATATAAACATTATATGGGAAAGGAATGTGTAAGCACATTTACAATATAACATGTAGGAATATGTAAATGGATATTATACAAGGGTGAATGATGAAAGATAAGGTGTTTGGAATTTTGCAAAGAGTAGGTAGATCCTTTATGTTACCTATAGCAATTTTGCCTGTAGCTGGTCTTCTTTTAGGAATAGGTGGTTCTTTGTCCAACCAAACTATGTTGGCAACCTATGGTTTAGAAGAAATAATGGGACCGGGAACTATCCTAAATGGAATATTTTTAGTTATGAGAGATGCAGGGGATATTATATTTGCTAATTTGCCGATAATATTTGCCATAGGTGTAGCTATAGGTATGGCAAAAAGAGAAAAAGAAGTGGCTGCTTTGGCAGCTGTAATAGCCTTTTTTATAATGCATGCTTCCATCAGTGCAATGATTGAAATCAATGGTGGAACAGATAATCTGCTTAGCGGTGCAGCTACCTCAGTTGTTGGAATAACATCTCTTCAAATGGGTGTGTTTGGAGGTATAATAGTTGGTCTTGGTGTTGCACTTCTTCATAACAGGTTTTACAAAATAGAATTGCCACAGGTACTATCTTTTTTTGGAGGAACTAGATTTGTTCCGATTGTATGTGCGCTAGTATATACAGCTGTAGGAATTTTAATGTATTTTGTATGGCCGCCTATACAAAATGGAATATATGCTGTAGGAGATGTGGTTTTAAATTCTGGTTATTTTGGAACATGGGTATACGGTTTGATGGAAAGACTTCTTATTCCATTTGGGTTACATCATGTTTTTTATTTGCCGTTTTGGCAAACTGCTGTTGGAGGAACCATGGAAGTGGCAGGAAGGGTAGTAGAAGGTGCTCAAAACATATTTTTTGCCCAGCTTGCAGATCCAACTGTGGAAAGGTTTGCAGTGTCGGCAACAAGATTTATGTCAGGTAAATTCCCGCTTATGATATTTGGTCTTCCCGGTGCGGCGCTTGCCATGTATAAGATGTCAAAGTCAGAAAATAAAAAGAAGGTTGGTGGACTTCTGCTTTCTGCGGCGCTTACATCTATGCTTACAGGTATAACAGAGCCATTGGAGTTTACTTTCTTATTTGTTGCACCAATTCTTTATGCAATTCATTGTGTATTTGCCGGTCTTGCTTATATGCTTATGCATTTATTTGAAGTTGGTGTAGGAATGACTTTTTCAGGTGGACTCATAGATATGTTTTTATTTGGTATATTGCAGGGTAATGAAAAGACGAATTGGATATGGATAGTAATTGTTGGTGTTTTCTATTTTATTGTATATTATTTTGTTTTTTCATTCTTAATAAAGAGATTAGATTTAAAAACTCCTGGACGTGGAGACGAGGAAGTTAAGCTATATACCAGAAAGGATGTACAAGTAGGAACAGCAAAACAAGAAAAAGGTAATTCAGAGAAAAATGAGGATGAAATTTCAATAAATATATGTAAGGGACTTGGCGGAAAGAAGAATATTTCAGATATTGATTGTTGTGCAACAAGACTTAGATGTACAGTTTATGATAAGGAATTGGTAAATGATGCTATTCTAAGAAGTACAGGTGCATCGGGAGTTGTTCACAAGGGGCAGGGAGTTCAGATTATATATGGTCCGAGAGTAACTGTTATAAAATCAAATCTGGAAGCGTATATGGAAAGTAGTGAGGAGGACACAGTAGAAACAAAGAAACGGCTGATAAATAAACGGGATATATTTAGTCCTGTTACTGGTAGGGTGATAGGGTTAGAGGAAGTTTCGGATGAAGCTTTTGCCAGTGGAGCCCTTGGACAGGGAATTGCCATTGAACCTGAGGAAGAATATATAAAGGCACCGGAGGATGGAGAAGTAACTATGATATTTGATACTAAACATGCCATAGGCTTTTTAACCAATACAGGTATATATATTTTGATTCATGTTGGTATAGACACTGTTAAACTTAATGGAAAAGGATTTGAGAACTTAGTCAATATAGGTGATAAAGTAAAAAAAGGAACGCCTCTTATGAAGTTTGATTTGGACTATATCAAGAAGGAGGCAGTGTCTGCTGTAACCCCTATTATATGCACAGAACTTACTGAAAATCAGTCCGTTGAAATAGAGGCTACAGAGTATGTGAAGGCCGAGGATAAGCTTTACTCAGTTTTGGATTATGAGTAGGCTAAAGCGATTTTATTTTATCTAAAAGTCTTTCGGGTATGCGCATACCACCACGACCTTTGCCTATTTGAATATTAGGTTTTATTATTCCGTGGAAATCTGAGCCGCCGGATATTTCTAAATCCAGTTTAAGGGCCATAGAACGAAGCTTATCACTCTCATAACAGTTGTTTGAGGAGTGGTAGGCTTCTATGCCTTTTAATCCCAGAGTTTTAAGGTAAATAAGTAATTCCTCAATCTGTGAATAGCCCATATGGTATAGCAAAGGATGAGCTAAAAAAGCTGCCTTGCTGTAGGTGGTTAGAATTTTCATGGCAGTTTCGCAGGTAACCTGCGGCTTAGGCAGATAGTACTTACAACCGATACCAATATATTTTTTAAATGCAATATCTTTGTTTTTGCATATGCCGTCTTCTACAAGAACTCTGGCAAAATGTGCTCGGGTAATAACACTGTCAGGGTTGCCGTGAAGTAGCTTTTCCATAGTTATATCAATGCCGTCTTTTTGCATGAGTTCAATCATTTTTTTGTTACGGCTTTCTCTGGCATCCTTCAAGTATTGAAGCTCTTTTTGTAAACCTGGGTTGGTATAATCCACATAAAATCCAAGAATATGAATTTCTCTATTGTTGTAGTAGCAGGATAGTTCAATACCTGGGACAACCTCTAACTCTTTATCTTTTGTATAATCAAGTATTTCAGGTACTCCGTCTATAGTGTCGTGGTCTGTAAGAGCAATAGATGAAAGACCCATACGAATAGCTTCGTCAGCCACCTCACTTGGAGTAAGTGAACCATCAGATGCGTTTGAATGCACATGTAAATCTATTAAATTCATAAAAACTCCTTACATATATAATTTAAATAGGTGATTAAGTTTCTGCCCATATAATTTTAACACAAAAAGGTAGGATGACAAGTGTGAAATAATAGCATATAAGCGCATATAATAGGAGACTAGAATATAATAAAGTATTGCTTGACGAAAAAGTATCCTTGTAGTAAACTGACTTTGACAATTTAAGGGGCGCTGATAATTGAGTCGGCTGAGATAAGATGTGGTCATCTTGAACCCATGAACCTGATCTGGATAATGCCAGCGTAGGAAATGCTTATTTTTTGTATAAGATTTTTGCGCTCGGATTATATCCGAGCTTTTCTTGTATTAGGAATATTTTAAGCTAGTCAGGCTCGTAATTTTTGTCCTATTTTTAAGAAAGGAGAGTATGGATAACCATACAAAAAAATTATGAACGCAAATGTTGCAATTCAAGTCTTGCCTAAGAGTGAGAATGACAGGGAATTAGTCAGAATAGTGGATGAGGTAATTGACTATATCGCCAGTACAGGCCTTAGCTATTATGTTGGACCATGTGAGACATCCATAGAAGGTGATTATGACCAGCTTATGGAAATTATTAAGGAGTGTCAGCATGTTGCCATAAGAGCAGGTGCAAAAGAGGTATCTGCCTATGTGAAGATTAGTTATAGACCTGAAGGAGAGGTATTAACAATTGATGAAAAGGTGTCAAAACATCACAAGTAAATTGTGGTCTGTGTCAGCTATTGCTTTATTGATTATTATATGGCATGTAGTAACATCCATAGGTTTGGTAGAAAAATATCTTTTGCCTGCGCCTGTAGATGTTGTTACTGCCTTTTGTGAGGATTTTTCTGTGCTCATGGAACATAGTGCAATAACCTTGCAGGAAGCGTTGATTGGTCTTCTTTTTGGTGTGCTAGTGGGATTTTTTGTTGCAGTAGTTATGGATAGATTTTTATATATGTATAAGGCTATATATCCACTTATAATTTTAACTCAGACTATTCCTACAGTTGCTGTTGCTCCATTGCTTGTGCTCTGGTTTGGCTATGATATGGCACCGAAGATTATATTGGTAGTTATAACAACATTTTTTCCTATAGCTGTAGGTCTGCTTAATGGTTTGAAATCTGTTGATGGGGATTACATAAATTTAATGAAGGCTATGGGTGGAACAAGAGCTCAAATATTTGTTCATGTCAAGCTTCCGGCCGCTATGCCCCATTTTTTTGGAGCCTTGAGAATATCTGCGTCCTATGCAATAGTAGGGGCTGTTATTTCTGAGTGGCTGGGTGGTTTTTCAGGCTTGGGTGTGTATATGACAAGAGTGAAAAAAGCTTTTGCCTTTGATAAAATGTTTGCAGTAATATTCCTCATATCTATAGTAAGCCTAATGCTAATAAAGCTAGTTGATTTGTTACAAAAGTTTTGTATGCCTTGGGAGAAAAATCTAGAAAATAAAGAGGAAGGATTATTTAAATGAAACATAGACAAAAAAATAGTATTGTGAAATTGCTAACAGCATTGATTATTATGATGCTTAGTCTTACAGGCTGTGGAAAAAAAGAAAGTGAGCTTGTAAAGGTTACCTTAGTTTTGGATTGGACTCCAAATACCAATCACACAGGATTTTATGTGGCAGAGGAATTGGGGTACTTTGAAGAGGCAGGTTTAGAGGTGGAAATTGTACAGCCACCTGAGGGCGGTGCAGAAGTCTTAGTTGCGTCGAATGAAGCTGAATTTGGTATTAGTTTTCAGGATACAATGGCACCGGCTCTGGTTGGGGAAGATGCGTTGCCTATAACTGCCGTAGCTGCAATTGTTCAACATAATACCTCTGGAATAATATCAAGAGCGGGAGAAGGTATGGATAGACCAAGCGGTATGGAAGGACACAGTTATGCAACATGGAATGGTTCCATAGAATTAGAGACCATAAAATACGTGGTTGAAAAGGATGGAGGAGATTATAATAAAATAGAACTTGTACCAAGCACAGTAACAGATGAGGTGACAGCTCTTAAAACAAATTCAGTAGATTCAATTTGGATATTTTATGGTTGGGCAGGAGTAAAAACTGAATTGGAGGGACTTGATACAGATTATTTTGCTTTTTCTGATATTGATCCTGTGTTTGACTACTATACCCCTGTTATTATCGCTGGAAATGAATTTTTGGAAAATAACCCTGAGACAGCTAAGGCATTTCTTGAAGCTGTAAAAAAAGGATATGAATATGCTATTGACAATCCTGATGAGGCAGCAGACATTCTTTGCGAAGCAGTTCCTGAGTTGGATACTGAATTAGCTCATGCAAGTCAGTTGTACCTGTCAGAACAATATAAGGCAGAGGTGGAACAATGGGGATATATTGACCCAACACGTTGGAATAACTTTTATTTCTGGCTAAATGAAAATGGTTTGGTTTCTGAGGAAATTCCCGAAAATACAGGATTTTCTAATGAGTATCTTCCTTAAAAGGAGAATGTAATGAATCTTTTAACTGTTGAAAATATATCAAAAAGCTATGATGGAGAAGAAGTTTTAGAAGATGTATCTATAGAGCTTGGAGAAGGAGAATTGGTATCTGTTTTAGGTGTTAGTGGAGCTGGAAAAACTACTCTTTTTAACATCATATCTGGTTTGACTATGCCTGATAAAGGTAGGGTTTTTCTTGAAGGAGAGGATGTTACCGGTAAAACAGGAAGAGTAAGTTATATGCTTCAGAAGGATTTGCTTCTTCCCCATAAAACGATAGTGGATAATGTGGCGTTACCTCTTATACTTAAGGGGGAAAATAAAAAAGTTGCAGGCGAAAGGGTAAGAGGTTTATTTGATAAGTTTGGTCTTGTGGGAACGGAAGATAAATATCCTTCCCAGCTATCTGGTGGTATGCGTCAGAGAGCAGCCTTGCTCAGAACATATATGTTCTCTGAAAGAGTGGCATTACTGGATGAACCATTTTCCGCTTTGGATATGTTGACAAAACAATCTATGCACAACTGGTTTTTAGATGTGATGGAAAAGATAGAGCTTTCTGCAGTATTCGTAACTCATGATATTGATGAAACGATTATGTTGTCAGATCGAATATATATTATGACAGGAAAACCGGGTAAAATTACTAAGGAAATAGTTATTGATTCACCTAAGCCAAGAGTGGATTTTAATTTGACTGAGGAGTTTCTTGCATATAAAAAAGACATATTAAACAGTTTAAAATAAGGTATATTGATATAGCTTTTATTATACATAGTTTCATTTTTTTATGGGTAAACTATAGATTTTAAAAGCTATATTTTTTTGATATAATAGGTATTGGAGAGGAGGAGTGGTATATGGATTCAGAAAAGATGTATATATGTATAGACCTTAAATCTTTTTATGCCTCTGTAGAGTGTGTGGAACGTAACTTAGATCCTCTTACCACTAATCTGGTAGTTGCAGACCCGGGAAGAACTGAAAAAACCATCTGTCTGGCTATAACTCCTCCTATGAAAGCTTTGGGATTAAGTAGCAGATGTAGAGTTTTTCAGATTCCGGCTAATATAGATTACATTATGGCACCGCCAAGGATGCAATTATATATTGAGTATTCTGCTAATATATATGAGATATACTTAAAGTATATAGCCAAGGAAGATATTCATGTATATTCTATTGATGAGGTATTTATGGATGTTACAGATTATCTGACTATGTATAACATGACTGCCCGTGAACTTGGCATTATGATTATGAAGGACGTGTATGATTCTACAGGTATAACTGCAACCTGCGGCATCGGCACCAATATGTATCTGGCAAAGGTTGCTCTTGATATAACAGCAAAGCATACCTTTGATCATATAGGTGAGTTGAATGAGAAAACTTATCAACAGACCCTGTGGAAGCATGAGCCTATTACAGATTTCTGGCGTGTCGGTCCGGGAATCGCAAAAAGACTTTCTAAGTATGGTATAAATAATATGGGACAGATAGCAACTTGCCATGAGGACTTTTTGTATAGACTATTTGGTATAGATGCTGAGCTTCTTATAGATCACGCATGGGGAAAAGAAAGCACAACTATGGCAGATATTAAAAATTTTAAGCCTAGACACAATTCCTTGTCTAGTGGACAGGTTCTTGCCAGAGATTATAAGTATGAGGAAGGAATGCTTATTGTAAAAGAAATGGCAGATGTTTTGTGCCTTGACTTGGTGGATAAAGGACTTATAACTCAGTCGGTTACTCTTTATGTGGGTTATTCCAATGCCCTAAACAAAGAACCTTCCAGAGGGAGTATATCAATGACAATGCCAACTAGTTCAGGAAAGACAATGCTGCCGTACATTGAGCAGCTTTATAAGAAGGTTGTAGATCCATACACCCCGATAAGAAGAGTGAATTTGTCCTTCAATAATGTTATAGATGAAGCTTACCAACAGTATGATATATTTGCAGACCCGGTGGAACTGGAAAAAGAACATAAGATACAGCAGGCTATGGTTGATATAAAAAAGAAATTTGGGAAAAATGCTATATTAAAAGGTATGAATTTAAGTGAAGGTGGAACCACCATAGAGAGAAATACCCAGATAGGAGGTCATAGCAGTGGCGCCTAAAAGTAAAATGTCTAGAGAGGATAGAGCTAAACAGTTTATGCCTTTTGCAGCTTTGAAGGGATATGAAGAGGCTCTCAGAGAAAAAGAAAGAATTATAGTACCAAAGATTGAACTTTCTGAGGATATGAAGGAAGAGTTAGATAGACGTATGCATCACATAAAAGAAAAAACTATTGTAATAGTTGTCTTTTATTCCGGGGAAGTTTATGAGAAAAAAATGGGTATGGTGTCTAAGCTTGATACGTCGGGTAGATACATTAAAATAGTAAACACAAAAATACCTTTTGATGATATATTGGATATCAGAGTAGAAGACAGTGTTCATTAATTATATGGAGATTACATTATGAAAAAAGAATTTTCTAGAACTGAAATAATGCTTGGAAATGAAGCTATGAAAAAACTCCAATCCGCCAGAGTTATAGTTTTTGGTATAGGCGGTGTAGGTGGTTATACAGTTGAAGCCCTTGCAAGAAGTGGAGTTGGCGTTATAGATATAGTGGATAATGACACTGTGGATATAACAAATATAAACAGACAGATAATTGCTACCCAGTCTACCGTCGGCAGGTATAAGGTTGATGTTATGAGAGAAAGGATACTGGATATTAATCCGGAGTGTAAGGTCAATACACATAGATGCTTTTATTTGCCTGAAACCAAGGGTGAGTTTGATTTTAGTGAATACGATTATATTATTGATGCAGTGGATACAATCACGGCAAAGATAGACCTTGTAATGGAGGCAAAGGCAAATAATGTACAAATAATAAGCTGTATGGGAGCAGGAAATAAAATGGACCCGACAGCGTTTTTGGTATCTGATATTTATAAAACTTCTGTTTGTCCTTTGGCGAAGGTTATGAGAAGAGAATTGAAAAAGCGTGGTGTAAATGAGCTTAAGGTAGTTTATTCAAAAGAGGAAACAAAAAAACCTCAGGGAGAGTATGAACTCCCTGAGGGTAAACGTCAAATACCAGGGTCAAATGCTTTTGTGCCATCTGTGGCAGGGTTGGTTATGGCTGCAGAGGTAATTAAAGATTTGACATCCAGTTAGAGCTTTTTTAGCGGGTTATTCTTCCGGTTCTCTACGTCTTAGGTTGGAGCTTCTGTACTCAATTCTAAGCTTGGAATATATAAAGTCCTGACCAGGGAAAAGAGTAAAATATCCACTAAATACAAAGCTTATTGCACTGGCAATGGCAAAGTATATTACTCCTGCACCACCAAATATTTCTGCACCTAAAAGTATACTTGCAATAGGACAATTTACAGCTCCACAGAAGACGGATATAAGACCTATGGCAGCTGCAAATTGTGGATTAAGACCGAAATATGGTCCAAAGCAGGCACCGAAGGTGCCACCCACTATAAATGCAGGAAATACACCGCCACCCTTGAATCCACAGGATAATGTAATAGCTGTAAAAAGTAATTTTAAGGCAAAATCCCAAGGCTTGGCTGAACCTTCCACTAATGCGTGATTTAGAAGGTCGTTACCTGAACCATTGTAGGTTTGCTCCCCTATCAGTAAAGTTAGACCTATTATGGCGAAGGCACCTATAACAACGCGTATATAAGGGTTGGGTATTTTATTTTTTATTACAACGTTAAGTTCTTTTATGGAAGAACAAAACAGTATACTTACAATTGCACAAGCGGTAGCAAAAAGACCTACCTTTAGGAGTGGTATGGCTGATATTTTAGGAATATTTTCCAAGATGTATTGCATCTGTGTTAAATCAAAAAATTGAGCTACAAAAAAAGCAGTGATAGAAGTTACCAGGCATGGTAGTAAAGCTGCGTAGTAGATAACACCGACACTAATAACTTCCATTGCCAAAAATGTGGCAGCGAGTGGTGTTCCGAATAGCACTGTTACCAGACCGCACATTCCGCACATAATAAAGAGACTACGATCCTTTGGGTTAAGTTTAAAATGTTTACTCATGCCAGAGGACAATCCACCACCGATTTGTAGGGCGGCACCAACTCGTCCTGCTGAGCCACCAAAAAGGTGGGTAATAACAGTTGATACAGCACTGGTTATTGTAACCTGAAGTGGAATATGATTTTGCTCTCTTATGGAGTCGAAGATGAGATCAGGACCTTTGTCTTCTGGAATATCCAGCATGTGATATATTTTGACAATTAATAGTCCTGCAATGGGTAAAAACCATATTATGTTGTTGTGCTCACTTCTGAGCGCATTTGCGCCAACAATCATATATGACAGACCCGTGCCAACAAGACCACATAAAAGACCTGTGGCGATAGAGAAAAGACACCATCTTAAACTGACGGTAATATAGTGTATACATACTAACCATTTTTTGTTATCAGTCATAGTAATACCCCCTTGTTAAATTTTAACATAGGGGGTATTACTATGGCAATTATATTGTGCTATAGCTCAGTAAAAAAAGATATACATATGCGGAAGGTATGATATAATCGAAACATACAAATTATTCTAAGGAAAGGTGCGGTTGAATATGATTTTTAAAGATTTTAAAGGTAAAAAGCTTTCCACTTTAGGTATGGGGGCAATGAGATTACCTATTGTGGGGGGCGAAAACAATAATATCGATGTAAAAGCTACCGAGGAAATGATAGACTATGCTATGAAAAATGGTGTCAATTACTATGATACTGCATGGGGCTATCATGACGGACAGTCGGAGCTTGTGATTGGAAAGATACTTAATAAGTATCCGAGAGATTCATATTATTTCGCTACCAAATTTCCGGGATATGACAAGAATAATATGAACAAGGTAGAAGAAATTTTTGAGAAACAGCTTGAAAAGACAGGTATGGAATATTTTGACTTTTACTTGTTCCATAATGTATGTGAGCTGAATATAGATGGATATTTGGACCCTAAGTATGGAATATTTGAATATCTGATGAAACAAAAGGAAAACGGAAGAATTAGACATCTGGGTTTTTCTGTTCACGGTACATATGAAACTATGAAGCGTTTCATGGATGCCTATGGCAAGCATATGGAATTTTGTCAGGTTCAGTTAAACTACATAGATTTGGATTTTCAGGATGCAAAATCTAAGTTGGAGCTTCTTAAGGAATATGATATTCCTGTATGGGTAATGGAGCCCCTAAGAGGTGGTAAACTTGCATCTATTGGAAAGGAATATGAAGATAGACTCAAGGTTCTTAGACCAGATGAGACAGTTCCTGGATGGGCATTTAGATTTTTACAGACTATACCAGAGGTTACAGTGACATTGTCTGGTATGTCTAATCAAAAACAGTTGGTGGATAATATAGAAACATATAAGGATGAAAAACCATTAAATCAGGAAGAATATGATACATTAATGGACATTTCAAAACAGATGGTGAGTAAAATTGCTCTTGCCTGTACCTCCTGTCGATATTGTACAACCCATTGTCCTAAGGGTATAGATATACCAAAGATAATAGAGTTATACAATGAACATTGCTTTACTGGTGGAGGTTTTTTGGCACCTTTTGCATTGAAGGCTATGCCACAGGAAAAGTGGCCTCATGCCTGTGTGGGATGTAAAAAGTGCGAGGCTGTGTGTCCACAGAACATAAAAATCTCTGAAGTTATGAGAGATTTCGCGGATAAGATGAAGGAGGAGTAGTATGAACAATCAAGGTATTATAACCAGATATAGCATAAAATATCAGGCAATAATCAGTACAATAGCTATAGCCATAGCAGTTATATTGCCACAGATTTTCCACCTCGTAGGTATGAAAATTGGGGTTGGAAGCAGCTTGGGGGAAGTATTTTTACCAATGCATTTTCCTGTTATATTCATTGGCCTTTATGCAGGTACTGTTGCCGGTGTCTTTGTGGGACTTTGCGCACCTATCATAAGTTGTATAATAACAGGAATGCCAGGTGCCATTATGTTGCCGTTTATTGTAGTTGAACTTGTTGCATATGGTGTTTTCGGAGGTCTTTTGAGAAGTATCAATATAAATAGTTTGTGTAAGATTTTACTTGTTCAGATATTGGGAAGAGCTGTGAAGGCAATTGCTATTTTAGTTAGCTTTTACGGTTTTGCAGGAAAGGTTGCACCAAAGATTATATTAACTTCTTTTGCTTTGGGTATTGTTGGTATAGTTTTACAGCTTATATTGATTTCAACTGTATTTGCAGTTATAGAGAAAAAGCAATATGGTGGAGAATAAAAGGAGCATATCTATGGGTAATGATATGTTAAAAGCAAAATCCATTTTTTTCAACTCCGATTATACTTGTGTTGTAGTTAAAGGTGATAGAATATATACAAGTGTAAAAAGAGGTGTTGACCCTTTGTTAGACTGGATAAAAGAAGATTGCGATTTTAAAGATGCATGTGCGGTTGATAAGGTAGTAGGAAAGGCTGCGGCTTTTTTGTATGAGTGTCTGGGCATTAAACACTTGTATGCATCCATTATAAGCAAACCAGCCTTAAATGTATTGAAAAGGGCTGGCATTAAGGCAGAATATAATCTATTGGTTGATGCTATTATCAATAGAACCAAGACTGGCTTATGCCCCATGGAAACAGCGGTATGGGATATTGAGGATATGGAAACAGCTCTTGATATTATTAAAAGAAAGAAAATAGAAATGACAAAGTAAATATCTAAAAAAAAGACATCACATATTGGTTTAAAATATGTGATGTCTTTTGGATTTGTTGTGTTTTATTAACCTTCTTTGAATGTTTATCTAGAACATTTGAAGAGTAAATCATCCCAACGTCTGTCAACCTCTTCCTGATACTGAACCAAAAGGTCCTCATTACCAGGCTTGAAAAGATGTGCGAAACGTCCCTGTGGTCTTAAGAAGTCCTCAATAGGAAGCTTCTTTTTTGGCTCGTAGTTTAATATCCACTTGCCTTCAACAACCTCAAACAGTGGCCAGTAGCATGTCTCAACTGCAAGCTTACATATCTTCATAATATCAGGTGTATCGTATCTCCATCCACGTGGACATGGTGCCATAACGTTAAGGAATGCGGCACCTGGAGTATATATTGCCTTTTCGGCTTTCTCGTATAAATCCTTCATAGTTCCTATGAGTGTAGACTGAGCAACATATGGAACATCGTGGCTGGCAATAATCGAAGCAAGATCTTTACGATTTTGCATCTTACCAACTGACTGACTGCCAACTGGGGTAGTGGTAGTATCAGCATACATCGGAGTTGCTGAAGAACGCTGAATACCAGTGTTCATATAGGCACCATTGTCGTAGCATACATAAACTAAATCATGATTTCTTTCCATTGCACCTGAAAGTGATTGGAAACCGATATCGTATGTACCACCATCACCACCAAAGGTGATAAATTTGTAGTTGTCAGTAACCTTTCCCTTTTTCTTAAGGGCATTGTAAGCAGTTTCGATACCAGAGAGGGTAGCACCTGCATTTTCGAATGCATTGTGCATATAGCTGTCCTCCCAAGCTGTGTATGGGTACATAAAAGTAGAAACCTCCATACATCCGGTTGCATTTCCAATGACTGCTTTATCTTCAGGCTTAAGGGCACGAAGTACTGTTCTTGCAACAATAGTTCCACCACAGCCTGCACACATTCTATGTCCCGGAGCAAGACGTTCCGGCTTATTCATAACCTCTTTAAAATTAAATGCCATCTCGATATCCTCCGTTACTTTCTAAGACCAATATACTTGAAGTTCTCAGGCTCCATGGAACCATCAGCAATCTTCATTAAATCATTAAATACTTCAGTAGCTGATTCTACGGTGTAATCACGTCCGCCTATACCGTAGAAGTAATTGACAGCCTTAACATTAACACCTGCATCAAACATAGCAGCCTTAAGCTCTGAGCCTACAGGACCGCCACATGCGGAAAAGCTTTCAGCTCTGTCCATAATTGCGCACGCTTTAACATGCTTAAGTGCCTGAGCAATTTCTTCACCAGGAAATGGTCTGAATACTCTGATTTTAAGTAAACCAGCCTTGATACCCTTAGCGCGAAGTGCGTCGATGGCATCCTTGGTTGTACCTGCAGCAGAACCCATAATAACTATGGCATACTCAGCATCCTCTAAACAATATTCTTCAAAGAAACCATAACTTCTTCCGGAAATAGCTTCAAATTCCTTAGCCACATCTAAAATAACCTTTTTAGCATTCTTCATAGCAAGTCTCTGGTTCATCTTAGTTTCCATATAAAATGGAGAAGTTGCATAAGGACCAACTGCCATAGGCATATCAGCATTGAGAAGGTAGTTCTCAGGGTTATATTCACCCACGAAGGCTTTAACCTTGTCGTCCTCAATAAGCTCAATGTTTTCTACAGCGTGGCTTGTGATAAATCCATCCTGACAAGCCATAAATGGTAACATAACATCTGGATGTTCGGAAATTCTAAATGACTGAATAAAGTTATCATAAGCCTCTTGATTATTTTCGGCATAAATCTGAATCCAACCAGCATCTCTTGCGCCCATAGAATCTGAGTGGTCGCAGTTAATATTAATTGGACCTGTAAGAGCACGGTTTACAAGAGCAAGTACAAGTGGAAGTCTATCAGAGGCTGCTACATAAAGGAGTTCCCACATATAAGCAAGACCACAGGAAGAAGTAGCAGTTAAAGCTCTTGCACCTGCTGCTGAAGCACCCATAGTAGCACTCATTGAACTGTGCTCTGACTCTACAGGTATAAACTCTGTGTCAATTTCACCATTTGCAATAAATGTGGATACCATCTGTGGTATCTCTGTGGAAGGAGTAATAGGAAATGCAGGCATAACATCAGGGTTAATCTGTTTGATTGCGTAAGCAACTGCCTCGTTTCCAGACATTCTTTCGCGAATAGACATATTACATACCCTCCTTCATAGTTATAGCACCGAAGCTGCAGACTCTTTCACAGATACCGCAACCTTTACAGTGGTCGTAATCGAAATCCTCTCGTTTGCCATCCTTGACAGGAATAGAACTGTCAGGACATACAGGAGTACAGAGTAAGCAGTGAGTACACTTGTCCC